>DKBK01000026.1 GCA_002451135.1 Nitrospiraceae bacterium UBA6902
AGGAGGGGTTTCGTTACAGTCCACGGTAATGCTGCTTTGCGTATCATGCGCTCCTGTCAGCAGAACATTGTAGCTTCCAAAATCTGCGGGAGCTGCTGAAACAGTGCATAATGCCCACGCAGTTCCTTGGTAGCAAAGGGCAAAAAGGGCCGCTATGCATACAAAAATGAAAAGGCCTCTGTTACTTCTGCTCTTCACACTCAATATCCCCCAGAAGTAAAAACATTTCCGTGCTCTCAGGGATGATTATATCAAATCCGCATTCATCCCCTTGATATACAGTCCTTGCGGAATACCGGCCTGGAGGTATGTTTTCCAGGTAGAACTCTCCGTTCCTCCCGACAAGCCCTTCTACAGTGACATCTTTGACCTGCACAAACACACGTGTATACTCGGCCGGGTTCCTTGCCCCGTCTTTTATGATATAAAGGTTTCCGGAGATAGCCTGTATCCTGTTGACCTCAAATTCGACTACGGAACCGTTCCTTAAAGAAGGAGAGATATACCGGGACAGTGAATTGATCGAATAATCGATCGGGATATCCTGGCTCTCGATAGCGATTTTATTATCATGGTAGGACCTGACATTGGTAACAATAAGTTCACCCTTTTTGTCTGTTCTTCCCACCTCGTTCCCGTAATAGTACACCCTGACGTCTTCCAGTGTATCAACTTTTACTTTCGCAAAGCCGTCCGTTATGGGCCTGCTTAGAAAGACTGACTTGTCTATGTATCCAATCCCCCCTGCAGCGGATACGCGGTAATCAAGATTTCTTGCATTGCCGGTCATATCTATTTTATATAATCCGTAACTGTTCTGATAACTCACGGCCCCGTTGACATAATCTCTATCATTCGTATTGACCATATCAGCTCTGAAGCCGAATCCATTGCCGGCAGGCTGGCTTTTCTGGATAGTCACTCTCTGGATATCGTCATCTTCTTTTTTTGTGTAATTTGCACTTGCTGAAATATGCTTGCCTAAGTATACATGAATGCCGAAAAAAATCTCATTATACGTTTCGATATCCTTTGTTTCGCTTGCAGTGACGAACAAAGAGGTACTCTCCGTCACTGTTCTGTTGTATGACACCGCGATCCGTGATACACGGTTTGCCAGATACATATCAGCACGTGAATATTCTGCCCCTAAGTAGCCTGTTTTTTTGCCGCCAAACCCGATCGAGCCGGTAAATCGAATCCTTTCCTTATCATCGGACGGTTTCACGGCAAGATTCGAGTATTCCCTGGAAGCCGACCTGAGCATCAGCCCCACATTGATATTCCTCGATTGATACTTATACGCAAGCATGCCGCTAAAACCCGATTCGCCTGAATTACTGCTGACCGCAAACCCAGCATTTACAATACCTTCATGGAATACAAGGAAAGAGACGGACGGACCTATGTTCACAACATCAGGAGAAGCCTCCGCAGTATACCCTATTTTGAGAGTATTGGAATAGCCAAAATTATGAAAGCTCATAAATGCAGGCTTCCCATAAGAAAAATCCTTTACCCCGAAATCCTTTCTTATGAAACCCGCGTTGTAACTGTATTCATGAAGTCCTCTTTCCAGAAGGTATTCACTGTAATAATACGGACTCGTGATGATCCTTTCTCTGCCGTACACATCTGTTATCACCATGCTCGCAGTTCCAGACCCCAGGGTTGCCGGAATATTCTGAAAAGTAAATGCGCCCGGTGACAGTTTTTCCTTCCTGACCAGGGTACCATCCAGATATATCTCCACGTCTGAGGGGGTCTGAATAGAGCCGCCGAGTCTCAACGGAGGTTGTTTTAAAAAAAAAGGATCCAGGGAAAAGTTCTTTGAATAGCTTATCCCGCCGAGCAGCATAACTGATCCAAGCGCCCCTGACGATGATGAAAAGTCCCCCAGGGTAACAGTTTGCAATGTATCCCTGTCACTGTATACAAGACTTGACATTAACCTTGCCGCCTTCTCCGCCTCTTCCGTTTTCTGATAGGTAAAGGTGGTTATGCCGAGATAATTACCGGTGGTGATGCCAAGTTCACCGGAGACATTTACCACAGGTTCCTCTTCCACATAATCATAGTCAACTGCGTAATTCAGGAAAGCTGAACTGTCTCTGGTCAGCACGACGTTATACGGTTTTGTATAAGCACTGTCTACGTCATGTTCTCTGAAGAGAGCGGGAGAGGCATTTACGTCAAGTGATACCTTTTCTTCATTTATCCTGTATTCGAGGTCAGGCACCGATTTCATAGAGACATAGGTGATTCCATTGAACTGGACATCCATGCCCAGTCCCTCCTTGAGCCCTAACAGCTCAAAATCACTTCTTGCCATCCATATATCGTCCTCAGGTGCAAGTACGAAAAAAAACTCGCCCTTGTCCTGTTCGTTCAAGATCAATTTAAAAACTGCCTGTTCCGCGGAGAATGATGTGTTACATGGAAGGAAGATAAGAAAAACAAGAAATATAATGGCGCGGTTAAGGCCCGCACATTTCTCCCGCAATCTCAATTTGTTTCTCCATCATGAGCCTGTCTGTGTCAATATATACGTTCAGTTTTTTCAGCGTTTCGCATACATCTTTCGGAATCTCAAAGGTAACCTCCTTTGACTTTCCATGATGCAGATACCCTCCTGCCTTTTCAACGGCATATCCTTCTTTGCCCGCACCGTCCCTGCCTTCTACCTTCATCGATTTGATGATGAAGTGCGTATTGCCCTGATTCTTTATCCCCATCCTGAGACTGCTACTGGCGAGTTTAATGTGTTCAATAACTCCTGAAGCAGCGGTCTTAATCGGAGGGATAAAGATCGGAACCCCGACTTTCATTAAAATCTTGACTGAAGTGGTATCCAGCTGACTATTGTCAGGAATTTCCTCAATGAACAGCCTGTATGTTTTCTCTGCGTCGCTTCGCGCTACCCTGCTCCCGATTCTGATTATCTTTTCCTCTCCGGGTGTTATTTCGACCAATTTAGGGAAGAACAAAATATCCTGCGTTGGTGAGTACACATTCTCCCCTTTCTCATCCTGTGTCCATGAAACAGCATTGATCTGCAATGAAACAATTTTTTGGGATTCATTTTTTATCGTAAGGATATCGGTCTTTTTTCCGCCATCAAAGAAAATCCTTATGGGATTGATTGAAAAGTCTATGGGAAAGCCTTCTGACGGAAATAAAATGATGAGCACTATAAAGACAATACCCCATAGTATTGATTCGCCTTGAGATATTGTGTAGTTACGTGCTGATTTCATGGTCGATCCTTCGATATATGATATATATTCTTCCCAAAAATGTCATTCCCGTAACTACGAGAATCTGATTTCTAACCCGGACCTCCGGTTTCGCATAATTGAGGAGGCCGTGCGAACAGGTCATACATCTTCATTATCATGCGTGAAGCAATAGGACATGATAAGCCTATCTAACAACTAAAGGGAGCACCGAATGCTCCCTTTAGTTGTGATCAGCTTATGTAATGGATTATGTTCTTCTTAATATTCTACAGTGACAACAACTGTTCCATTATAGGTTCCTGCCTGCACATCCTGCAACGCCGTTATCCTTCCATAGATATCTAAGGTAATAGGAGCGTTGCTGGCCGCTGTACCGCCCGAACCTGGAGCAGCCGATGCCCATGCCGCTGTCCGCCCTGCATCCGTATACATTTCGAAGTTCAGGGTGTCTGTCCCGTCCGTCATTGTCCTTGCCCCGGTTATGTAGACATCGTAGACGGTCCCTTTTGTGCACCTGAATGACACATCGCCGGCTCCATCGTCATCATCTGTAGCGGAAGTCACATCATACGTTCCGAAGTCAAGATCTGTAACAGTAGAAATCGTACAGATTGCCGGAACGACAACAGTGGACGTCAGGTTGCTTGTATCTGTTGCGGCCATGGCGTTAACAGATACAAGAACGACTACTGCTGCCATAAGGATTATTAAAACTCGTTTCATATACTTCCTCCTTTTTCAGTTTGATATAGTCTATGCTGTTTATATTCGGCAATCTTCCTTCAAACTTTAGGGCTCTCAAAAATTAATTCGACTTTCTTAACGATAAGGAGAATTAACAGATATTGCAGGCTGTCAGAACATGTAAAGAACATTTACAATACCCGTCGCAATGTCGAAAAGAGACAAAGAATAACTTATTGTTTTAAAAATTATCATAACTACAGATACGATGTACGTTTTATTCCGCTGCCTGCCTCTTAAAAGAGTTTCGCTCCCATAAAGGCTCTTTTGAAATGTAGTATTATCGAGAATTGTTCCCTGTTTTACAAGGAAATAATTGTACTGGATAAAAGATCACAGGAGATTTCTCTTTCGAGGGACTTCCTCCTTCAATTCCTGAAGACAAAAACCGAGAACCCCTCGGCTTCCGGGAGATCGCAAAGCTCCCGGCATACCGAAAACAGGGCTACGCTCTCTGAAAAAGGACCCTGAAGTTACTCATCTAAACATCCGGCATAAAAAAAGGGAGTAGAGACCATATCTCCACTCCCTTTGAAGCACGCCTGCATTATTAACTATTTGTAACGATCGAGAAACTCCTTGCGGCGTTTATCACGTTCTGCCTTCGCTGCTGGATCTTCTTTTCCGATAGACCATTTGTGGTTTTCATCATTTATTACTTGACCCAGCATGTCCTCCAGTTCGCCTGCAAACTTCTTTGCATCAGCGTTAGCGCTGTTCTTCCCCATTTCAATAACTTCTTTCAACTCAGGTACATACGCGCCATACCAGTTTCTGGCCAGATCATAGTTGCCATGCCACTGCGTATAATCGGGCGCCTGCATTGAAGCTGCGTGACGAACGCGGCGGCCTTCATGGTGCCACAGCTCAAACCACGTATAGTCTATCTTCTGGGCGAACTGTGCATATTCCGCGCCCTTCGCTGCCTTCAATACCTCAGTCGCCTTTTTAAATAGATTTTCTCCAGGTATGGCCCATTTCTCACTATAGAGTTGAAGCTGCGCTTCATACTGCGTATAGAACGAATCCACAAAATTCTGGTTATGGCAGGCCACACACACCTTCTGCATATTATTTTTTCGCATGTCGCCGGTAACCGCGCCTGATGCCAGTCCCCATTTTACATCTGACTCATGCGCAAGCTTTAACTGCGGGGGACGGTTGTTCCATTTAATGCGCAGGCCTATGTTATGGGAGACAGGCATATCGCTTGTGGCAGACATGTGGCACGTTGCGCAGGTCGGTGCGGCAGAATAGTCTTCACCCACGATCCACTTGGCTGAATTGAGGTTCATCTTCTCCTTGTTTGCGTAATAGTTGATCCCGTGCTTGGATTCCTGATAAATCTCGATCTGCGGATGATCAGGACCCATGTGGCACTTGCCGCAGTTCTCAGGCTGACGCGCCTGTGCAACCGAGAATTCATGGCGCTGATGACACGCGGTACAGCTGCCTTCCGTTCCATCAGGATTTACCCTTCCCATTCCGGTATTAGGCCAGGTTGCAGGGTCAAGGGTTCCGTCCTTATTAACCTTTACAATTGACCCATGGCACTGCCAGCAGCCGTTGACTGCAGCAGCGGACACCCCATCAGGGAATCCCTCTGTCTTCATGCCTTTGTTGCCTTCAACGACATCAGCAAGGGTATTGTCCAGTGATCCCATGATCCTCCCTGCCTTTGCATGGTGGGAATTTACGAATTCATCAACTTCCTTCTCGTGACATTTTGCGCAGTCTTTAGGTGACACAATGACTGCAATGAATTTGCCTTCGTGTTCAAACGCATCCGGTTCCCCTTTCTGTGCTTCATGGCATTCATAGCACCCGATGTTGGCGCGGAAGTGTTTACTGTAACCCCACTGCTGATAGATATTTACGGATGACTCCTTGTGGCAGCTTATACAATCTCTGCTCTCTTTTGAGAGCTCCTTCGGGAGATTGACCTTTGTGATGGCATACGAGCTGGTTCCGAGGATAAGGAAACAGCCTATTATTGCCAACGATATAATTCTTTTCATTTCTTCCTCCTTATGGGACATTTACATTGATTTTCTCTCGCTCCTGAATATTTTTATGGTTTAAATTACATCCATCACCTCCCCTCTCATTTTTTTACTGCCTGTGACGATCTTCCACTTTTCCGGTTGCAGATAATATCTTCATGCATTTCTGATCGTGCCCTGCGCACCGCTTTCATATAAAAAAGGTAACAGCTTTCGCTGTAAATGTGCTGTTAATCCCTGTTAAGAAAAAGTAAATTTTGATATTTCTTCCCATCACACTTCTGATACGGTACCCCTGTGATACTCAGTCAGATCAGAAGCTCCTCAACGATTCTCAACACTGTAATACGTAAGATGCGCGCTCCTCACCTCTCCCATGTTCTTCAGTAGCGCAATTTCGTTTTTTATCACATCGACGTTCTCTCTTTCCATAAGAAACATGATCCTTTCCTCTGCAATTTCATGAATGCCTATTTCTCTGCTTTTCAGTTCATTCACTATTTTCCCGACATTATGAATTCCGTTTACTTCAATGTATCCGCTTGCAACGACCATGCTTACCTCATTATTGATCCCCCTGGATATACGACGAAGTGTCCCTTAATCCGAAGAGATCTTTTTCATCCTGAAAACATGCTACAAAATATGTAACAGATTCCAAGGTAAAGATGGGGTTAATGTGTGTAAAGAATCTGTAAATTTCAAATGGGCTACGATTCGCTAGAGGCGGTCAGTTTCTTCAGAAGGGCAGAAGGATAAAGCGGCTTTTCAGCTTACATATACATGTGTTTCCTGCGCCATGAGCAGTGCATATGCTACAAGGGCTGCGCAATTCACAAAAATAAAGGATACAGAGTGTTCTCGTAACAAGACAAATCGACGGGTATATGATATTAAGTGTTGTATCCCGGGGACTACCCTGCAGACATGCATCACTCCAAAAACCTGTACCCTGCTCCCGGCACAGTTATGATATATTTAGGATGTGAGGGGTCCTTTTCTATCTTTTGCCTGAGATGCTGGATATGGACATCAATGACCCTGCTCCAGGAGTAGATCTTTGAATCCTTCCAGATGTTCTTCCTGATCTGCTCCCTGCTGACCGTCTCCCCCGGGTGGTCAATAAAAAAACATAAAAGGCTATACTCCCTGGGGGTAAGATCGATCCGTTTTCCGGAAACAGATACCATACGTTTTTTAAAATCGATCTTAAGGTTCCCGATCACCGCGTTGTCCCTGACAACGGGGGAGCTTACTCTTCTGAGACAAGCCTTGATCCTTGCAACAAGTTCAAGTGTCTCAAAAGGTTTAACCACATAGTCATCGGCCCCGCTTTCAAGTCCGAATACCTTGTCAGAGACCTTGTCCCTTGCTGTCAGCATGATGATGGGCATGTCAGGGAAGTCCTTTCTCAGATCGCGGCATATCTCCATGCCGTCTCCGTCGGGAAGCATCACGTCGAGGATGATAACGTCAGGGATCCTTTCTGAAAGCCTCTCCTGGGCCCCCTCCCAGTTTTCCGCGGTATCAACTTCATAGCCGTGAAGTTCGAGGTTGGCCTTGACCACTTTCAATATATCTTTGTCATCGTCTACGGCAAGTATCCTGTTATGCAATCAAAATCCTTTCTTATATACACAGATTTCCATAGATGAACAGATCATTGCCTTTCCTGGACATTACGCTTCATCCGGTTCATCTGTGAGGTCCGTGGCTCATGCGGTGACCCTTCNNGTTACGGAATCTTTATTCGCGGTGACCGACATTTGAATTTCCGAATTATCCGGGCCGTATTTAAGCGCATTGGAGACCAGATTGATCAAAACCTGCCTGATCCTGTCTTCATCGGCATCAACCAGTATTCCGGGGGGTGCCGTTATCCTGAAGGTAATATTCTTATCCCCGGCCAACGACTGAAAGCTGATCGCCACGTCCTTGATAAGAGACAGAAGATCTACCTCACTGTAATGGAGATCAAACATCCCTGATTCAATGCGCTCAAGGTCAAGCGTATCATTGACCAGACGGATAAGCCTGTCGGCGTTATTTTTGATGACATCCAGGAATTCCGTAAGTTCCCCCGCATCCCTGCTGTCCCTGGCTAATTTCACAGAAATATAGTCCATGGCTCCCTTGATTGAGGTCATGGGGGTCCTCAACTCATGGGAGATCTTCGCGATAAAGTCAGATTTCTTTTCGTTCAGTTCAACGAGCTTCATGTTTGCCTCTTCAAGACCGCTCGTGGCCTTCTGCACCTTATCCTCAAGGTCTTTGTGATAATCCGACAATGCCCGGGACATATCAACAAAAGAATTGCTCAGGTCCTCAAGTTCATCACCCGTACTGACAGGTGCGGTCCTTGATTTTCTGCCCTTTGAAAAATCCTCAATGGAGCTCTTCAACTCATTGACTGGACGTATCACAAGCTCTTTCATCATGATGAAAAGTACGATCATCAGTATGCCGATCGTTACGCTGCTTGTGATAATCAGGTCCCTCCTCCCGGAATTGATCATAACAAGTGCGGAGTCCATAGGCACCGTCACACTTATGGCACCCCTGACATCGCCGGGCCTATATCCTTGATGGGAATGGCATTTGAGACATGTCTCTTCAATATAGAGCGGCGCGATATACCGGTAAAAATAGGATGAATTGACCTTTTCTATTTTAGTAGATTCTCTTGTCCCCTTTGTCTCAAACTCTTTGAGGGCGGCCCTTTCAAACTCATCAGGGGCGTTTTCCGGGTTAATCAGTTTAAGACTTGTAATGTGAAACCAGTACAGGCCTTTTTCCCGCGCATATTTTGAGAGTTCCTTGGTGACCATGGCAGGGCTCTGCCTGACATATTTTTTCCCGTGAGTATCTATAATCTCAGGATCTGAGAGATAGGGACTTGGCTCTTTCCACGGCATCCGTTCTACAAACACGCCTCCGTGATCCGATATCCATTTTCTCGTCAGGACGATCTGCCTGAACAGGGCCCTCGCCTGCTGGTCGATCTGCTCTACGACGAGTTTTTTATGGTTCTCATTGATGTAATGGATTGATGTCCCGGTTGTCACTGCCAGTACAATGGCAACACCGATGATAAATTTGAGACTGAGGCTGAGCTTAAGGGCCCTGAACTGTCTTAATAAGCGCTTTAGTGTCTGCATGCGGAGGACTCAAGAAACGATCTTCGGCTTCATTCATATACAACAATAGTAAAGTCTGCTTCAGGTCAAGTCAAATAAAATTTACTTTTTCTTTACACATATTAACATCACATTTACAAAAATACATGCTATTTTTTTTATACGTTTATAAGCTACTTGCAAATGAGTCATGAGTATGATAGTTCAAATATATATGTTTATTTTTCAGCTTACATAAATAAGCGAGGGGTTCATATGATGTCAGAAGCTTACACAAGCAACCTGGGTTATAACTTTATCCTAAATAGATTAAAATTAATGCTTTTTAAAAAGGAGGCCTGACATGAAAGTGACAAGACGGGACTTTCTGAAAACCACTGCGGCAGTAAGCGCTGCTACAGCCATCGGTATGGCCGTACCTGAGGGATTAAGGGCGGCGGCAAAAGAGACGGAGAGGGGTTGGCGCTGGGACAAGGCAGTATGCAGGTTCTGCGGCACCGGCTGCGGCATTATGATCGCAACCAAAAATGATATGATCGTCGCAGTCAAGGGTGATCCGCTCGCGCCGGTAAATATGGGATTAAACTGTATAAAGGGATATTTTAATGCGAAAATCATGTATGGCGCTGACAGACTGACCGACCCACTGCTAAGAGTAAATGATGCAGGCGAGTTTGACAAAAAAGGAAAGTTCAAACCCGTTACATGGGAAAAGGCCTTTGACGTAATGGCGAAGCAGTTCAAGCAATACTACAGCGAACTCGGCCCTACGGGAATATCCATTTTCGGCTCCGGTCAGTATACAATTATGGAGGGGGTAGCCGCTGTCAAACTTATGAAAGGCGGTTTCAGAAGCAACAATATCGATCCCAATGCCCGTCACTGCATGGCGAGCGCTGTGGTAGGTTTTATCCAGACATTCGGTATTGATGAACCGGCAGGCAATTATGATGATATGCATTACGCTGATTCGATCGTGCTATGGGGCGCGAATATGGCCGAGATGCATCCCGTTCTCTGGTCGAAGGTCACAGACAGAAAGCTCAGCAGACCCGACTGGGTAAAGCTGGTCAATATATCGACTTTCTCCAACCGGTGCTCTAACATCGCCGACCTCGAAATTATTATAAAACCGAACTCAGACCTCGCAATCCTCAATTATATAGCAAGGGAAATCGTTTATAACCGGCCTGAAGCTATTGACCAGGATTTCGTTGACAAGTATTGCGTGTTCACGACAGGACCGGTGGACATAGGATACGGACTGCGGCCAGAGATCAATCACCCGCAATACAAACAGAGCGAACTGGATACGGCAGCAAGAGAAGCTTCAAAAATAGTTACTGAAGACGAGGCACATGCATGGAGCTCTCTCGGCATAGCAGCAGGTTCAACACTCGAAATGAAAAACACGAAAGCCCCGGTTAAGCACTGGGCCATTTCCTTCGAGGACTTCAAGAAAGGCCTTGAACCCTACACACTCGATTTTGTAGCACAACTTGCCAAGGGCGATGCTGATGAGTCCCTCGACGCGTTTAAGAAAAAGTTGGGCATGCTGGTCGATTACTACGCTGCCAAAGACAGAAAGGTTTCAAGCTTCTGGACCATGGGTTTTAACCAGCATGTCAGGGGTTCATGGGTCAATGAGCAGATATACATGGTACACCTCTTACTCGGGAAAATGGCCCAGCCCGGCAACAGCCCGTTCAGCCTGACCGGCCAGCCGAGCGCGTGCGGCACAGCAAGGGAAGTCGGTACCTTTGCACACAGGCTTCCTTCAGATATGGTCGTAGATAATCCGGATCACAGGAAGAAATCCGAGGAACTGTGGAAGCTGCCTGAGGGGACCCTCAATCCGGTCGTCGGATCGCATTATACAAAAATCATGAGGGACCTCGAAGACGGTAAAATCAAATGGACATGGGTACAGGTAAACAATCCCTGGCAAAACACTGCGAACATGAACCACTGGATCAAGGCGGCCAGAGAAATGGACAACTTTATTGTGGTGTCCGAGGTTTATCCGGGTATTTCCGCAAAAGTAGCGGACCTGATCCTTCCGACCGCGATGATATTCGAAAAATGGGGCGCATACGGCAATGCCGAACGCAGGACACAGCACTGGAGACAGCAGGTCACCCCGGTAGGCAATGCAATGTCCGATACGTGGCAGACCGTCGAGTTCTCAAGGAGATTGACATTGGCAGAAGTCTGGAAGTCCCATAAAATTAATAGTGAGGTAACACTCCCCGACGTCCTGGATAAAGCACGTGCAATGGGTTACAAAGATACGGATACGTTATTTGATGTCCTGTTTGCCAACAAAGAGGCTAAATCATATCAGTGGCCTGACCCCGTCGGAACAGGATTTATGAATTCGGAGGCCGGCGGAGACAAGAGAGACGTTGAAGGATTCAAAGGCTACGGCTTCTTCATTCAGAAATATCTCTGGGAAGAATACAGGAAATTCGGTATCGGCAACGGCCATGACCTGGCTGACTTCGACACATACCATAAAGTCAGGGGACTGAAATGGCCTGTAGTAGATGGGAAGGAAACAGCCTGGAGATTCAATGCCGACTACGACCCTTATGCCAGAAAAGCCGGCAGCGGCAAGTTCGCCTTTTATGGCAAAGCGCTAAAAGAGATCGCGCAGGGAGACCTCATGGGGCCAAAGGCTGAAGCAGGGAAACTCAATCTCCCGAACAAGGCTAAGATATTCCTGAGACATTATGCCGAGCCTGCCGAGGTCCCCAGCAATGATTATCCATTGTGGCTTTGTACCGGCCGGGTCCTTGAGCACTGGCACAGCGGCACAATGACTATGCGTGTACCTGAACTCTACCGGGCGGCCCCGGAGGCCTTATGTTTCATGCACCCGCGCGATGCGGAGTCCAATGGGATTAAAGACGGCGAGCTTATCTGGATAGAATCAAGACGAGGCAAGGTCAAGGCAAGGATCGATACCCGGGGGAGAAACAATCCACCGAAAGGGTTGATATTTGTCCCCTGGTTTGACGAACGTGTATTAATAAATAAGGTCACACTTGATGCGACCTGTCCTATGTCAAAGGAGACTGATTTCAAGAAATGCGCAGTGAAAATTTATAAGGCCTAAATGGAGTCAGGAAACAGGAAACAGTAGTCAAAGTAACAGAAGAAGGTAGGGCCGATGATGCCTGAGAGAAGAGATTTTCTATTAAAGACAATTAAGAGCCTTGGGCTTGCCACAGCAGGCGGACTGGCCTGGTCCGGATTTATTGAAGAAGGCAGGTCAGCGCCTTTGATGTTACGACCGCCGGGTGCAGTACAGGAAAAACAGTTTTTAGCTTCGTGTGTTAAATGCGGCATGTGCGTCGAAGCATGTCCCTACGATGCATTGAACCTCGCACAACCCGGAGACGGCAGCCCGGTAGGCACCCCCTATTTCATCCCGAGGACGAATCCCTGTCGTATGTGTAATGATATCCCATGCGTGCCGGTATGTCCGACAGGATCACTTGATAAGGCCCTCGTCAGCGATAAGGACAAAGGCGGAGAACTGATATTAAACATCAATCTTGCCAGAATGGGCCTCGCTGTAATTGACAGGGAAACATGCATTGCCTACTCAGGCATTCAGTGCGATGCCTGTTACCGTGCCTGCCCCTTGATCGACAAGGCCGTAACCGTTGAATATACGAGAAATGTGCGGACCGGCAAACACGCGATTATGGCCCCGATAGTCCACAGCAATGCCTGTACAGGATGCGGGCTGTGCGAAAATGCGTGCGTCACAAAGAAGGCGGCCATATTTGTATTGCCGAGGGAAATTGCGATGGGTGAGTCAAGCGAGCGTTATATGAAGGGCTGGGATGAGCGTGATCAGGAGCGCATGAGGGATGTAACGGACAAAGTTACAACCGAGACCCCCAGAAGTGAAAAGAAAGCTGTGGATTATTTAAATGAAGATGTATTTTGATAAACGTATTTGCGGGGTAATCCCGCCCTGCATTTTTAAAGACAATGAGAAAATATAAATACCTGACATTCAGAAGGATAACCCAGGCGGCAGTATTGTTTCTTTTCTTTGCCGGAAACTTCTTCGGATGGACGGTACTGAGGGGAAATCTCAGTTCTGCAAGAGTTTTGGATGCTCTGCCACTGTCCGATCCCTTTGCGCTGCTGCAGAGCTACTCAGCCGGCGCTCTTATAGCAAAAGACGCCTTAACCGGGGCACTGATTATTTTCCTGTTTTATGCGTTACTCGGCGGCAGAATTTTCTGTGGCTGGGTATGTCCCGTTAATATGATTACAGATGCGGCCTGCAAGCTCAGAAAGTATTTCCATCTCGATGCAGCATGGAAATCATGGGACATCGGAAGAAGCGTTCGTTACTGGGCAGCAGGATTGTCAATCGTATTATCAATAATTCTGGGGGTTGCAGCATTTGAATGGATAAGCCCTATAGGAATGCTTCACCGGGGTATCATTTACGGCTTCGGCTTCGGATGGGCATTTGTACTGGTTGTGTTTCTGTTCGACCTTTTTGCTGTGAAGAACGGGTTTTGCGGACACGTATGTCCCCTCGGTGGTTTTTATTCACTTATCGGGCGGTACGGGTTCCTGCGGATCGGATATGACCGGGACAGATGCACTTTATGCATGAAGTGCGTAGACATCTGTCCGGAAAAACAGGTTCTGCACATGGTTGGCAAACAGAGCGGGGCCGTGCTTTCCGGGGAGTGCATTAACTGCGGAAGGTGTATAGAGGTATGTGATGATAATGCGGTGAATTTCAGCAGCATATATTCCAATAAATATTCTCATAAAAAATAAGGAGGGATAAATTATGAAGAGCAAGAGAACATCATGGCTTTTGGCAGCAGTATCCGTAACAATTTCTTTAGGGTTATTATTTTCCTGTGCCCAGACAAAAACAGAGACTAAAGCAATGCCTGCATCATATACGGAGGAGGAACTCGGACTCAGGCAGGAACCCCTTTATGATGAAAGTAAGACATTACCGGTCCACGGTGAAACGACCTCAAAAGAACCGGGTGAGAGCACCAAATACGAGAGATCATTTGAAAACAGTCCGCCTTTAATCCCGCACGATATTTCAGGAATGCTGCCTCTTGAAAAAGACAATATATGCATGGGCTGCCACATGCCTGAAGACGCCGTATTCAGTGGAGCAACGCCTATACCCTCATCTCATCTTATAAACCTTACAACCGGGGAATACCTGAGAGGTAAACTCGATGGAAGCAGATTCAACTGTTTGCAGTGTCATGTCATCCAGACTACCCTTTCACCGGCAGTGCAAAACATCTTTAAAGGTGAGTTCAGGGATGAAAAGGGACGCTACAGATCGAATTTACTTAACATCCTGAATGAAGGTGTGAAATCAGAGTAAACCAAAGAAAGGGAATAACACAATGAATGTATCGAGCATTGTCGTCCGGACGACCCCTGACCATATTGATGAGGTAAAAGAGAAAATCAACTCTCTTGACAGGTGCGAAGTCCACTTTCATGATTCACACGGGAAAATAGTGGCCACAATAGAGGGGGAAAGCATTATTGGGCAAATGGAAGACCTCAAGCACATTCAGGGCATTCCTTTCGTGTACAGCGCAAATGTATCTTATGTATATTGCGAAGATGAACTGACGGACGCCCTGGAAGAAATGAAGGATCAAAAGTCCTTATCAGCCCCGGACTGATAACGTGTCCTCTGACAGCAAAGGAACCCGGAAGGGTGAGTTTTAAATTTCTACCGGCAATGTTTTTGTTTAAGGCCCGCAAAGGACTTCGGCCAGGATTCAGACAGCGCCTGAATCGCGAGTACGCGTTCGTTGCCGTCGTAAGTATCTTTGTGATGGTGATAAATAAAGTTGGCAGATGACTGCGACCATTTTTAATTTTAGATACACATGAATAAAATAATATATTTACCCGACTATGGTAAGCCAAAAATGGCATTTCAGTAACAAAAGTCACTGACAATTTACAGGATATTCCATTACACTCTAGCCTAATGTTGAAAACCGAGGGCTTGTTGCAATCAGACACAACTTCGAATATAATGGTCTCAATATGAAATACATTGCAGCGATGATTCTGATTGTTGTGTGCATTACCGCATTATCGCCACTGACAACCGTCCGGATATCATCCGGCGAACAGACCGTATCTTTTAAAACACTTGACGTCTGCCACCAGTCAGGAAACATGATTTTCAATAATATGGACATGCCGTTTATTTCTGAATGTCCCTGTGCACAGGCCCCTTTGAGTTTTACACATTCTCCTGTATATTCAGATCCCTCAAATTATCTGCCTCTGACAGCCATACCGATAGAGCTCCCTCCAAAGGTCTAACCCCGCAGTCTCGAAGCTGAGAGTTATTTTGTTTTCACGAGTTATTGTGCAGGCGATGAGCGTCTGCCCGGTCTGTCATCTATTGACATATCTCCCCACACTAATTGACTCCGCTTCGAAAATTGCCGTTTCCGGGACGGAGTCACTTTTTAAAATAATCTTTCAGGAGGAATGATGCGATATCTCTTTTTAATATTCATGCACGCACTGTTGTCCGTAAATATTTTGTTTGCAGAAACGGCTGTGAAGCCGGAACAGCTTGAGGAAGTCGTAGTGACTGCGACGAGGACAGACAGGGCCACCGAAGAAATCCCCGCAGGCGTAAGCGCTGTCACAAAAGAGGACATCAGCAACACAAGGATGTTCGGCATAAAGGAAGCCATTACAGGACTATCCGGTGTTCAAGCAGAATCAAGGAACGGAGGATATGACGCAAGATTAATCATAAGGGGGGCTGGATTAAAGGCAAGATACGGGGTCCGGGAGATAATGATCCTTCTTGACGGCGTACCCGTAACTGATCCCGACGGGCTGTCGAGGCTTGACTTTGTCGATACACAGCTTGTAGAGAGGATCGACATTGTGAAGGGCCCGAATTCGACGCTCTACGGGGCCAATGCAGCAGGCGGGGTTATAAATATAATAACCAAGAGCCCCTATGAAGAAGTAAAAAGCATAAAACTCGGCTACGGCAGCGAAGACACTCAGATGTATAACCTCCTTTATGGAAATCACATCGGCAGCACATATTTCACCGTTTCAGGGAGCCGGCGTTCCACTGATTCATGGAGAGAGTGGAACGAATTCGAAACCACTCAGGGCAATTTCAAACTCGGACACATGTTCAGCGACAAGACGTCCGTCGAGGCCACTGTTAATTACACAAAGGCCGACATTCAGCTGCCCGGCTCACTCACCGAAGCGCAGTTTGAAGACGACATAACACAGCTGACATCGGATATCTGGAGGCACAGCGGCAGATACAGCGAGGTCTTTTTCTCGAACCTGAAAATGGAGACTGAGCTTGACCGGGTTAAACTCAAGCCAGTGGTTTACTTCAGCAAATGGGACCACTATCATCCGGTTACCGGTCTTATAAATGAGGGAGGGGCCAGTGTTTACGGCACAGATATTCAGGCTGACATAACACATAAAATCGCGGGCATGGACGGGACCCTAACAACAGGTTTTACCGGGCAGATAGACAAGGCTGATGGGGACAAATATACCTACCAGGAATATGTTACAGGGACAGGCGGAAGGATCTTATATACCCTTTCAGATGAGAAGGGGGAACTTGCGGAGGAAGGAAATGACACTACGACCAAGTGGGGTGTGTTCATTCAGGAGTCCATATCCCCGTCTGACAAATGGATCATAGATATGGGGGTGAGATATGATGAGGTGGGTTTTGATATCAACACTGACAAGTACAAAGAATATAACTACTCCACCGGCAAGTATATAGCAAAATCAGAAACCATAGATGAAGTTCAGACTTTTGACAACATAAGTCCGAGACTCGGGGTTGTCTATAAACTTACTGAAATATTCAATCTCTACGGGAACGCTTCAACGGGGTTTCAGACTCCTCAGTCATCAGAGCTGAGCATCAATCCGGACCTCAAGCCGTCAACAACATACAACTATGAAACAGGCATTAAAGGGAGATTCGAAGGAGGACACAGTCTGGACCTTTCTGTTTTTTACATGACAGTGAAAGACGAGATTGTCCAGACAACAGAGCCGGGGAATATCTCTTCCTACAGCAATGCCGGAGAATCCATAAAGAAGGGCGCAGAGCTTTCAGGAAAGCTCCAGGCGCTGAAGGGTCTGTTCCTGGGAGGAGCATATACATACAGCAACTTCAAGTTTGTAGATTTCACTGAGCCGATTAAAGGCGTCAACTATGACAGGGGCGGCAACAGGTTCCCGTACATCCCCAAACATCAGTATACCCTCTACGCATTATATAAACATCCGCGCGGATTCAAAGTCAAAGTGGACACAAACGCATGGGGAAGCTACTACATAGACAATGCGAACACGGAAAAATATGAGGGATACAAATTCATTACAAATGCCCTTGTGGGATATGAGGACAGCAGACTGGATGTTACCTTTGATGTCTTAAATGTTTTTGACAAGAAGTATGCAATGGAGGTGACTAAGGAGTCAGGGGGTGCGGCAAAATACAGGCCAGCAGCGCCGCAGACCTGGATGGCAAAGGCAGGCTATAAATTTTAAAAAGTATCCGAAGCAGGACGGGGTAATGCATAAAGCACGGCCTGAAATAAATTAAGGAGATACTTATGAGCATAAAAAAAACAATATTCTTCATCCTCTCTGTTGCAGTTTCTCTTGTTGCAGCGGATTACAGATGGGGAGACTCTGCCCATTCCATCGGCCTGATAAGGGCCAAAGGCGGCGAGGCAAGACACCCGGCAACTCTTCAAAGCGGTGACACAGGATATACACTCATAGCAACTGCAACTGTACTCCCTCCGTACAAAGGCAATGCAAGGGTCGTGCTTGAGGGAGAACCGAAGCTTGATTACAAAATCCATCTGTCAGCGCCTGTTGTGGATCTGAAACTGCACAGAAAGCCTGAACTGAGAAATGACATACTTTATGATCTTCAGCCCCGCGACAGGATCGCCCTTTGGGTGCTGATGAAGCCGCCGGTGCTGGACCCTGTCTGCGGTATGGCTTACAATGATAAATTCTCAAAGCATACACATGACGGAAAGGATTATTTTTTCTGTTCGGAACATTGCCTTGAGACCTTCAGGCAGGCCCCTGAGAAATATCAAGTCACGGGCGTGAGGGGCAAATATACGCTTGCCTTTTACGATACAAACACAGGCAAAGCGGTCTTAAGTGTCCCTGTGATATTTAAGGCAAAGGGGGATATGCACGATGCGGGCAGACACCAACACTAATAAGGGCTTTTTTGTGAAATACAGATACTGGATAATCATCGGAGGCATCCTCCTGCTCATGCCGCCGCTGTCGCTCCTCTTTCAATTTTCACAGGACTCGAACTTCTGCGGCACGTGGTGTCCGAGGATGTTCTTTTCATGGAGAAAGGGGATGACAGGAGGAGAATTCATAATTGGCTTTGCAAGAAGCTACCTCGGCGTTGCGCTTGTCTTTGGTGTTTTAATAAGCACGTTTTTTCTCGGCAGATACTGGTGCAGCCACATGTGCCCGATTGGCGGCAGCATGGAAGTGGGCAGCAAAATCGTGCCGGATTTCCTGAAGATCAATTTTTCCGGCGTTCCGTCATCGCCGGTCAGATACGGGTATTTGTCCGTATATTTGATAGCCCCTGCGATAGGGATCGGCAGTCTTTGCTGCAATTACTGCAACTTCGCAACTGTGCCGAGGATCTTCGGCGCCGCTTTTTCACCTGCGGACCTGTCATATTTTTTCCGAACAGCAGGGCTCATAAACCTCGGGCTCGTTGTCGTGCTCGGCTTCCTCGCAAAGGGCGGCAGGGCGTACTGTAATTTCCTCTGCCCCATAGGAGCGCTCGACGCTGTCTCGAACAGGCTCGGCCTCAGATTCGGCAAAAGGGTAACAGTGAATGACGCAAAGTGCAATGCGTGCGGGGTATGCGCAAAGGCGTGTCCGACCTGGGCTATTGAGATCAGGGAGAAGGCAAGGATTGATCAGCTCTCCTGCATGCCCTGCCGCGAGTGTGAAAAAGTCTGTACAAAGGAGGCGATACGTTATGGCAGATTTAAAAAATAAGATACTCTGCTCAGCACTCGGCGCGGCTACCGGTTTGTCAGGGCTGACTTCGGTTTCGAACTGTTCAGGCGGGACGTGCACGACATGTCTCGGATGCGCAGGCGTTGGCGTGAGCATTCTGCTGCTTGCCGCAGTACAAAAATTCAGGACAAGGAGAAAAGACAATGGAATGGCTTAGCGCTGCGATCGATTACGGAGTGATAGGGCTTCTGCTTGTCATGAGCATGATCACCGTAGCCATAGCCGTCGAGAGACATTTCATATACAGACGCATCAAAGTCGCTGAATACGCTGATAAGAAGTCCCTGGAGCTTGACCTTACAAAAAAGCTCCATATAATTGCCACCATCGGCAGCAATGCGCCCTACATAGGACTACTCGGGACCGTGCTTGGAATAATGCTCACATTCTATACGATGGGAAAAGAAGGGTTCATGGACACGGGAAAGATAATGGCAGGGCTTGCGCTTGCACTGAAGGCGACTGCCGTTGGACTTATTGTGGCTATACCGTCTGTTGCGCTTTATAACTTTCTTCTGAGAAAGGTAAAGGTCCTCATCATGCAGTGGGAGATACAGAGTGGAAGAGAAAGAATTTGATTACATGAATGTCATCCCTCTTGTGGATGTCATGCTCGTGCTTTTAACCATTGTCCTCACCACCTCCACGTTCATTGCAACAGGGGTCGTGCCGGTTGAACTGCCAGGCGTGTCGAGGAGCCATAATGATACCTTGAAGTCCCAGACTATAGAGATAGACAAAAAGGGGAATCTTTACTTTAATACAAAACAGGTTTCCCTTGACGGTCTGAAAAACTCCATCTGTTTTCTGGACAGGTCGGTCCCCATGCTTATAAGGGCTGACCGGGACATTGCGCTTCAGATGTTTGTGGATGTGCTTGATGCAGTGAAAAATCTCGGTTTCAAAAAAGTCAGCCTTCAGACAGAACAAAGAAGGGATTGATTAATGAACACACAATTCAGGGCGTCTGTTTTCTCAATTGCCGTTCATGCTTTGCTATTTACCGCAATCCTTGTCCTCAGCCGTTCCATGCCGCCGAGTAAACTCCTTGTGCTCGACTTCAGCCTGACAGGCGGTCAGGAGTCAAAAGCCGGGGCCAGTCGCGATACACCACGGCGGGCATCAGTCATAAAGCAGAAGCCGGCTGCAGAAAGCCTGAAGTCAAAAGTCAAAAATCTAAAGCCCGAAATAAAAGAGGCGGAACATAAGGCCGTGCCTCCTTCACCAGATGATATTCCCGCAACCCCTGTGACTGACAGTCACCCACCTGCTCTGCCTGATACATCACAGGATACACACGATAGAGAAGCCCCGTTTGACACGGCGGAGGGGGAATCGGGCAATTCGTCGGATAACATTAAACAGGGCCCTGTCACAGCATCCGGCAATGGTGCCTCGGCTTTTGCTGAAGATGCAAAGGCCGGCTATTTGAGAGAGCATTTTACATATATAAGAGACAGAATTATGAACAATATTTCGTATCCGCAGACAGCGAGAAAAATGGGGTGGTCAGGAAAGGTGACCATTTCGTTTGTCATCTGTGAAAACGGCGACGCAGAGGACATAAAAATCATACAGAGTTCAGGATTTGGTATACTGGACAGGAGCGCGGTGGAGACTGTAAAAAAAGTCCTCCCGTTTCCGGAACCGCCGCTCAGGGCAGAGATAGTGATACCGGTTGTCTACAGACTGAATTGAGATGTTATATTATGAAATACTTTTGTTACATTTTATTGACCCTCTTACTGCTTTCGGCTTCCTGCTCAAAGCAGCCTTCATATCAAAGACCTCTCATAAGAGATTCAAATGTCGTCGTAGATATCACCACGCTCAGACCCGATGTCCCCGTGTTTTACACATACCGCTACCTCGGCAGGAAAATAAGTTTTTTTGTCATCAAAATCGACGGCAAAGTGCTTTCATTTTTTGATGCCTGTGAGAACTGCCACCATGCAAAGCTCGGTTACAGATTTGATGAAGGTTTTTTTGTCTGCAGGTTATGCAATGTAAGATATCCCGTGTCAGAAATTGAAAAGGGCATCGGCAGCTGCTTCCCTTTCCCTTTGACCGGACGCATTCAGAACGGGCAATATCTTATACATATCTCCATGCTTGAGAAAATGGTGGACAAGTTTTAAAGCGTTCCTGTCCCCTTCCCTGCCGTATCCCGTCCGGGAAAATTAAGAATAATCAAAGACGGCCTCTTATGAATACGTTTAGCATTTTTGCGTTCGGGTTTTAAAAGATTTTTTGAAAGGTCATTTAAAAACACTCCGCCGTTGATCCCCCACGGCATCACAGGCATGTTGCCTCTGGAGCGGGACAATATATGCATGGGCTGCCACATGCCTGAAGACGCCGTTTTCAGTGGTACAACCCCTATTCCCACATCTCATCTTACAACCTTTACAACCGGGGAGTACCTGAGGGGTAAACTCGATGGCAGCAAATTCAACTGTTTTAGGAATAATGATCAGCGCTGTATACACAGACAGCCCTGTCCTTGCCGCCCTGATGTTTCAGATCGGCTACTCTGTCGCTTTCAAAACCTTCAATCGTGAGATACAGGGTTCCTGTTACCGGCTGTTTTCGGATCCCCGTGTTTATTCCCTTCCCATTAAATATCTCAATGCGGGGTATTCCGGTATTTAACGATTGCACCTTAAGTGCATCCATATTCATTCTCCTCGTTCATCGAGTCAGATTTCCTTTTATTATCAGATAAATTGTGGCCATGACCAGTGATGTCCCAAGACATGCTATTGCAAAAAAATAGAGGTTCTTGAGCCATGCCAAGAGACGCACCAATGTTTCTTCATGTCTTCCAAGCAAGTACAGCAGCAGCGCCCAGTTCACAAAAAATGTACCCGCAATAAACAAAGCCGTCATCAGAATAGTCCCAGGCACGTACTGCCACATGCAATATATACATCGATGATGAGGCAGCTGCATAACAACAGGAGCGATAACCTCAAATAGAGCGACTATTGTAATTAAAGCGTTTACAAGGGCGAGCAGGGACCCGGACATCAGAAGAAGTACAATGGAAGGGCCGCTGGTTCGCAGCAATGGGAAACGCATATGTGCTGCAGCAAGAAATGCAATCAATACTGCATTGGACGAATAATAGAAGGGGAGTATGTATTTTTCAAAATCCTGGCCTATGAGTGAAACGGAAATAGAAGCAGTGGTCCTTTCCGGGAGATCAAAGAAAGTAGTGCAACACGATACGTCGGATGTAACTTCCATAGAGGTGAGATATATGAAATCATGTACACTGTCCGCAAGCACGACAATGCTTAACACAGACAGAAATAAAAACTTTCTCCTGAACAGAGGCGCCTTCTCAGTCCCTCTGTCAAGCATGTTCAAGAGCAGCCATGCTCCGATGAGAAAAAAAACAACAGGCTTGATGACCTGTGCGGCTCCTCCGAGGTACGGCTGAGCCCTGGTGACGCCGAAGATGCACATCGCACCCTGAATGTATGGGATGCAACTTTGCAACATGAAATAAAACAGAGGCCATGACAGGAGCTTCACCCATAGTATGACTACAGCCATATACAGCAGGAGGTAAGATCTGTTTTCTACTGCTGTCCTTTCCTCACCAGTAAGATTCAGTCCGCTACGCTGAAATATCCTGAATGAAAAAAGGGCGAGCACGAGCGCAAGTACTCCGGTGACAGACGATATGAAAAGAGAGATTGCGGTAAATATATTCAAAATCATTATTGATGCATTCCATTATTATCTGCATGGCCGGTGAGACGCCCTTTAATCAATTCATAGACAATATCTGCATTCCCCAACAGTCTCTCTTCATGCGTAGAAACAATGATAGTCCGGCCCTGCGCCTTCAGGCCTTTCATAATATCCAATAATCCCGATACGCTTTCTTTATCTATGCTGGAAGTCGGCTCATCGAGGATAACTATATCAGGGTTGTTTACCAGTGCCCGTGCAATAGCCACCCTCTGACGCTCACCCCCGCTCATTTCTTCAGGAGAGTGCTCCGCTCTTTCGGCAAGTCCCAATGTCTCCAGCAGTCCGGTGGCCCTGTCTTTTCTTTCCCGTATAGGTATCCCTTCAGGTACAAGGGGGACGGACACATTCTCCCAGGCGCAGAGCCCGGGAATCAGATTATAGTCCTGGAAGACAAATCCAATGCGTTTCCTCCTTAAAGACGAGAGTGCGACATCGGAAAACCCTGCGATGTTCTTTCCGTCAATGCTTATCCCACCCCTGGACGGTCTTTCAATCGTACCCATAATGCTGATAAGGGTAGTCTTTCCAGAACCGGAAGGGCCGCCTATGATTGTAAACGATCCCCTGCTGATAGTCAGACAGAGATCAGAGAGCGCCCTGACCTCATAAGGTTTCCCTTCGTTATATATTTTCCATATGCCCTCACACCGGACAATCTCTTTCATTTCACGGCCTCGGCAGGGGGAATGACTGCTGTCTTCCATGAAGAGTATATGCTTCCGCTGAGTGTTAAAACAATCGAAAAGAAAAATGACAGAAAAAGCTGCATCCATGAAAAAAGGGCCGGGACCGTAAATGCAGGCATCTGCTCGGCACCGGCTATGAAAATACCTCCAATAAAAGGCGCATTAAAAAACCTTACCCAGACATAAGAAAGAATAAAAGAGAGTGAGGCCGCAATAAGTGACAGTATCATATTTTCAAAGAACACCATTTCCAGTACCTCATATGTCTGCCATCCTGTTACCTTCAATATCCCGATCTCCTTTTTTCTTTCTGAGAAACCGTAACCGGAAATCATGAGAATAAGCGGTATTGCTGTTGCAAAGGCCACAACATACATGGCGGTGAATAAACCGCCCTTTCTATTGAATCCTGTGACAACGGCCTTTCTGGCAATTGCCTTTGTCTGTATCCTGAAGTATGAGTTCATTCTCTGTATGTCCTCGACGACCTGCCCTATTTCATTTTCCTTTACAAACACGGCAATGTCCGTTACAAAGCCCTCCATTTCAAACAATGAAACCGCCTCCTCAACATCCATCAGGATGAGATTTGACGTCCATATGGAAGACTCCGCGTCGAATATGCCAGACACCGTATACACCTTCTTCTGTACATACGGGATATGATCGATGATGGCCTGGATCCTTGTACCGATGCTGAGACGGCTCCCTGTATCCAGACCGAGCTTCCGTGCAATACCCCTGCCTACCACAATCCCGTCTTCATCAGGAAGCCCGCCTTTTACAAAACTGAGGGAAGGGGGAAAACTGCCCGCGGGCAGACCGAGCAGGACAGCTGGCATCCCTTCAACATATATTCTGCCTGCAACTCTGGGAACAGCCTTGACTACTCCGTCTATCTTTTTTATTTCTCCGGCCAATGCTGCGGGGACCATGCCGTTCCTTCCGTACATGTCCATTGTCAGATAAATATCGGCTCCGCTTTCAACGGATATACCAGCCTGCAGCCTGACCCCTTCAAGTAAGGCAAGTGCTGATATAAAGGGAACCAGGATTGCCGAAAGGCAGGATATTACGAGCAGACCCCTTGTCTTATTTCTCTCAATGTTTCGCGCAGCAGCGTAAAAGAGATTGAAATGTCTCAACTATCCTCTCAAGTCCTTTTTTTAATGGTGCGGCTTCATATGAGTGTCCAGCTCTTTCATTGCCTCGGCCAATGCCCCATAAAAATCACCAATTCTGCCCCCGTGATCAACTATAAATTTTTCCGCCTCCCCCCTCTCGCCAAAGGCGATCTTGCTCGTTCTCGTCATTGTGCCCGGCGCATCAGAGCCTATCACATACACAGCCTCATCGGCTTTCAGCATGTGCTCCGGATGAAAATATTCGGCCGTTTTTACATTCTCGGCCTTTGTCTGAAGCTTCATACTGAGTACGGCCAGACAGTGTATTGAACATGTGTGGTATGCCCCTTTATCACTCGTGAAATCATAACGCGTCCTCGCCCACTTGTTTCTGTCCATTCCGCAATTGTCACACCTTGTCTTTTCCGTATACACCAGCGGGGCACTGATAGGATGTTCTACCCCGGGCTTTTCAGCAAACGAATATTTCCGGAACGGCCAGATGATCCCTGCCATCAGTCCGGCTGCAAACTTCAGCAAATCTCTTCTGCTCACTTTAAGACCTCCTGTCCTGTTTCTTTATGATGCGCAACTGGCATCTCACTCATATGGGTCAGCGTAAATCCTCTCTCCGGAGAATAACTGTACCCCCCGGGTACAGGGGAAAGCACTGTCTCATCCGCGTTATCTATGCGCGGATCAAAATCAATAAAGCCCCACTTTGCATTGACCGATGCGCCCAGACCGAAACCGCAGGCAAATTCCTGGAAAGCCCTTGCCTTTTCATGCCCCCTATTGCTGGTTGCTCCCCGTTCGTATACAGTCAGGGCCAGCGAAAGAACGGACAGTATACATACTAATAGTATTATCCCCCTGCAATTTCCCATTCATTCCCTGATTGCTGATCTTAATTGAAGATGTTTGGTATATAGAATTCCTGATATTTTGTAATCATACCCCTGATATTCAACTGCTCCAGATCAACGGCCCTGTTTTCCTCAAACCCAAGCTTTCTTAATTCCAGAATCCCCATTCTGGAATGACATTCCCTGCATTCATTGCCTTTGGGTTTAATATTTACATGAAACTTCTTCTTCACATTTTCTCTCTGATCAGGGGTTAGCCTGTCTCTTACTCTCATGTAGTCCTGCGCCAGTGGAGCGTCCTGACCCTGGAGCATCGAACCAGGACTGCCCCCCTTCCTGAGGTAGGGAGCGATCTTTGAAAAATGATCTTTTACTTTTGCGAGCCTGCCGGTATCAGGATCATAGCGTGTGCCGAAAAAAGGCCCTTCAGGGTTTTCATTGAAAGGATTATACCATTTATACATTATATCGCTCCCCTTGCCGGCATCAATATGACATGTCTCACACACGAGAAACTGTGAATGCATGTTAAGAATGGCCCTCACTTTCTTGTGCTTACTGTGCGGATAGTTGGAATGGCAGATATAGCACACAGGCCGTAATTTTTCAGGGAGTTCCGGATATTCAACGACATTATGAAAATGCCTGTGCTTCTCATATTCTTCATTTCGCCTGACCTCATCAAGGATTGCCGACCTCTGCCGCTCTTCTATCTTTTCCTTTATAGGGACCAGCACTGCAGGGCCGTGAGGAGAAAAAGTTATCTGATATAACACGGCAATCAAAACCGTAAATGCGATAACCTTGAATATCCCGCCTATAATGTAGACTGATCCGGGATGGTCCAGTCTTTTCGGCCCTCCGATTATATAGATCCCCTCTTCTTCTGAATCATCCCAGCCAGCTGCTGTTTCGGGTTTTGATGTGCCGGGCCATGAGGTCCCCCTCCTGAGCTTCATGTTTACGCCGGCCTTTCTCCTTCGGTATATTTCAAGTATCATCAGGCCAATAAGGCTAAAAACAGACCCGTAAAACATGGCTCCCAGTCCCATGTTTATAAAAAACAACACTGGTTTTTCATGCCGCTCAACAGCCGAATGGACGTCAATCTGGGCGAACTTATCATTTGCATTTTTATGACATTGCCTGCACGTATTCACTCGGTTGCTTTTATGGATTGAAGAGTGTATATCCTCTTTCTTATATATGTCGTGAATTGAATTTGTTGCGTGACAGCTGATGCAGTCTGCGGTATCTTCAGAGCCTAAAGCGACCGCCCTGCCATGTATCGAGTCAGTATATGTCTCCACCGCCTCCAGTCCCTCGGAAGAGATATTTAATCTCCTCATTAATTCGATGTCTGCATGACAGTTCTGTGAACACAGCCGGACAACATCCCTGCGCGAGCGGGAGGTCTTGCGCGTCAGACGGTGAGTAATGTGCTTATATGCTTCCGTAACGCCTTCTCTTTTATGGCAGTTCACGCAGCGGCTTAGCGTTTCTTCAAAGGCAATTACATCCTCAGCCACCCTTCTGTACTGTGGATTTATATGGCAGTATTTACAATAAGGTTTTGACGTCTTTAATTCTTCAGAATCCGACTCCTTAATCCCATGAACGCTCCTGTTGTAAACTTCTATTATGTTCTTATGCGAAAAATTTTCGTCATAGAAAGGCGGTTTAATGTGGCATTCAGTACCGCAGTCTACTTCTTCTGTTACGGGGTCATGGGGGAGTTTGGTGATATATGTATGACAGTCCCTGCACGGGACATTTTTATGAGTAGTATTCGCATAAATCTCTTCATCAACATGGTATGTTCTTTTTCTTCCAAACTCATCGATCCGACCGATCTGAGGATATTTATGTCACATAAGACAATTTTCTTTGTCTGAGGTGCCTTCAGCCGGGCCATTTAGAAAAACCAGGAAGAACAATGATATCATTAAATATTTATTCATCAAATCCTTCCGTACCTGAAACCGTTATATTTATTCCGACAGTATGTAACCATCATATAACACAATACTATATTGCCAGATATTCATTTATTGTCTAATACGCACTTTATCGGGGCTATTACACTTATCGCACCCCTCATGTCTCCCTCTTTGTATCCTTCTTTTATCTTTCCTGTTATGTCCTTTTCTCCCGCCGGCTCACCATGACAGGGCAGACATGACTTTTCAATATAAAGCGGAACAACATAACGAAGCACCCGCAAGTCTCCGAACTTTGTCTCTTCATAATATGTGTTGCCTTTACCGGAGCTCTCTAATTTTTTGAGCACGTCAACCTCAAAATCATCCGGTTTGTTATATTCTCCCCTGAATTTAAGACTCGTCTGCTTGACCGTTATCCCTGCCTTCCTGTATAGTTTGTCCCCTACCTTTTTGCCGAAGACGGCAGGAATAAATCCCTTAAATCCCGTACCCGGTTCATTAATCTGGGTTTGTGCTTCAGCAATAACCTCCATTGCAGCTTCATGGATTGCAATCACTGCCTTTCCGAAGTCATCCGTCGGGCTTAAAGAGCGTATATCAATCCCGGACCGCAGCATGAATTCCTGACTCACCTGCTCTGCATACGCCTGAGGAGTAAATCCCTTATCACCCAGGGAAGGATCATTAATCAGTGTCTGATTTTTGGCAATCACGGCTCTCCCCGCAGTAAGATAATCAGCAACTGCTACGGCAATTGATTCCAGTTTTTCCGCTGCCGCTGCATGGGTAAAAATCAATAATATCATGATAGGGAATAAAGCCAACCATTTTTTCATTTCACACCTCCTTTGTCCCAGAAGAGACAATTTATTTAATCATGCGCATCCGGCCTCAGCATTTTCATGGTTACCTCGGCGAATGTCACGACCCTGCCGCCGTGCTGTTCTATGTATGTACCGGCATCTTTGCTGCTGGAGAAGGGAACAAGCGCCTCACCCATCGACACCATCACATCGCCCCCATACACGTAGTAAGCCTTTTGCGCGTCAATCCAGTGACTATGGGGATGATTCCAGTCCTCCTTCCCCATATCATTCACAAATATTTCAGCTATATTCACGGGTCTGTCGGGCTGGTTATAAAAAACAAACATGTCCATGGTGCTGCAGAAATAGTCAACCTTTCCATTTCTATAATGTATCTGCGCCTTTGCCCCGGGAAAGTCCACGATAATCATTCCGCAGACACTGCACGCGTGATCGCGGGTGAGCTCAACGGGAACAGGCACTACCGGTCCCTCTTGTGTACAGGCAGGAACCATAAATATAATCAGCACCATCACGACAAAAAATCTAATTTTCATACAACACCACAAAAAAAGTCCGATATAACTTATACAGTTCCGCTGTTTCAAGGTCCCGCCATTCCATGTTTTCACATGAAACGATGGGACCCTGGAATGTTTTTTTATCCAGCTTCGTTTATCCTGGTGATAAACGCAGGGGTCACTGCTTTTTTGAACGTCACGTCTGCCTCAGTCGCTGCACCTGCCTTGACTTCAATATCTTTGACAACTTCCTCGAAGCCTTCATGCCAGAACCTGACTTTGTATTTACCAGGCAGGAGGTCTTTTATCTCAAAATTGCCCTTATCATCCGTCACCGCTACATAGGGGTTTTTCGCTGAATAAATGTACGACCTCATCCAGTAGTGGGCATCGCACTTCACGTCTATAAGACCGTCGACCCTGTTCGGTTTTTCAATTACCTGGTCCTTAAATGGAAGGGCCAGATTATACACCGACCGCCTCGCGTCTCCATCCAGCATTTTGCCAAGAGAAGTATTATGCAGAATCGGGTCACTGTTCTTTATGATATAGTTAGACTTCACATACGAGATGCCGACTAACGGTTCGAACCTGCACCCGACATTATTGATGTTCAGGTCTTTTTTGGGCACGTCCATCCCCTCTGTGACGTCTTCAACAATCACAAGAACATTCTTCACCTCATTGGATGGGGACAGGACATACATCATTGCCTGCTGAGTGCTGCCGCACGTCTTTTTCTCAATTTCCGTTTCTTTGGGGTTTTCTTTGGGCTTTACCTTGATTGGGATAACAGGGTCCTTTATCTTCTCGGCTGATACGACTTTCCCTTTGATCGTCCCCCCGTTTTTCACGACCACCACTTTGTATTTTTCTCTCGCAGCAAAGATCATTCCCGGTACTAAGAGAGAAACAAGAGTCAACAGCACAATGATTCTTTTCATGATACGACCTCCTTTTATGATGGTTAGTATTTCAGGCATAAAAAGGCAGAAGCGAAACAGAACAGCGAAAAGCTTCGTCACTATTTGCCTTCCTCTCCCGTGCTGGAGCTATCCGGGATGTGCCTTTGTTCATTTCATAATCTCCCTTATGTTCTCATGCAGTTCCGGCTCATGGATATAATGGCCTACCACACTCTTCACTATCTTATTCCGGTCTATAAAGATGAGTTTCGGTACATAATAGATCTTGTAAGCCTTTAATACATCCGCCTGGTTTCCCGCAAACATGGGGAATATAAATCCAAGCTCATCCTTATAGGCCCTGATCAGTTTTCTGTCCTTTGCCATAACATTGACACCCATGATCTGAAGATCCTGCCTCCCGAATTTTTTGTCGGCCCTGATAAGCATGGCAATAATCTGAGTGCAGTAATGACAGGCATTGTGGGTGAAATATATAATTGTCGGTTTATCGAGAAGACTGATGAGGTCAACCATTTTGCCCTCTTCATTCATCAGAATAACTGACGGCGGCGGTTCACCGACTTTTACCTCAGTGCCGGCTGCAGGAAGATATGAGACGGCCAAAAAGATCATCGTCAGGGTAATATGCTTTAAAAACATCATATATTCAGATCTCCACGTTCAGGACTTTATATCTGACATTATTTCGGTAATGGTGGCCGTATATGAGTGGGATCCCGTCATATTCTCCATAGGTAACCGGGAAGGTGTTCAGCACCTCCCCTTTCTGCGGAGGGGCCAGGGTTATATTTCTTCCCGTTGATATATTGAACCTGTTAGGAGAGAGGTGGCCGAAAAAATAATCTCTCATTTCTTTTTTCTGGTTGCCTTCTACCAGGTCAACAGGTATCCACCTGCCTTCTCCAATATAAAATTTATTCCAGCAGAGTGTCCCTATACAGTCTCCTTCCAGTTCACCAGTCAATATTTTTTCTGAGGGGTAGGGGATCAATATCCCCTGTTCCCACTTTACCGGGATACTTTTATAAACCATCATTGTCCTGAAGAGTGATTGAAAATCAGCGCATCTTCCGCCCCTGTTTTCATATGTCCATTTACTTACCCCGGGACCGCATCCAATAGTGTCTTTGTCATAAGTTAAGAGATCGTGCAGGGCATAGTATATCTTTCTGCCTGTCTTAAGCGGGTCCGTTTCTCCTCCCACTGTCTTATCCGCAAACGCCTTTATGTCGTCATTCCACTGCTCCTTCTCAGAAAGGACAAGATGCCTTCCAATATCCTCACTTTTGTCCTCAATGACGCTAACGGTCTTTCGGTGAATCCGGGATGTAACGGTTATTTTATCACCGCTATTCAAACGGTCCGGCCCCGCATAGACCACCTTGTTTCCGTATTGATGTTCTTCATTGATATGGAATGCGACTGGGGAATCAACCGAGAGGTGCGTTACATCCTGTTCAAAACCACTCTGGGACAAGGGCATCCAGATACGGACAGGCTCGCCGTGTTTGGGAGGATTTATTATCTCAGTATCAAATATAATCTCAAAATCCATTGACCTTACCTTCATATCATACAGATACCCGTCGCTGTGAGGGGTACTTGCATCAGCCCCACTGAGATAGCCGGAGACCACATGCCCACTCATGGCAGCCCCTGCACTTAACGCAGAGAGCTTTAAGAATTCCCTCCTGTTCATGCGATTTCCCCTATCTTTCTTACAATATCCTCATCTGTAAAAAAGAAGTCCGCCTCATGCCTGATCATGCCCTTTTTATCGATTATGAGCAGCTTCGGAGTATAGTCCAAGTAATACCCTTCAGGAAGAGCTTTTTCCTCAACTTTCTCGATTTTTATTCCATAGAAGTTCCAGAGTTTTGAAAGTTCATCTCTCCCTCCTGAAACAAAGAGCCATCTCCTGTCCTTTACGGCGTCCAGTTTATAAAGGCCGAAGTATTTCTTCATGCTTTCAGGAGTGTCCATTTCAGGGTCGATCGAGACGTGAAGATATACCACATCTTCAGGGGCCTTCATCAGCGCATCAAGTGATGAAAGCCGCACCGTGACAACAGGGCACCTTGCCGAGCAGTTTGAATACGAAAAAGTAAGGGCCACGATACTTCCCCGGAGGTCATTCATGGTCACGACCCTTCCATCCCAGTTCTTCAGGCTGAAGTCAGAGGCCCTTTGTCCCTGAAAATGAAAATAGTACACAAGCGCTGCCGCGACAACTATAACGGCAAGCGCTGTTTTAATTGCTGAACGCAATACCTACCTCCTCGGTTGCTCCTGATGCCACTTTGATCTTTTGTTCTCTTGTGCCAAACCCCTCATGCCATACCTTGAGCACGTATTCACCGGGGGGGAGGTTATCTATGAGAAAAGCCCCCTTTTCATCGGTGACCGCGGCATAGGGATGGTCAAAGATGAATATGTATCCCCGGATCCAGTTATGGGTGTTCGACCTTACCTGAATGAACCCCGTTTCTTCAGTGTATCTGTGCCATTTCTTTACGGGCTTCCTCACCTCAAGGCCCTTTTGGGGGAGGGCAAGGTTATAGATCGACGCCCCGTCCTCAAGGGGCCGGGACGATGTCCTTTTCTGATATGCAAGGCCAAGCTTCGACTGTACTGTATGGAGGATGTCGTCATCATTTCTGAATACATATTCACCTCCGACAAAACCTATATTTACATGGGGTACCGTCCTGCAGTTTTTTATCGTTATATTTACCGGCTTCAGGGGAACCGCCTTGCCTTTTTCAACCCCTTCTATCCAGACAACAACGTTCTTTACCATGGAGTCCGAGACAATATACTTGCCTGCCTGCTGTTCCTTGCCGCAGTATTCAGCATTTTCATCGATCAGGATCTTCTCATCAGCAGGGACATCGCCTTTGAAGGTGACTGTGCCCTTTATGGCAGCGCCGTTTTTGACATCAATCACATCATAGCCCATCACCGCATGAGCAGCACCCATCCAGGATATCAGAGATAAAATCATCATAAAATACTTCATCATATTGCTTGCTCTCCTTTATATTTACATTATGAATCTTGCATTTTGAATATTTCTTATATTAAGTATCTCTTCTTGAAAGAATAATAACTAATGACCAGAGGCGCTATGATCCATATCATGCATATGCCCCATAACACACCCGCATTCATGTACACGGGGAATTCAACAGATGCCAGCCCGATAAAGGCTGATGTTTCTCCGATGGAAATAAAGTTCATAATACGGTAGACATCAACAGGATTCAGCATAAGAAGCACTGCAAGAACGTCCGCCCCTACTGCCCCTTTTGTAATGATAAGAATCCCTATCAATCCCAGGTCATAAAGGATCGTGAAGAAAAGCCACAGGAAGATTGTGAGCGCTATGACCTTTGCCCTTTCATAAAACAGAATGGAAAGCAGAAACGAGAGGCTCAAAAATATCATACCCAGCACTATTGAGTGAATAATAAATATCATGAACCCGCTGACCGCCCCGCTCCCGGTCCTGCTCACGATCACGAGTCCGGCAACGCCGAAACCGATCAGTGTGGATATGGCAAGGGAGATTGAGAGCCCTGAATACTTCCCGAAGAGGAACTCTTTTATCGAGATCGGGGCTGACAGAAAAAGGTCAAGCGTCCCCTTCTCACGCTCATCAGCGATGATGCCCCCTCCGAGAGTGAGTGCGAGGATCGGAATAAAATAAATGACAAGGCTCGTCAGGCTGGCAATGGTCGCTTCCATGCGCTGAAACCCCGCGATACCCGCGGATGCGGCCCCGAAGTATGCGATGACCACCGTAAAGAGCGTAAAGCCGGCGCCGATGACCATGACCCACCTGCTTTTCAGTTTGTCGGACAGTTCTTTATGGGCTATGGCCCGGGCAGCCTCAGTGTACACCAAAGAACACCTCCTCCAGGGACGGTTCCCTTATCGAAAAATCAACAAATCTGTCTTTCTCCTTCATGACCGCTGAGATGGCCTTCATCTTGTGCTCGCGGGGAATGCTGGCAAGGAGATAACCGTTTTTATAATCCAGGTCAGCGGCGCCTTCCCGTCTCAGCAGTTCTTCAAGCGTCTCGTCTTTTTTCTTAAGTGTTATAGTTATCCAGAAGGGGAGATTCAGGCCTGTATAAAGCTGCTGAAGGCTGCCTATCGCCCTGAGGGAGCCGTTTATCATGACAGCGACCACGTCTGTCTTGTCCTCAATTTCAGCGAGGATGTGTGATGACAGGATTACCGTGAGTTTCTTCCTGCCCTTTACTTCATCCAGGATATCATAGAACTCTCTTGTCCCCATAGGGTCAAGCCCTGACGTAGGTTCATCCAGGATCAGAAGGTCNNCAGACGATTGATTATCTTTCCGATGCTTCCCACGCTTGTCCCTTTGATGCGTGCAAAGAGATGGAGGGTCTCTTTTCCTGTCAGGTTGTCATAAAACGATACCCTTTCAGGCATGTAGCCGAGCCGCCTTCTGAAGTCCTTCCAGCCCTTCTCCGTCAGCTCCTCATCATTGATGAGTACCCTGCCGCCGGTGGGCCTCATGATCCCAAGCAGTATCTTCAGAAGAGTGGACTTACCCGATCCATTTGGCCCTACAAGACCGAGCGACTGCCCTTCTTTCAGCTGTAAAGACACTGAATGCACAGCCATGACCTCCCTGAATGCCTTGGACACTCCGTCAAGTTTCATTATCATTGACTGCCTCCGGGAAGATGGGGGAGTTTTTCGATATCACCATATATACGTTCAGGTTTATAATAAGAGTATTTATCGCGTAGTTCTTTCCAGTCTTTATGTCCGGACATCATAAGCGGAGCCGCATCGATCACCTTCGGGACATCAAGGATGGGAAACTGCTTCTCAAGCATCCAGAGGACATGAAGGGCCGGGCTTGCAAACAGGACCTTTGCGACCGGGTACCTCCAGAAGATGTAGTCGACCACTGAATTTGATTCATATGGCAGGTCCCCTCTGCCATCGTCGGTCATGTCCCACCCTATGTAATCGCTCCAGAAATTATTGTCCCACTTCTGGTCTCTGCCTGCAATGAACTTGACCTGAATCTCGTTATTGATGAATGAATTGCCGTGTATGATATTGTCTTCGGAGCCACCCCAGCTATGTATGCCGAGCTGGTTGTTCATCGCAAGGTTGCCTTTAATTTCATTGTACACGGAGTTATAAAGGAATATCCCTTTTGTATTTCCAATGACTACATTGGACGATATCTCACTTCTCACCGTCTGTATAAGAAGAAGCCCGTGCGTCCTGTTGCCGTATGCGTAATTTCCGTTGATCTGCGAGTGTTTTGTATACATAATAGCCAGACCAACGAGATTGCCAGCGGCTGTATTGTTGCTGAAATTCCCCCTGTCGACCCACATCGTATGCACAGAGTAGCGGGAATCCGTTATATTGTTCCCGGTAACTTCTGCATCATGACAGAGCTCCATATATATTCCGTCACGGCAGTAATTCAGTGTATTGTCAATTACATGTACGTTCTGGGAACCGGTAAGATTAACGCAGTTCCCCCTGTAATTCGTATCCTCGATCTTTACCCCTGTGATACTGTTGCGCTCAATCCTGATGTCCCTTCCTTCAACATTCCATATACCAAACAGGACATTCCGGAACCGGTTGTCCCTGATGATTACTCCGTCTGCCCCCTTGTCTATATATATGGCAGAGCTGCTCGCGGAAAGGGCAGGAGCATCGTAAGTAAAAGTAAAGCCATCGATAATAACCCCGGGGCTTATTACCTCGATTATACGGCCGTCAGGTGCACTGATAACAGGATTATTCACACCCTTGAGATGTACGTTCTTCTGAATCTTCAGGCTCTCTTTATATTTCCCGCCATCGACCTCTATTACATCCCCGTCATGAGCGTCTTCAAGGGCACCTCCGATTGTCACATAGTCAGTCCCGACATGCAAGGTCTTTGCAGCCGGGCTGGATGGCAGAGCAAGAATCAAGAACCAAACTGAATACATTACTAATTTTAAATTACGAATTATGAGTTTATTACTTTTATGATTCGTAATTCGTAATTCGTAATTCGACATTAGCATCTCAAGCATTTCTCTCTTCCCTCTTACGCTTTATCAGCACAGGACATATGTCTTCATCCAAGAAATTAACCTGGCAGTCCATACAATTAAAACACTCGCGGTTAATGATGAGTCCGTTGGCAGTGATCGCCTGGGGATTGCAGGAGCGGCCGCATATTTTGCATGAGCTGCAAAAATCATATCTCTTTAGTCTGATAAACGGGAGTATTTTTAAAAATGAGGGTATCGCAAGCGCTGCGCCGAGGGGACAGAGATACCGGCAGAAGGCCCGGTAAACTATCATTGATCCCAGAGTGACAAGAATAAAGTAAAGAACAAAATACCACTCCCTGTTCAGCTTCAATACAAAGGTCCTGAACGGCTCAATCTCCGTAAGATATTCCGAAAGGATGAAGCTGTAAAAAGAGACCCCTGCTATTACCACGAAAATAATGTATTTGAGATAGACCAGTTTCCAGTGGATTTTTTCGGGAATACTGAATCTGAGCCTGGGTAATATTCTTTTATAGAGCCTGATCAGGAGTTCCGTCATTGCTCCATAAGGGCACAGCCACCCGCAGAATACCCCCCTCCCCCAGAGCAGTACAGTAATCGCAATAAAAACAAAGGAAAGAAATATATATGGTTCAAGCAAAAAAAGACCTATAGGGAACTGCCGTTCTTTCAAAGCGCTGAGGGGAATGACCAAGTTTGTTGTAGTAGGTTGTGCCTTCAGCACGAGACCGACATAAATAAACGAAATACTCAGTATTACGTAAGTGGTCGCGTTCATCAGCGCCTTTTTCTTCGCGATACTGTCCTTTAGTGCCATGACTACAACAATCGATAAGAGAAATATCGCGAATATAACGATATGCGCTATCTTCTGTTCCCAGACCTGTATCCACAGCGGTGTATCCAGCATTCCCTCTTCCTATCACAATTTTTTTCCTGTCTTTTATTCCAGAAACTTCTCAGGAATCCGGTACTCCGTACTGTATGACCTGAATTCCTTTTCGGACCCTACCCTGTAACGGAGCATAACATTGAACGTGAATGGATTTACAGGATCAAAATCATCGACTGTTACAGTAAATATTCCTCCTTCTTTTATATCAGGTGAACCGTTAGGTGATATGCTCGTAAGTATTCTATAGTCCGTGTCTCTGAAGACATTCAACCTTGCTTCCTGTTCAATATTAAACCGGTCAAAGATTCCGCCCCTGGCAAACCCGGACCCTTTAAATGACCCGCTTCCCCTTGATACGACAAAAATGGCCGTCTCTCCCTTTTTCAGGCCCTTCATGGTCTCTGTATAAGCCGTCTCCCCGAGAACATTCTTACCGATTGAGGGAGGATTAATAACCCCGAAATAGAGATCAAGGTAGATATCATCCTGTTCAAGGCCCAGATCTCTGGACATGATCCTTACATTCTTTACCGCGCCTGAACTGAGAAGCTCTTTCCAGTTCATAGGAGTATAGGTTTCGCTGATTTTCTGCCCGGTCTTATGAACAGACTTCGTTATTCCGGTCTGCGCTGCAACCTTCTTTGCACTTTCGAAGATAATGGCATTCTGCACTATCGCGGTAACCGTGGCGCCTGTTATGGCATCCATGGATATCTCCTTGCCCACACTCATCTCCTTCTGGATATTATTCCCGGGATACTGTTTCAGAAAGTCCTGGTAGCTGTTTTCTTTAAGGCCGATAAGGACTATCGGCTCGGAATGGAATATGAGTTTGACGCCTGTAATTATTCCATTTGTGTCCATTCCTATAAGCGTCTCCATATGCTTGCCGGAATAGCCTACGAGTTTCTTGGCCCATTTATCCGATAAAAATACGTAGCCCCTGAGTTTGCCGTCGCTGTAGCCCTCCCAGTAGTTTTCCTTTTGAACAAATTTGGCCGCATCCAGCACGTCATTGAGCTTATATTCGTATCTGTGTTCAAAGTATGAGTACTGGCCATACCCTGTCAATGGAAGACAGAAAATGAATATTATTAACAGTAATCCTTTTTTCATAATTCCTCTTTCTGACTATTGGCACATCATGTAGGGGCAATTCATGAATTGCCCCTACATTTATGCTCCTGCGGGCGCATACCATACGCCCGGATAAATCTTATTTAAACTTCCACGATCAGTCGCATCCTCATCTCAAGGTGCAGGGCATGGCAGAAGTTTGTACAGTAAATCCAGAATACGCCCGGCTTGTCAGCTGTAAATGTGACGGACTTGGTCTGGTACGGGCCTATAACAAAGTTGATGTTATAGTTGGAAATCGCCACCCCGTTTGAGAGGTCGACTATCTCATCATGGTTTGTTACGATGAGGGTGACCTTGTCCCCCTTCTTCAGCTTCACTTCCTGCAGCCCGAACAGGGGGGCATTTGCCGTCATCTTTATGGTGACATCCTTGCCCTTTCTCTCCACGCCGCTTTTTGTAACGGCAAGCGGGTGATCGAACATTTCGACCCGGTGTTTTACCTTCGGCTCAATTATGTCTCTCCTGACCATTATACAGTCATGGGGCTCGATGTATGTCGGAGAGTCATGCACATGCCTGAGTTTTTCACCGGTAATGTCCGACAGCTGATCATTCTCAGGTTTCAACGGTCCGACGTTGATGTATCTGTCCTTTGAAATCTTGTTAAGCGACACCAGCCACTGGCCGTCCGCCTCTTTAGTCTCCGCCATGGTCGCCATAATGTGGCCGACCTGATAGTGAATATCAAGGACATCGACAATGTGGGGATTTTTCTTCTTGGCTTCTTCACCCTCTTTTTCCGCCTGAATTGCCTTGTCAATATTCCATTTCACATTCGTGCTGTCAATAAATACTGAGGTAATGGCATTTCCCCTCCCGTCGAATGTGGTATGAAGGGGGCCGAGCCCAATGTACGGCTGGGCGACGATACAGTCTTCCGGTTTGATCTTGCCTGCAAAGGCATCATCCAGCCTGGAAAGCTCAACAACGGTCACAGTGGGAGAAACCTTTCCGCAGCAGACAGCGTACCTGCCGTCAGGAGATATATTCACTCCGTGGGGGTTCTTGGGAACAGGGATCCTCAATGTAAGATCCGAATGACCTTTTCTCCCGTCAAGTACCTTTGCGCCATTTATGGTTTTATATTTCCCTGCTGCCAGTGCCTTCTTTATCCTCTCCCAGTTATATACAATCAGATAATCGAAGTCCGCAGCGAGCATTTCCGAGATGGTGACGCCCTTTTCTGAATTGTACGACGTGCACATGGAATATTTTCCCTTGTAGTCAGTTGCGGCAAGGTCACAGTTTTCATCGACCATTACCTGGCATACAACAGCCATCCGCTCAGCGTCTATTATTGTATGCATCCCGTAATACTCCTGCGGGTTATTGAAATTCTTTGCATTTGACTCATCATTGGGAACAGGTGTCTGGAATTCACTGTTTACCACGACCCATTCAGTCTTGGGATAGCGCTGGGGAAAGAGACCATGAGCACCCTGAATATTGGGCACATCAACGATGGCATCCGTCTCCATATAATCGATCCTGATCCTGGCCACCCTGTTATTGAGCTTGTCATTTACAAAGAGCCACTTTCCGTCATAAGTCCCGTCCACATATGAACCATGGACATGGTGCGTGTCGCCTGCAGCCTTGCCCCTCAGGAGTTTTTTGCTCTCGTTCGTTATCCCCCATCCGGAACCTACATCAGTATTAAAGACCGGGATTCTGTGTATTTCCCTCATTGAGGGGACGCCTACGATTCTTACCTCCCCGGAATGTCCTCCGCTCCAGAAACCGTAGTAATCATCAAGCTGGCCTGGCGCTACTTCAAAGTTCAGCTTTCCATTTCCGCCTTTTTCCGGTCTGGCCGATAAAATATCTTTCGGCATCATTACACCCGCGCCGGTGACCAGCCCCGCAGCGCCTGCAATCTTTAAAAAGGTCCTTCTATTTAATTTATTGGTTTTTTTATCCGACATTGACTGCCCTCCTTTCCTGAATTTTCATTTACTTGCCCTGTCCCATCAATTTGAGCGTGTAAGAAACAAGATGCCACCTGTCTTCTTCCTTCAGTGAATCTTCATAGGATGGCATCCCGGTGCCGTCAAGTCCCGTTGTGAATGTAATGTACACGTTTTCAGGCGAAGACCCTCTCTTAAGGGTGCCTGATGTGAAATTAAAGGGCAGAATTTTGTCTCCCCAGTCATCCTTGAGTTCTCCTGCCTTCGGCCCGTCTCCTTCGCCCTGGTAGCCGTGGCACTCAAAACACTTCATGTCTTTAAAAACTTTTTCTCCCTTCATTACTGATTCTTCACTGCCGACCCATTGCGGTTTTTTTGCTGTTATCGTATCACAGCTGTCTTCCTCAACCCATCTCGGTGAAAACGTTTTGATATAACTGATGACCGCTTTCCTGTCGCTCGGGGAAATGTCCTCATGGGATGGCATGCCAGACCGGGGAATTCCGTTCGCTATAATTCTGAGAAGGTCCTCTTCAGCAGGAAGACATCCTGTCGGTGTTGAACGGAATTTAAAGACCCCCACGGTAAAGTCCCTTGGATATACACCCCACGTAAGGCCGCTTTTTTCGACCCTGTGGATGACCCCGATCAGCCCCTTGCCGTCGCCCTTGTCGCCGTGACAGATAACGCAATACTTCTGATAGATTTTTTTCCCTGATTCCACATCCGCGGCATACGCATTCCCGCTGAACATCAGAGCGGCAGACGTCAATGCCAGAACAATAAACCCGAAAAGCAATACGACTCCTCTCCTCTTGATAATAGATTCCTCCATTTATTCCTCCTTTCTGTTTTTACAGGAGAATTTGAGCATAAAATATGCCCCTCATTATTCGATTGCATTTCTTTATTTTTTATCAAGCTTACCCATCAGTTTTAATGTGAATGATACAAGATGCCACCTGTCCTCCTCATTCAGGGAATCCTCATAGGAAGGCATCCCGGTACCGTCAAGACCGCTCGTAAACGTTATATATACATTTTCAGGCGTAGATCCTCTTTTCAGGTCTCCCGTTGAAAAATTAAAAGGCAGGATCTGTTTCCCCCAATCGTCTTTCAGATCATTTGACTTCGGTCCGTCGCCCTTTCCCTCATACCCGTGGCATTCTCCGCATTTCATCTCTTTAAATATAATTTTGCCTTTGTCCACAGACTTGCTGCTGCCGACCCATTCGGGCTTTACAACCGCAATGGGTTCGCAGGGGTCTTCCTCCTCCCACCTGTAAGAGAAGGTCTTGATGTATTCTTTCACAGCTTCTCTTTCCTGTATGGGTATTTTTTCATGCGCCGGCATGAATGACCTGGGGACACCGTTATTTATAATATTCAAAATATCCTGATCATCGGCAAGACATCCCGTCGGTGTCGTGCGGAACCTGAATACAGCCATCGTAAGGTCCCTGGGAACGATCTCAAGGACACGGCCGTTGCGTTCCGCCCTTCTGATTATACCGACAGGTCCGTTGCCGTCACCCTTTGACCCATGGCATAATAAGCAGCGGACTTCATACACCTTTTTGCCTGATTCAACGAGGGCTGCATATTCATCATCATTTTCCTGTGCCAATACCACAGAAGTAAGGGGAAATAGGAATAGACAGACTATTAATAAAACTCTTTTACATTTTGTTATGGACGGTATCATATTTCCTTCTCCTGTTTATTTCTTTTGTGAAAGGGTCTTAACATACGCAACCATGTCGGCAATATCCTGATTATCAAGTTTCAACCCTTTCATGCCGAAAGACACCATCGGGGTACCTTCTCTTCCATCACGTACTGTGATTGCGAGAAATTCCGGATCAGCTTTCTGCACTGCAGGGTTTCTCAGATTGATCCCCAGGAACCCTTCTCCGCCTTTCCCTTCCGCACCATGACAGAATTCACAACGGATGTTATATAATTCTTCACCATGCCGCACATCCGCTTTGTATTTTAAGAATCCAAAGGGCTCAGGTTTCTTTTCAGGCCTGTTCATGGTTATATACATGATAATCTTATTAATGTCGGCATCAGTCAGTCCTGCTGCACTGACCTTCCAAGCGGTCATCTGTGTTCCCTTCCGCCCTTCTTTTATTATGGTTCTCAGATGTTCGTCATCGATCGACCTTGTAAATGCAGGATTCCTGATAGCAGGGATTGTCCGTTTAAATATCTCGTCATACAAACTTACTCTGCCGTCCGAATGACAGGCAATGCAGTACATTTTATATAGTGACTCGCCGTCAATCTTCGGTTGTATAACATTCTTGATCAGGGTATAATTCCGGGGCATCTCTGCAGTAACGAAGGTCATCATATATGTCGTCAGCAGTTCGGCTTCCTCATCAGTGAGAAATACCCTCATCTCACTTTCCGGGACAATTGCTCGGGGGTCATCGAAGTGCTGTTTTACCCAGTTGTATAAATTATGGTCACCAACGACATGTTTCATGGAGAAATAGGCAAACGGCCTGGACCCTATGCCCGCTATATCTTTTCCGAGGTCCCCACCTTTACCACCAATTTTATGACAACCCTGGCAGCCTTTTTGCCTGAACAGCTCTTCGCCTCTTGCTACTTTCTCTCCGCCTTCCTGTCTTAACATCTCATAATCATGACATTGGGCGCACGATCCCTGGATGTACTTTGATGGTATTATGGGAAAATCCCAGTGCGTATGTTCTTCTCCATGGGCCTCGCGCATGTTCGTGGCGCGGTCCTGGCCTCTGTGGCATACGGTGCATCCAAATTTGGCAATGGGATGGTTCTCCAGATAGTTACCGCTGTGCTGCCTGTGAGGCTGCTCGGCCTCTGCCATGAGAGGGTTTTCAACTCCGCGGTGACAGCTCATGCACCGGTCAGATCGTTCCAGACTTTTTATATAGATCTGCTGCATACCGATCTGAATCCTTTCCGCCCTCTGCCTGGTGGATGCATCCTTTGCATTTTTTACAAGAAAATCCTTATACTCGGTCTGGTACTTTTTCCATTCAGGGTTCATCTCTCTGTTAAAAGCTATTCCCATAAAGGCAATGAGCACCAGCGATGATATTAATAATAACGATAAATAAAATCTGCTTTGCATTTTTCTGACCTCTTATTTAATTTGCTCTATAGTTTCGTTTCCCATCAAAAATAAAAGATAAAAAGACTGAGAGCCTTATGCTGTCCGGTTCTGGATTTATTGATCTCAATTTATCATTTGTCATTTTTCATTTGAATTATATTTTTTTAATGTATTGGCCACTGACTTGCCGACCAGTAGAACTCCCAGTTCGGCCCCCGCAATACCGTTCCCGTATAGGTCAGGATTACGTAACATACCAGGAACATAGTGAAGAGGGAAATAGCCCCCATTCTGGTTGATCCTGTCCTTTTTATGACAAACAAAGAATAAGCCACAACAAAACCGAGCAGGAGATTCCCGGGGTTAATCGCAATTATCCAAAGCTGATGAATTTTCGGCCACCAGTTTCTGAACCAGCCAAAATTGATAACAAATGCAAGGGAACCGATTACGGCAGCGGCCCCGACAATGAAGGACTCTATTGCGACCATCCTCCCCTGCCTGTTTGAAAACCAGATACCGAAATGCTCCTGCTCCCTGTCAAGATAAGGGATCAGCAAAAGCCCGGCAATTGCCAGCCCCGGCAGACCCTGTCCGCCCATGAAGGCGGAATAGGAGACAAGTTCCTGCAGTCCGAGAAAATACCAGGGCGCCTTTGCAGGGTTTTCCGGGATCGCAGCGTTGGCAAATTCCTTAAGAGGTGCATCGATAAAATATGAATAGGCTATTACACCCGCAAGAGTGAAAATAAACACTGCGATCTCAGCGACAAACAGGTTGGGCCAGCTCGTTACCGTGTTTTCAACATCATTATCGACAGCAGGGGTCCTGCCCCTGGCAAGTTCCATAAGTCCATAGGTCTTATGTGTCGGGAATATGCCTCCTGTTTTTTGCGGAGGAGATATAAACGCCACACCGGTCTCTCTGTCTCCGACGATATCCGGTTTTGAAAGCCCGCCATCTTTTCTTACCCTCCAGAAATGCACGCCCAGTGCCGTACAAATTCCCAGGGGTAACAGGATAATGTGCAGAAGGTAGACCCTTGTGAGGGAATTCTGGCCAGGTGCCGTTCCGCCAAGCAAGACCTCTTTCGTTGCCCCTCCAATATCAAAATATTGTGTTATTCCGAAAATATCAGTAAGTTCCTTTGGTGCTGCCGCAATATTGGATACGATAACAAGCGCCCAGTATGAAAGCTGGTCCCATGGAAGCATATAGCCTGTAAGGTTCAACACAAAGGTCAATATGAGGAGTACTACGCCTATGACCCAGTTAAATTCCCTTCCTCTTTTATAAGAGTTTGTATATACAACTCTCGCCATATGGAGGAGCACAAATATTATCATGGCCTCACCGGACCATTTGTGGATATTTCTCATAAGCTTTCCGCTGATGACGACGAAATTTATGTCCTTGACCGCGTTAAATGCGGTCCCGATAGAAGGGCTGTAATACACCATAAGAAAACCACCCGAGATAAAAGCGATCACGAGCAAAAAGAAGGAAATGAGTCCCAAACCAAGCGTATAGGACGGTTTTAATGTATTTGTATGAGTCTTTGCCCCGTGCAGGTGGAGGAAAAAATTATTGACCACGACTGCTGTCCTTGATTTATCAGACGTGGGCATGCCGCTTCTCAGAAAAGAACCGAGGAATGATTTTTTTATAGACAGTAAATTCTCTTTGTATTTGCCAAGTCCTGTCTGGGTTGAATTACTCATCGTTTGGCCCCTTTACAATAAAATTAAATATAATGTCATGTATCAAGCAAATAAATATTTTGTTCCCTGGGGGACAGCCTTGCCGGCATCAATGAACAATGTACCGTCCACCTCCTGGTTTATCTCATACCACTCAAGAGGTCTCGGAGCAGGTCCGCCTATTACATTCCCGTTCTCATCGTATCGTGAGCCATGGCAGGGACACTGAAAGCCAAATTCAGAGGGAGATACAATACAGCCGAGATGGGTACAAATGGCGGATATTGCAAAAAGTCCATTATCATCAGAAAATATAAATACATTCTTGTCATCAAACTTCCGCGTTGTCCCTATCGGGAAATTCTCTTTTTTTCCTATCTTGAATTTTTTGGACTCTTCGGAGTATACATCGGCCTTAACAAATCTCAGACTCCCCGCAAGAACGCCGATTGATCCCAGAATAGCTGCTCCGAAGGCAGCCAGACCGAGAAAATCACGCCGTGATACCCCCTCCGTGTTACGGGTTTTCTTGATCATTTATCAATTACCTCCTTAAATACGAATCGTTCCATTGTGATGGCATCTACCGGACACTTCCTGGCGCAGAGACCGCACCTGATACATCTTTCTTCATCTTTTATAATCGCTGAGCCTGTGCCTGCGGGTTCATCTCCGTATCTGTTTTTGAAAAGTTCAGTCAGGGTTTGATCACCTTTTATTTTTTCAAGGCTCACAAGTCTGAGGCAGTATTCAGGGCAAATATCAGCACAGCCTCCGCAGAGTATGCACCGGTCGCCGTTAAATATGGTATTCACCGCGCAGTTTAAACACCTGCCTCCCTGTTCCTCTGCCGCTTCCTTCAGGAAACCCGTTTCAACGGGAGCAAATACACTTTTTATCCTTTCAGAGACCGGTGCGGCAGGCACTTCCTCTCTGGGTATTTTTTCAAAATCAGGCGGGTGTGCGACAGAATTACATGACACTTCTTTATCATAGTGCTCAACATGAGTCTCTGAAATATTCATGCGTACACGTTTTCCGCTTATATACTCATGAATAACGGCTGCCGTCTTTTTACCGCTGGCCACGGCATCAATTACAAGTCTTGGCCCATATGCGAGGTCTCCGGCCACAAACAGTCCGGGAACGGATGTTTGTATTTTATCCCTGCCGACTTTAATCATTCCCCTATCGGTCATTTCAACATTCAGACCGCACTTCTCAAGAAAGGTGATGTCAGATGCCTGGCCTATTGAAAAAAGGACCGTATCAGCTTCACGGGTAATGACCTCGGATTCATCATACCGCGGATTGAACCTCTGTTCACTGTCAAAAACAGCAAGGCATTTCTTGAAGGTGATCGATTTGACCTTTCCGTCCGTATCAGCATTAATCCGGTGCGGACCAAAGCTGTTGATCCTTTCTATCCCCTCTTCCTGTCCTTCCTCTATCTCGACCCTGTCAGCGAGCATCTCCTCAAACTTCTCCATGCATACGAGTGAAACAGATTCCACGCCTTTCTGTCTTACTGAAGTCCGTGCGACATCGTAAGCAACATTCCCCCCTCCGATCACGACAACCTTCGGTCCTATCTTTACCTCTTTCCCTGTATACACATCACGAAGGAAATCCACACCGCCTAACACACCTCTGCTTGTTGCGCCATGCATGGGAATCATCCTCGCCTTCTTTGCCCCAACAGCCAAAAGAACAGCAGCAGATTTATCATACAGGTCTTTGATCTGGATGTCTTTCCCTATCTGTACACCCAGCTTGATTTCTACTCCAAGGGCTTTTATCGCGTCAATTTCCGCCTGAATGATATCTCTTGGGAGCCTGTAGGGAGGAATGCCCAGCGCGGTCATACCGCCTGCCACATTCTCCATTTCATAAATTACCGGCTTATATCCCATAAGTGCGAGATCGTGAGCGCAGGCGAGACCGGCCGGGCCTGCACCAATTATGGAAACAGGCTTTGATGTTTCTCCTGCAATTCCAGTTATGCCGCTGCCATCTTCCCTAAACTTGTCTTTAAATTTGTGAACAAAACTGTTTTTATCACTATATATTTCAACACCGTATTTTTCTGTAACAAACCGTTTTAATGCCCTGATTGAAATAGCGGAATCTATCCATCCCCTTCTGCATGCCAGCTCACAGGGTGCTGCACATATCCTGCCGCAGATGGATGCAAGAGGGTTCGGCATCCTCGCTATCCAGTACGCCTTTTCATAGTCGCCATCAGCAATCGCCCGCACATAACCCCTGGAGTCCGTATTTACGGGACATCCCGTCTGACACTTAATATTCTGTCTCCAGTAACGGTAATCAGGAATGACTACATGAAATGATGGATGGTCCATTAACAGGTCCTATCTTTTGAGATACCTGTTTTATAAAACGAGTTAGCCGATATCACATGCATTATACTTTGTTGTGAAAAAAAAGTTAATTGAATTTCTTTATTTGATGATTAAGTTATATTATGATGGCCTGTATGTCAGTGACAAAAGTCACCGGACGTATGTTAATTTTATGTAAATAGATGTAAAGATTTTGTAAATTTTCTCCGCCTATATGCCTGCGCTATTATTTTTTAGTGGGAATGGATTTCAAAAGACGGCGGGTTAAGACATGAGATGAGCTTTACTGCATTTAGGAAGTGCATATAACAGGGCATCTTTCTTTCTGATCGGGATGTTCTCAGTATCTAAAAAAGAAATAAGCTTGTCCCTGTTTACTTTTATATGGCGTACTCCCGTCTCAACGACGATATCGTTTTTCTTTAATTTTTTTATTACTCTTGACACCACTTCCCTTACCGTTCCTGTGATGGATGCGATGTCTCTGTGAGACATGTCAAGACTCACCATATTATCTGTTTGATTGCTCACGACTATCATTTTCAGTAAAGCCCTGGAAATTCTCTGCTCTATATCATTAAAAGCCAGGTCTTCGATCATTTTTGAGAGATGGTCAACTTTCCTGCACAAGGCCGAGATTATCTTTCTCGCGAATACCCCTGTTTCATCTTCAAGAATGGACTTAACATCCGGAGCATTAATCATAATCACATACGATTCCTCCATGGCCTGGGCATTCACTAAATACTCCTTCCCCAGATACATGGGAGCAAAACAGAAGTGGTCACCCTTCTCCATTATCTGGATAAGAAGTTCCCTGCCTTCTTCAGACGTCTTAAAGAGCTTTATTGCCCCGGACGTTACTATAAAAAAAGACTTCAACGCATCGGTTTCCCTGAACAACCACCCCTGTTTTCTGATCCGTTTCAGGTTCGCCTTCTTTTCCAGTTTGGACAGATTTGCTTGTTCAAGGGAGGCGAGACAGGGAATTGATTTCAGGCTGATTTCGCAGTTAATCATAATAGTATCCCTAATGCCATACGTTCATAATAATCTCATATGTATAAACAGTATAGTATAGATAAACATACCATACAGGAAGGAAAAATGAAATGAGCCAGCAATCCAAAGGGAAGTCATATCGGCAATAAGCGGGATGCAACTATGATTCGAGGTATCCCCCCTTACAGGAGCCGCTCCGTAACACAGGCGGGATGATCCATAAAGAAATTTCTCATCTTTCTTGACAAGAATCCAGACACTCAAAAAATGACCGCGGGTCCGGGAGGACACATACACATCATGGAAAGGGCAAGATGATAAAACGTATATTTTGTATACGCGAACAATTCCATGTCATTATTTTAACGATACTATGCATAATGTCAAATATGTAACGTTTCTTTTTGCTCGCAGGACCTGACCAAAACAATAGTTATCGGCAATTGTAAGCCATTTACAGAGGGCAGGATATTTTCAAATTGTGGCATGACTATTGCTAAAAGATTTATGAGCAGTTTTCATTTATATGTTTTGCTGTAAAGGAGATGCATATGTCCGTTTCCAGGATCGCGGAAGGTGCAGGGTCGCAACCTGTTACAGATTCTCAACAAAAGCCCGGGTCGAACGGTTTTTCTAAAGTCCTTCACGATGCGATGCCGGGTGTGAACAATGCAGAAACTGAGAATTCAGGTCAAGTGCCTTTAATTGAACTCGGCAGAATCAGTAAAGAAACTCCCACCGTGTCACATATCCTTATCACCCATCCGGAGTATGCGAATAAATGCTGGGACATTGTCTTTTCTTCAGAAAACCGTGGCAAGCAGTATACTAAAATCCGTGAGGGCACACCCGTGGCCCTTAAGCCGGGGAGCAATGAACTGGTTTGGGGCAGGGAACATCCTCCCGCGGAAGATCACATAACCTCTGAAGATCCAATTCCTGCACAGGCGAAAACATCGGGTGACAGAGCCGAAGTCATCGGGACCATAAGCAGGGAGCATCCCACGGTCTCGCACCTCTTTGAGGCCAATCCTCATTTTAACCGCCGCTCCTGGGATATCATCAATGCCCCGGTCAATAGAAATAAAAACTATACCTCTTTAAGGCCCGGCACCAGGGTGGAATTCAATCCTTCAACCATGGAACTGTCTTTTATCCATGATTCCGGGGAAAAACATGGCGTCCACTCAGCAAATATAACCTTACCGGAACCAGTTGCTGATAGTGAAGGACCACATCATACCTCTCTTGCCGATGCGGTCAAACCATATATCGGCACACCCTACAATCAAATAGACTGTTACGGCCTGGTCGTAAGGGGCCTTATAAACCAGGGCGTTAAATATAACGGATACGGGGGGCTGAGGGAAAAACTTGAAACCCTGGCTGCGCGTGACGGCAGGCACAGAAACGCGTACTTCAACGGCGAAGGCCTGGTGGAGCAGGCAGGAATAAAAGTTTACTCCAAATCCCTTCCTGAGATTTCCAATACAACAGACACAACAGAGGAGATTTATACTGAGATGGCGCCACACCTCCGGGAAGGTATGATATTGTCCTTTTCTACACCTACCCGTGGCCACACCGGGGTCGTATCAAGACAGGGAGCCCAATGGACCTATATCAACTCAGGGGTCATTGATCACGAAAACTCTCCCGGCAGTATATCAAAAAGAGTCGGGGAGGAGATTCTTAAAGCAGAGATCAATAACTGGTGTGTTCTCGCTGCAGGCAGAAAGGAACCGCTTATCGTCACCATAGGTACTATAGACGATAATATATGAGAGGGTCCTGACAGGCTGAAAGAAATGATTTAGAAGGTATTACATAATTTTTGTTGGGTGGCGTGTTACAGCACATACAGCAGATTCTCTACAAAATCCAGATACTTCTGTGGAGGATCAATAAGCGCTACCCCTATCCCGTTGTAGCGCCCGTTAATCTTTGAGACCCTAACCAGTTTACCGGGTATATGCAGTTCCCCCTCTTTCAGAGGTAAGGATATATCACATTGCGAATCTTCAGTAAAGCCGGCCATTTCAGCGCTGATAAACATACCGTATTCTGAAAGATTCGTCACCGTCCCAGGGAATGCCCTGCTCCCGCAATTCAAAATTACGCCTAACCGGAGTGGAATTCTCCATGTTGCTCTTCTCGCCATATAAAAAAATCTCCGCTTTTTTACTTTAATAATTCAGGAGCCGCAGTATAAGGCACCTCACCCTGTAACGAAAGGGCATCCCCTGAGAAATTTGAATCTGACATCACCATCCGACTCAATCGGTAGTGATAAATTGTTAACGCTGACTATGGATTAATCCCCACATCCATCGTTCTCTGTGAGAGCAGTAAGAAGTTCTCTCTCTCGTGAACTCCATATTTTTTTATTATCACTTTTTGCAGTGCATGTCAATACTAAAAGTCCGCACAATGCTCTTCATCTCTGAAAATTTCGTGTACTCTC
>DKBK01000139.1 GCA_002451135.1 Nitrospiraceae bacterium UBA6902
TGCCCTGCTATAAAGTAATGCATGGATTTTGAATCTGCTGTGAAAACTATCAACATACTTCTGAGAGAAAAACAGCCGGTTACCTTTAATAGTTCATGGATACGGAAGCATGCTCTGAATGTTTATCAATATATCCAGAAGAACGTGCGTGCTGAGATCGGAGGTATTGATTGGGACAGGGTCACCAGCGCATTGGATCGGAAATATCACAAAAAATGGAAACCCTCCTACCGTACTAATGCAGCAGCGTACAGGAAAAAATCTGAAGTCAATCTAATTCTTGATAAGTACAAAGCAAAACTCTATGCCTTTATAAGTCCCGCTGACAAAAACGATGAACATGTACGAGATATCATATGTATTGCGCTTGTAAGGATAGCACAGAATGGTAATATCTTAGCCAGAGAAGAAATTATGAAGCTTGTCAGGTTTACCATCGATGAGTGGATTGAAAGTCGTCCGACGCTTTCCTCCTGGGAGGGGAATGAGTCTTTAATCGAAAAGCGCGTCGAGGCCTGCATACGCTGCTACCGATATTCAGGGACATTTCTTGGTTACTTGCTCAAGACACTCGAATATGCCGGAAGAGGCTTAAGATCAAACGCTGAGTATTCACTTACCCGTTAATTAAAGATTGAAGCATAGGAGCTTTTATAAGGCACTTATAATTACTTGACTAATTTACGATTTAATCGTAAATTAGTCATATGTATAGGAACAGGTATCTTGAACCGCATATTAAACGCCTTACAAAATCATTTCCTGTTATCCTGCTCACCGGGCCCAGGCAGATTGGAAAGACAACACTTCTTGAATATCTTGGTAAAAGAGAATCACCCAGAAGAAATTATGTCTCTCTTGATGAATTCGGGCCGAGGACGCTTGCAAATGAAGACCCTGATCTGTTTCTTGAGAGATATAAACCCCCTTTGATAATTGATGAGATCCAGTATGCCCCCGGATTGCTCCAGAGGATAAAAATACTCGTAGACCGATCAAATAAGAACGGGCAATACTGGTTGACCGGTTCACAACATTTTCCATTGATGCATGGTGTTTCAGAGTCACTCGCAGGAAGGGTTGCGATCATAAAACTGCTCGGTTTTTCTCAGGGCGAAGAATACAGAAAAAGAGATTCAGGTGGAACCTTCCGTCCGGATAAAAAAACAGCTCCTCCCATAAAAGAAATGAGTGGGACTGATCTTGTTTTTGAGCGTATTGTAAGAGGGACATTCCCGAGGTTTATTCATAAAGATGTTCCTCCAACTCAGACATATCACGGATCATATCTTCAAACGTACATTGAGCGTGATGTCAGGACTCTTACAAAAGTCATGAATCTTAGCGCTTTTGAAAAGTTCTTGAGACTGGCCGCAGCGCGGGCCGGCCAATTGTTAAATCTGTCTGAGCTTGCCCGTGACGCACAGATCGCAGTTAGTACTGCCAAGGAATGGATGGGAATATTAGAGGCAAGCTTCCAGGTGTATCTGCTCAGACCTTACTTTCGGAATATCAGTAAACGGCAGATTAAAACGCCCAAGCTTTATTTTCTTGACACAGGCATGGTCTGTTACCTGACAGGATGGCACAGCTCCGAGGTCGCTTCACAGGGTGCAATGGCCGGCAGCCTTTTGGAAAACTATGTTATAAGTGAAATTATCAAAAGCTACTGGCATCATGGGTACGAGGCACCTTTATGGTTCTGGCGGACAAAGGAAGGACATGAAGTTGATCTGATCATTGAGGAGGAGGGGAGGCTTTTCCCTGTTGAAATAAAAATGTCTATGACGCCGGATGTAAATATGACTAAAGGTATCCTGCAATTAAAGAAATTAAGCAATGATGTTGGCAAGGGAGCACTAATATGTCTGGCAGAATCCGGATACCCTCTCAATAGAGAAATAAACATCGTTCCGCTTTCCTGTATTTAATAGATCAGATACATATTTAAAACTAAAAAGGTATTGATCTTCCCTACGGCAGAGACCGCAGGGGGAATCTAATGCAAGGAATTTCTTTTTATTACCTTTGCTTGCTAATTCCGTTGCAAAACCACGGGGAATAAGCTCGCTGTCCATTTATCACGTGATTAATCCAGATTATCACAGATTTATTAAAAGCATAAATAACTTTTGCCTTTCACTTTGGTAGGTCAAGATATAACATGTGCCTCTCTTCGATATGATGCTGATTTTTATGGCGTAGAAAGTAAATTAAACAGTGATAAAGATATTTGAATAAACTGTCATCATAATATTAATAGTAAAACTAAAAACGTGAACAGAAGGATTATGAGCCTAGTAACTCATTGTTAAATAATGGTAATCAAGCCAATGGGCATGTTTCGATTCCCACACGCTCCCGCCATTAGTCTCCGCTGATTAATATCTATGTGTGGATTCCTCAAGGGAAAATTGAAACAGGATTCTTTGAAAGTTTTGAAAGGGCGGTTGAGGGAGTTTGCGAAAGAGCGGGACTGGGACCAGGTCCATTCGCCGATGAATCAGTTATAATTATCGAGGTTCAACCTCGATAATATTATTGAGGGATAGAATCTTTGACCTTTCTGGCAATATCCTCTCTGGAAAATTCCTTTAAACAGTGTTCAGTATGGAGCCGATACTTTGAGCTGCCGCCAAACATTTCTAAAAGATACTGTCTCTCTGAAATTGACGGAAAGTTATCAATACCGATATAGTCCGGAAAACTGCTCCACCGGTACCTCTGAAGAAAGTCTATCGAGGTTGAACCTCCATAATTCAGGCTCAGCGGGTTTGTGTGGATATAGTGGGGGAGGAAGATGAGGTGCTCATTGCTTGTGATATGGACGGCCTTAAATCTGCCCTGGAACAGACTCCCGCTCCTTGTATTTTTCTTGTTGAAATACATGGTATACCCTGTGCCCAGTTTCTGCATGAATCTGGGAATACCGTATTCAGCTTTCTGCCGCAGCATTAAATGGTAGTGATTGGGCATCAAGGTAAAGACCAGGACATCAACTAAACGCCTTCTCTGCTTAAATGATTTATACACAGGGCGCGAGTCCACAGTCCCTGTCTCAGGATTAAAATAATACTTAACATTTACCACCGCGTCTTCATCATTCAGCTCATAAAGCTGGTGCAAAAAACGCAGGTAGTCCCGGTTGTCCATAAAGACAGTCCGTTTATCAACTCCCCGGTTGAAGATATGATAAACCTCATCCTCAACAAACACNNTAACCGGAAGGTTTGTCAAATATGGAGGTTGAACCTCCATAGGACCTGTTAAAGATCGTAGTAGAGTTTCATCTCTTTGCGGCCTATGATCCTGCCTTTGGGCTTTCCTTTCATGGAAACACAATTGTTTTGCAGGTCAATCTCGATCCATTCGCATGGAAGAGTCGGTTCAGCCTCGAAATAACGGACAACGCACATATCTTTCCAGCACCTGATCCCGTCTGTTTCCGCATATGGGACCAGGCCCATCTCCTGCCAGTACAGGACCAGGGTTTCAATGTCATCAAGATCCACGGCCCCGCCCCGGAACAGAAGGGCATCATGGCAGAATGAATCGCCAAACTTGCTGCGGTTATGTTCACTGAACAGATTAAAACCCCCTGGATAGCAGTAGTTGATGTTTTTCAGTGGTATGATCAGGTTTATTGGTTCAAGTATTATGGCCATGTTTTGTTCCGCCCTGTAAATGGATTGAAGGCTCCAGCAGTTCTTTTACCTAGAATAACCCTCAGACTGAAGTATTGTCCATTGAAGAAGCGTGAAAGAACTTGCAAGCTTGTTACTATAGTGCCCTGCCGGCATGCCGGTAAATACCAAGCCTGTTTCCCTCCCCCTGAAATGCTAAAACAGCCTGTCGGAAGTCAACAATATTATGGAGGTTGAACCTCGATAATTTTTGTTGTATTAATCTGCACTTAACACTTCTTGCCACAATAGTAACTTCTTCANNGCGCTGGCGCCCGGGCATCACGGGCAGCACACATTTTGGTCATTTCACTGGCTGCTGCTTGTCAGTTTGTGGCTGGCGGGCTGCGCAACGGGTCCCGCGCATCAGCCGGAGGCCGAGAAAAACCTTCCGGTGAAACTGGGACGCATCCAGCACATGGAGCAGGAGGGCGTCACGGTGCAAGTATCGATTCCTCCCGACAACGAGGCGTCGGACTATTTTGGCGTGCCGTTTTCCAAATACGGCATCCAGCCTATCTGGTTGCGCATCGAGAATGCAAGCGAGGTCGATTACTGGCTGATGCCGATTGCGATAGATCCGGATTACTACTCCGCGGACGAGGCCGCCCGGATCACCGGCGCAAACCTCTCAGAGGAAAACAGGGCGTCCAACACTCGATTGTTCCGCACTAACGCCCTGCCGTTCTTCTCAGAGGCCGGCAGCACGCACGAGGGCTACATCTATGCAAGCTACAAACGTGGCGGACGCTTTGTCGACGTGCGCCTGACCGGCCACCTGAAGACCGTGCGCATGCGTTTCGCGGTGCTGCTGCCCACCGAGAGCTTCGATTACGAGTACTCGGAACTGCGCGATCGGTATGCGCGGGTGGGGGAGCTGCCGGATTTGACGGTCCAGCAGCTGCGCGAGCAATTGCGCACCCTGCCGTGCTGCACGACGCACGAGGATGGCACGGGGGAGGGTGATCCGCTCAACATCGTGCTGATCAGCAGCGGCGAGGATGCAGTGGCGGCGTTGACCGCGAGCGGCTGGGATTTCACCGAGTCGATCACCATCGACAGCATCCTGCGCATGATCGGCGCGTCTATCTCGGAGCATTCCTTTCTCACCGCTCCGGTGAGCGCCCTCTATGCT
>DKBK01000007.1:0-4681 GCA_002451135.1 Nitrospiraceae bacterium UBA6902
ATTGAGAAACTTGTTGGAATGCCATGCCGTGGCAAGAGGGCCGGTCTCGGCCTCGCCGTCGCCGACCACACAGGCAACTATCAGGTCCGGGTTATCAAAGGCTGCCCCGAAGGCATGAGATACCGCATACCCCAGTTCCCCGCCCTCGTGTATGGATCCCGGAGTCTCCGGTGCCACATGACTCGGTATTCCGCCGGGAAAGGAAAACTGCGTGAAAAGCTTTTTCATTCCCTCAACGTCCCGGGATATGTCAGGATACACTTCGCTGTATGTGCCCTCAAGATACGTGTTTGCTACCAGTGCAGGTCCACCGTGACCGGGACCCGCGATGTAGAGGATATTCAGGTCCTGCTCCCTTATGATCCGGTTCAGATGGACATAAATGAAATTAAGCCCCGGGGTAGTGCCCCAGTGCCCGAGCAGCCTTGGTTTTATATGTTCGAGTTTCAGAGGCTCTCTCAGCAGGGGATTGTTATAGAGATAAATCTGTCCCACCGAAAGATAATTGGCCGCACGCCAGTATGCATTCATTGCCTGTAATTGCTCTGCGGATAACGGATCACTCATCTATGCCTCCACCCTCCTTATATGAATGGTGCGGCTTCCCGCGCCAACACAGCAGCCTCGTCAACAGGGATTACCCAGACAGCAACGCTCCCTGATGACAGGCTTATACACCCTTCTCTTCCAATTGTATCACTGTTCACCCGGCCGTCAAGTTCAATACCGCACCACTGCATGTCTTCAAGAATATGAGTTCTCACCACAGGGGCATTCTCCCCTACCCCGCCGCCATAGAGGATGGCATCAGCGCCGCCGAGCACTGCAAGGTAGGCTCCGATATATTTCCTCACGCGGTAGCAGTAAAGACTTATTGCAAGACGCGCTTCAGGCCTGTCACTTTCAAGCAGGACACGCATGTCACCGCTGTGGTCAGAGACGCCGAGGAGACCCGATTGATTGTTCAGTAATTTATCAAGTTCAGTCGGGGGAAAGCCCGCCGTATGTATCAGATAGGTAACCAGTCCGGGATCTATGTCGCCTGAACGTGTTGCCATCACCAGTCCTTCAAGCGGAGAAAACCCCATGGAGGTATCCACGGCCTTGCCGTTTTTCACCGCGGTTATTGAGCAGCCGGCGCCGAGCTGAAGGGAAATGACCCTCCCTCCCCTTTCCAGATCAGGAGTGATCTCCTGCCATCTGCGAAGCATCGCGCTGTGAGCAAGTCCGTGGAAGCCGTAGCGGCGGATATCAAACTTTTTGCAAAGCCTTCGCGGCAATGCGTATATGGACGCCGCTTCAGGCAGTCCTGAATAAAACGCCGTGTCAAAGACAGCTATCTGCGGAACATTGTCATCGAAGATTTCCCTGCACATGTGTATCCAGTTCAGCGCAGCAGGATTATGCAGAGGGGCAAGGGTGGATAGCCTGCCAATCTCCCTTTCAACTGCGGAATCGATGATACAGGGATTGACAAGATTCAGCCCCCCGTGAACAACACGGTGCGCAACGGCAGCTATATCCGTGATCTTATTGTCAGCAAGAAATGTCCGCAGCAGGGTGCCTGGGGCGGTCTCCCCGATTTTAAAATGCCCCCTGGCGACTATATCGAGACCGCTGCCTTTCAGCAACACTGCAGCCAGGCGTATCGAAGAGCTCCCTGTATTGACCGTTAATATGACCATCAGTATAGAGTTAAGAGTATAGGGTTAAACGTAGAGAGTCAAGAGGGATGTCCGGTTTCCTGCTGACGATTCAAATTCCTGACTCTTGACCCTTAAGACGGGCTGATAGTCACATAAATAAACCCTCCCTCGCGATAGACAAGTAAAAGTACACTATCTTCAGGTTTGATCCCCGCAACCACTGCCCTATAATCCTTCATGTTATATATGCTCTTTCTGTTTATCTCCAGAAGTATGTCATTCTGCTTCAGTGCCTCAAATGCAGTCACATCTTCTTCGACATTAGTTACAATAACACCTGTGACCTTATCCGGGATACCAAGCCCCCTCCTGATTTCAGGGGTGAGGTCCTGTACGTAAATGCCTTCCATCACATTCCCGTATTCACTTCTTTGAGTAACCGTTGTCTTTGGCAATTCGCCGAGCATAACGGGCAAGGACTTCTCTTTCCCTTCTCTTATTATTTTTAATCTGACGGTTTTCCCGGGATGTCTGCCTGCGACCATATTTCTGAGGGCTGCCGAGTCATCCACGACTTCACCGTCAAACTCCACTATCAGGTCCCCTCTCTTTAAACCCGCTTTCGCGGCAGGACCATTCTTGACAACATCCGCTACGAGGGCGCCTTTAACCTCCTTGATCTCAAAATGTTTTGTCAGTTCCGGGGTCAAATCCTGGATGCTCACTCCGAGCCAGCCGCGTATCATCTTGCCGTGCCTGATAATACTGTCCATGACCGTTTGGGCCATGGAGGAGGGGATCGCAAATCCTATCCCTATATTGCCGCCGGTTGTTGAAAAAATAGCGGTATTTATTCCTACAAGCTCGGCCCTTATGTTTACCAGGGCGCCGCCTGAATTCCCGGGGTTGATGGCAGCGTCCGTCTGTATAAAATCCTCGTAATCAGCTATGCCTACATGGGACCTGCCTACTGCACTGACAATTCCCATAGTAATGGTGTTGCCAAGAGCAAAGGGGTTTCCGACCGCGATCACCAGTTCGCCCACCTTTAATGTGTTCGAATCCCCGATTTTGATCGCAGGCAGTCCGGCTGCCTTTACTTTTATTATGGCGAGATCCGTCTGAGGATCAGTGCCTATGAGTTTCCCGGTAAATTCTCTCTTGTCCTGCAGGATGACCTTGATTTCATCAACATTCTGTACTACGTGATTATTGGTAAGGATATATCCATCTTCCGTAACAATGACTCCTGATCCGAGTGCAGCGGTTTTGTATTTCTTCTGACCGCCGTGGGGGCCGAATTGCTCCCCGAAGAATTTTCTGAAGTACGGGTCATTGAAGAAATCGCCGAAAGGACTTTCCTTTATCGAAACCGTGGTCGTAGTTGATATGTTCACAACTGATGGCTTGACAATCTCGGAAACCGCTGATAAGGATTCGTTTATCCTGGACAGCAAGGTGGTATCGCCCTCAGATAACATTACGCCGGTCTTTACGCGTTTTGATTCTTCTGCAGACTGTGAAACAGGGGGCTTCCCTGGTTCCACCCCGGACTGCTGTGTGCAACCGGACACTGAATACATTGAAAAAATTAATATAGTGCACGCAAATACAGATAAACGATTCTTCATGTGTTCATTCTCCTTTTATATTGAATACGTATATAAATTTTAGGTCATTTGCAGGGGAAGTCAATAGTTGTTTGCATATGGCTGACCCTTACATACGGTCTCCCGGGACAGGAGTCTGCCCGAGGCCCCCGCCGAAGCTGTTCCTCCTCTTCTCTTAGACGCATGCCTGATATCAATGTGTCAAATATCCCGATGGCTTCCAATCGTGTTGCAAAAAGTATAAAATAAAAGGCTATTATTATTGCGGAGGTATTCAGACATGGAAAGTGTTCTCAAAAAAGTTGAACAACTTGGGTTACTGCACGATAAGATAGATCCCAGAATCGTGAAGGCGAAAAACATCAAGCTGGGCCTGAGGAATGAAGACGGTTCAGGGGTATTTGTCGGCATCACGAGCAAAGGACAGGTGATAGGGTATGAAAAAATCATAGCCGGCGACGGCTCACAGACTTTAAAACCCATCCCCGGAAAGCTTTACTATTGCGGCTATGACGTCGCAGACCTGGTAAACGGGAAAGAAAAGGAAAAGAGGTTTGGATTTGAAGAAACCATCTATCTCCTTCTGACCGGCGAGCTTCCACAGGAAAAGTACCTCAAGAGCTTTTCAAAAGAGCTCGGGAAGAGACGCGCGCTGCCTGAGGAAGCCAAGGAAATAATCCTTAACCGGCCAAAGCACGACGACCAGATGTGTTCGCTTCATACGATCGTGTCGGCAATGCACCTTTTTGACAAGCGCCCGAACTCGACGGACATAAGGGACGTGACCAGGCAGTGCATCGACCTGATGGCAAAATTCCCTACAATCATAGCCTATAATTACCAGAAAAAACTGATGAAGAAAAATGACTCATCAAAGCTCATAAAGCCTGATCCCGAGAAGAGCACTGCCGAGAATTTTCTCTATATGATGACCGGTAACGAACCGGACCGCTTTACTGCAGAGCTGTTCGACACCATGCTGATCTTTCATGCAGAGCACGGCGGGGGCAACAACTCTACCTTCACTACACGATGCGTTTCGTCCTCAGGCGCAAATACCTACATGGCGATATGCGCGGGAATCGGTTCCCTTTCAGGGCACCTGCACGGAGGCGCCAATGAGGCCGTCGTACGGATGGTGCGTGACATCAAGCGCAAGGTCAAAGACTGGGATGATGACGATGAGATCAAATCATACCTGAAGATGCTCCTTGAAAAAACCGCGGGTGACAAGTCAGGGAAGATCTACGGGCTGGGCCACGCGGTCTATACATTCTCTGATCCGAGAGCGGTATTCCTGGAGAAGCGGGGGGAAGAACTTGCAAAATTGGCCGGAAGAGAAAAAGAGTTTTCACTGTACAAAAGAATTGCAAAACTGGCCCCCCGGCTTGTAAAGGACAAGAAGGGCAAGGTCGTCTGCACAAA
>DKBK01000007.1:4691-15359 GCA_002451135.1 Nitrospiraceae bacterium UBA6902
TGAATGCAAATATTGCGACCGTCATCATAACCAGCGTAAAAAACAAAAGGTACGCGATATCATGTGAAACAGACGAAAGGTCCGCACCCTTGAAGAGTATGGATTTCAGCGCGTCAACTGCATAGGCTTCGGGATTTACCAGGGCAAAGGTCTTTAACCACCCGGGAAAACTCGCGACAGGATATATGGCCCCGCTGGGGAAAAAGAGGATCACGTTCAGAAACCCGCTCAGTATGCCCACGATCCGGGGGTGGTTGACACGGCCGATAATGACAAACATCATGCTGAGTAATCCGAGAGTTGTCAGGGTAATGACGGAGAATACCGCGGCCCACTGCCCGAACGCTCCTGAAAAGGGGATACCGGTTATCAGCATGCTTACCATCAGGATGAAAAAGGCGATCAACGTGGTGATAAACAGTCCGCTTATGATCAGCCCCGATACGATGTGCGCCTTGGAAAGGGGTGTGAGCAGATAGCTCTCATCAATACCGAGAAACCTGTCCATGACAAGATTAAAGGCCCCTGTGGTCATCGCACCCAGGAAGATGGCCATGATCACCACTCCGGGGACGAGGGACTGATAATAGTCGACCTTGCGGTAAAGGTTGACGTCTCTCATCCTGATCTCACCGGCCGTTTCCCGTATGGATACATATTCGGAACCGGAGGAGCGGACTGCGCCCTCAATCGTGTTCCTTATCGTTTCGGAAGATATCCCATCCGTGTTATCAAGGAAGAGTCCCACCGACGGCCTGTGTTTACGGACTACATTTTTGCTGAAGTCAGAAGGGATGATAAGCGCCGCTTTATATTTCCCTTCTCTCACCCCTTTCAGGGCTTCCGCCTGATCCTTCATTTTCAATATGGTTATCGTCTCTGGTCCGGCGGCAACTGCCTGCAGATTTTCCACAACGCGTCTGGCCTGAGGCCCGGTGTCCTGATCTACTACGATCACGGGAAGCCCCTTCAGTTTTCCCTGAAAGGAGTTGCCGATAATGATCAGATAGATAAGGGGCATGAGTATGCTCATTGCCAGCACAACGGGGTTCCTCCTGAATTTTTTCAGGTCCCTTTCTATAACGGCAAGCAGTCGTGTCATTCCTCATCTCCCCCATTTGCGGGGTATTCCCGCGCCTACAAGGAAGCTGACCTTCTTTATCTCTTCCTCTCTGATGGATTTGCCCGTATAGTGTATAAATACATCTTCGAGGGACTGCTCGTGTATTGAGGCGGATAATACTTTTGCCCCTGACAATCTTGCCTCATCAATGAGCCCCGGAAGGTTGTTCGCCCCGCTGTCAACAAACACCCGTATCTTATTCTCATCAATGCTGCTTTTATGCACAAAAGGGAGATTCCCCATTTTCGCGATCAGGTCCTGTGAAATATTATCGACGGTCAGGACAATACTGTCATTGCCGGGGATCTGACTCTTGAGCTCTTCAGGATTTCCCAGTACCACGATCCTGCCCGAATCGATAATGGCAATCCTTCCGCACAATTCCTCCGCCTCTTCCATGTAATGAGTCGTGAGGAAGATGGTCATCCGGTCGCCTTCCATCAATGTTTTCAGAAAGCGCCAGATATTCTGCCTGCTCTGGGGATCAAGTCCTATTGTGGGTTCATCCAGAAAGAGTAATTTCGGCCTGTGTACAAGGCCCCTTGCGATCTCAAGCCTTCTTCTCATGCCGCCGGAGTACGCGGCAACAAGATCATTCGCCCTCTGTGTAAGACCTACCAGTTCAAGCAGATACCCGACCCTCTCTTTTCTTTCCCTTGAGGGCATGCCGTAGAACCTGCCGTAGATGTCCATGTTCTCATATCCTGTGAGGTCCAGGTCGCTGGTCATGGCCTGAGGCACCACACCGATCTCACGCCTCACCCTTTCAGGATATTTTGCCACGTCACAGCACGCGACTACGGCGCCTCCGCTTGTGGGTTTCAGAAGGGTGGTGAGTATCCTTATGAGGGTAGTTTTTCCTGCCCCGTTCGGTCCGAGAAAGCCGAAGAATTCCCCCTCGGACACATCAAAACTCACGTTATCAACTGCCGTGAGAGAGCCGAATTTCTTGGTCAGCCCTGATACTTCAATGGCCTTGTTTCCCTGCATATCCATGCGTCCCTACTTTGGTATCGTAACGGTTACCGTCATCCCCGGTTTCAGTATCCCGTTGTGATTATCAAACGCTATCTTGACCCTGAACGTCTTAATGTCCTGTCTTCCGCGGACTACATCCCTCTGCGTAGCAAACTCGGCGTATCTGCCGATCTCCGAAACCTTTCCCCTGATTACCTTCTCCGGGGAGTGTTCAAGCATGATATTCACCTCTTTGTTCAGGACTACCCCGCCTATGCGTGATTCATCTATGTCTGTCCTGACATAAAGATTGTCCATATCGACAATGGTCAGAATAGCCACCCCGGGGCTTACCGTCTCCCCGGCTTCAAAAGCCTTGAATACAACCATGCCTGAAATAGGGGTCGTGATCACCGTATCATTGAATTTAGACTGCTGATACCGCAGATTTGCCTCTGCTTCCTGAAGTCCTTTCTGTGCCGCATTCAGTTGACTGAGCGAGGTATTGAGCTGTGCGGCAACAGAGTTACGCTTTGACTCCGTCGAGGAATACTTGGCCCTTGACGACTCATGAAGGGCAACGGACCTGTGATATCCGGCAAGCGCCTTTTCATATGATTCCTGAGTAACAAGTTCCTCGTCATAGAGGGACGTTGCCCTTTTCATCTCCCTCTCCGCCTCCTCCATATCCACCTTTGTCCTCTCGACTTCCGCTGCGTCATTTCTGATGTCCGCTTCAACCCCCTGGATATTGGCCCTGGCGCCTTCAATTGCCGCATCCGCGACCCTTATCTCAGCCTCCGCCCTTGCCACCCCTGCTTCGGCCTGTGTGACCGATGCCGCAAGTTCATCACTTTCCAGTTTGATGACAATGCCTCCTTTCACAACACTGTCTCCTTCATCGCAGCATATCTCCAGGATCCGGCCCGCCGTCTTTGAGGAAATATTGATTTCCGTCCCCTCCGCGATCCCTGAGGTAACAATGGAGGTCTCCTGGTTATCATTCAGTCTGTAAAAGATAAATCCGAGGATCGCGATTACTACTGCCGCAATTACGATCACGACTGCCTTTTTTCTCATATGAATCTCCACATGTCACTACACGTTACATATTACACTGATGTTTATCATTATACCGTGTTCACATCCTAATATGATAAATATGCAAGTGAAAGTTTTTCGGTCAGGTCAAATTCCGGCCCCTTTCATAAATATGGTACATTATAATTACGGTTGAAAGGGTATTCAATGACAGGCAACCCTATCCTCTATGAAATAAATACGGCAGCATGGCTTTATGAGTTATCAGAGAAGCACAGGACACCCATGACACTCGGGCAGGTCCCCGCTTCAGAATGGGACAGGCTGAAAGGATTGGGCTTCCACTTTATCTGGCTTATGGGCGTATGGAAGCGCTGCCGGTGTGACAGGGCATATTTTCTCGCCGACCCCCGCAATGTGTCACTCTGCGATACAATCCTTCCCGGATGGACAGAGGAAGACATTATCGGTTCACCGTATGCAATAGAGGGGTATGAACCGGACCCCTCTATAGGCGATTGGGGTGATATCGACAGGGTGCGCAGGGAATTGCATGACCGTGATATGCGGCTTATCCTTGATTTCATTCCAAACCATACCGGGCTTGAACATCCGTGGGCAAAAAGCAATCCTCACTATTTTATTCAGGTCGGCAAAAAAGAATGTGACAAGAACCCGGGAGATTTCTATCCGGTCAGTCATCACGGAAAGACCCTGTATCTGGCAAACGCCAGAGACCCCTATTTCCCGCCCTGGTCTGACACGCTGCAGCTGAATTATTTCAATCCCCTGACAAGGCAGGCCATGATGGGAGAGATCAGAAAGATGGCACGGCATTGTGACGGGTTCCGCTGTGACATGGCAATGCTCGTTCTCAACGACATCTTCAGGAAGACCTGGGGCTGGACCCTGGGCGATGAACACTACCCAACCCCGGAAGAAGAATTCTGGAGCGGGGTCAGACGAGCGGTCCCGGACAGTATATTAATCGCAGAGGCCTACTGGGACACCGAGTGGGACATACTGCAGCAGGGCTTTGATTATGCCTATGACAAAAGGCTGTATGACCGTGTGGTGTCTTATTCTGTGCGGGACATTTATCTTCATCTGCATGCCGATATCGGGTTTCAGAGCAAATTGACCCGCTTTATTGAAAATCACGACGAAAGACGCAGCGCAGAAATCTTCGGAAAAGAAAGAATCGAGGCTGCGGCATCCCTGTTTTCCACTCTGCCGGGAATGAAACTTTATCACCAGGGCCAGATGGAAGGGAAAAAAATAAAGATCCCCGTTCAGATGAGGAGGGTCATGCATGAAGAGCCTGACAGGGACACTTCCAGGTTATATGAAAAACTCCTGTCTATTACGAGACAGGACATTTTCCGTCGGGGAGAGTGGCAGATAAGAGACGTACTTCCTTTGACAGATGACGGGTCCGGTGACCTCATTGCCTATACATGGAAGGCAGGACGCCAGATTAAACTTGTTGTTGTGAATATGACCCCTGTAACGGGCAGCGGCAGAATACCGCTGCAGGACTTTGCCTCAGATGACAGGAATTTCACGCTCCTCGACGAACTGAATGCCCGGGTGTATGTACGGAAGGGGAATGACATGGGCTATCCGGGATTGATAGTTATTCTCGCCCCATTCAGAGCGCATATCTTCGATATTTCTCCCGTCGAATAATTAATCGCATGCCCTCTATTCCTCCCATGAAAAAAATATTTTTTCATGCCCTAAAAAAAAAGATTGAAAAATTATTAAAAAAAGTGCAGATTATTACATATAGCAAAAACGTTAATCCACTTATAAGGAGGGAGTTAATGGTAAAAAAGAAATCAGCTGCAAAGAAGACCACAAAGAAAAAGGTAGCAAAGAAAACTACCGCGAAGAAGACGACCGCAAAGAAAAAAGTTGCAAAGAAAAAAGTTGCAAAGAAAAAAGCCCCCGCAAAGAAAAGGACACCGAACCCTGCATTCATGAAACCGATGCAGATCAGTGATGCCCTCGCAAAGATAGTCGGTGCCAAACCCATGCCGAGAACGGAAGTCACAAAGAAACTCTGGGCATATATTAAGAAGAACAAACTTCAGGACGCTACAAACAGGAGAATGATCAATGCCGACGCGCACCTGAAGACAATATTCGGAGGGAAAAATCAGGTTTCCATGTTTGACATGACCAAACTGGTCAACAAACATTTAAGTTAGAAAGACATCATTTACCCGCACTCATCATACAGCGGGGGAATGCCCGCTCAGACAAGCATCTCCCGCTGTATGATGAAAGGACTGAAAACCTCGCCGGTCATATACCCTGCCCNNCCCGAATAACATGCGGTCGCATTTTCTATGTATCACCAAGGAAGGCATGTTTCAATGATAAATCAGTTTAAGCAATTTGCCGGCGAGCCCCGGGTCGAGCTTTTTCAGTATGTGATATTCGCTCAGCGCCGAGTCCTTATCTTGCAATACCAGATAGACCATGCCGAGATTGTAATGAGCTTCCGCATAATCGGGCCTCAATGTCAATAACTTCTGAAAAGCAGCAGCCGCCTCTGTGTACGCTCCTGACTTCTCACAGGCAATGCCGAGATTAAAATATGCGTCCTGAAAATCCGGTTTAAGCCTTACCGCCTGCCTATACGCTTCAACGCTGTTCCTGAACATTCCCAATTTCCCATAGGCAACTCCCATACTGTAATAGGCATCAGGGAAATCAGGAGCATACCTTACCGCCTGCTTCAACGCCTCTGCTGCCTCCCTGTACAGGCCCTGTTTCCCATAGAGCACGCCAAGACTGAAGTAGGCATCAGCAAAGTCAGGCGCTGCCTTAACCGCTTTCCTGTAAGCCCGCTCTGCCTCCTTATGCTTATTCAGTTTTTCAGAGGCAACGCCCAGATAGTAATATGCATCGGCATACCCGGGTTTCATACGTATGGCCTCGCCAAGGACCTCTGCCGCGTCCTTGTGCGCTCCCGCCTCCGAAAGGTAATAGCCAAGATAAAACCAGTACTCCGGAGTCGTGCGGTATTCTTTTAAGATCCTGTCCACAGACACCGTCCTGCCACCGTTCTTGATTCTGTCTGTTATGAGATTCACCGGCATGGCCCAAATACGGGGATGTCCCCTGTTAATAAAAAAAGTCACGATGCCGATGACCTTGCCATCGGCGTTGAACACGGCGCTCCCGCTGGTTCCGTGCGAGACCGGAGCGGCAATCTCCAGAACCTTCTTGCCATGGATACCCTTTTTGGTCCCCTTAAAAATCCCTTCATGCATCATGACCCCCGCATCTTCGGTTCCGCTCATAATATACACTTTTTCTCCGGGGCGCAGCGTACCGCTGTCTCCAAACCTGACTGCGGGCATGCCTTTTCCGTTTGTCTTGAGGATCACGAGGTCATTGTCCTTATCGCCATACATCACTCCCTTCACATCCAGCACCCTGCCGCCCATCCTGACCTTTATGGCCTTTGCAATGCCTACCACATGATAGTTCGTAACTATTGCCCCGTCTTTGCTCACGACAAAGCCGGTTCCCTCGGTAAGAGGCTGCCCTGCACTGTTATATGCCGTGACGACCGTGACAGAACCTTTGTTTTCCCGGTACACACGTTCTGCCCCGGCAAAAGATAGAGCGGGAAAGATGAGTACCGCTGTAAGAAATACGGATGTAACAATTGTCATTGAACCGTACATTTCATCCCACAAAACATATTCTGGAGGGGCAGTGTATTAAGAAACATCCTGTGATAGTATCCAAAATCCATTTTTTTCACAATAGCAACACGAATCCAAACAATGAAAGACCTCAGAGGCATCCATCCCTTTATATTGATTAATTCACCGTCATGAAATATTCTATAGTGAGATAACTCTGAAGGTCTTCTTAAAGGGAAAACAATGGGCACGACTCTCTTTGACAAACTAAAAGCGCAGTGGGACAATGTCAGGCCCTCTATAGAGATTGCAGAAATCGCTTTTTTCTTTCTGAGAATCATCATACTCTGCGGCGGTATCGGATGGCTGATATTTTCTGATATATCCCGGCAGACGTTTGAAGCTACCGTTAATCTTTTTGTTTTTTTCATTGTCTACTCTGCCCTCCTGTGCCTCTGGCTTTTTTATTACCCTGAAAGGAAAAGGGCGGTGTACCGCTCTTTCCTTTTCTTTGATTTTCTTTTCACCTCATTGCTTGTAAGGCTGACAGGGGGATTTGACAGTCCTTTTGTAAATGCGTTTTATTTAATGACCGCCCTTTATTCTTTTTATTACGGTCTCGTGAGAGGGGCTGTCATAGCCTCGACCGCCGCGGTGCTCTATGTGGTCACCGGCAGTCTTGATTTCTACGCGTATCACTGGGCCGACATTGCGGTAAGAATCGCCTTTCTCTATTTACTGGCAGTAACGCTCGGCATGCTTTCCCAGAAGCTGAAGAGAGACAAGCTCGAGATAATAAATCTCAACAGGGATCTACACAGATATATAGAGGAGCTGCAAAAAGTCCATGGAAGGCTGGTCCAGGTTGAAAAGATGTCGGAACTGGGGAGAATGGCGGCGGATATCGCTCATGAGATAAGAAATCCGCTGACGTCCATAGGGGGGTTCGCGAGGCGGCTTGAAAAGAAATTATCGCAGGTCACAAGTGAAAGAGAATGTGTGACGATCATGGCAAGGGAAAAAGAACATGCGGAGATTATTATATCGGAGGTCAATCGGCTGGAACGCATACTGAAAGATATCCTCACGTTTTCACGGGAAGTAAAATACAACTTTGTTTATCAATCGGTGAACGGAATCGTCAAGGAAGCCCTTCAGACTTTTATTGCCGCGTGTAAAGAACAGGCCATACAGGTAGAGGAAGAGGTACACCCCGCGCTTCCGGAAATTTTAATTGACAAAGACGCGGTCAGACTGGCCGTAAACAATCTTATGTCCAATGCCATAGGCGCAATGCCTGAAGGGGGCACCTTGTCTGTAAAAACTTTCATGGAAGAAATTCATTATGCACCGTATGAGGTGATCGAGGTATCGGACACGGGCCATGGCATACCTGAAGATAAACTGTCGATGATTTTCGAACCGTTCTATTCTTCAAAAGAAATAGGCAAGGGCACGGGACTCGGTCTTTCCATATGTAAAAAGATAATAGATGAGCATAACGGATTAATCAACGTGGAGAGTGAACTGGACAAAGGCACATCCTTTAAACTGCTCTTCCCTTATCAGAGCAAAGAAGAAGGGGAGAAAATCAAGTGTTGGGAATTCCATAAATGCGGCGTAGAGAAGGCAGAGGGTGCGGCTGGATTACGTTGTCCCGCGTACCCCAATTACGGGCGCATATGCTGGGCTGTAGCCGGCACGTATTGCGGGAAGCAGGTAAGCGGAGCTATCGCTCAGAAATTGGGCAACTGCCAGAAGTGTGAATTCTACCAGGGAACGGCGGTGCGCAAAGCCCTCTGAAGGCTGCATGGATTACCCGTTCCTTTTCAATTCCGAATCTGCCGACTTCGTGACAGGGGCACGGATGTTCTTTCCCTTGTTGTTCTTGAAATTAAGTACCTGTATGGTTATGATATCAGTACGTAAATCTTGACCTCCTGTATTTTATCAACCGGTATGGAATTAATAAAATTCATTAATGGCTGCAGGGCTGTAGAGGAGGCCGTTGCATCCATTTACAGAACATTCGCAGATTTTTTCCCTGAACACAGGTCATTCTGGGAAGACCTGTACAGGGACGAACTGGAACATTCATTCTGGCTGTCAGACACCAACCGTGCCGAGGCAATAGACCTGCTCCCTTCAGAGGACCTGATGCCCTCAATGGAGCTTATTGATCAGACCCTGGCCTTTGCCACCGGAAAAAGCCAGTATATAAAGACCAATCCTGTCACCTTAGAGGAAGCGCTCAGGATCGCCCTTCAGCTGGAGGAGTCCATGGTTGAGACGTTTACAAATGAAATGACGGCCAATTTATTTTCCTCTGATTATAAATCACTGAGTCAGAAGATCATTGNNACTACTCTGATACGACATTCCCGATAATGATTTTCCCACGACTAATGACCAAATCGCCGTTTATTCTTGAGGCGTTATCAACTGCCGTATAGTCACAGTCATAACCACCGGCTACTGTTATCGCCTTATCGAGATCAAAGTGAACGTCCCCGGCAAAAATAATATCATGCATCTGTATAATATCTCCATCAATTGCGTCATCATAAGCCTCCGGGAGAGATGAATAATACACCGGTACCCCACTGACAATTCTTACGGGAGGGTTCTCACACAGGGCAGAGACAAACCCCCTGGCCGTGTTATATGCCAATCCAACGACCTCACCGCCATTATTGATTCCGATTATTGAAGTATTGGGCCTGTCAGGGGATGTCAGTATGAGATACGTGCCGTTTCTGTAAACAAATCCCTTTACAACACCCTCCTCTTCTCCATACCCCGCGACTACGCCGCTTTCACTGATGTCTTCCGGTACAACGTACGTCCAGCCTGGAGGCAGCAATTCGATATATTCACCGTTTCTGTAAATGTACCCTTGCTTCTGCCCCGTGACGTCAGCGCCTTCTCCGATTACTTCCCCGTTATTATTAATATTATATGCAGTTGCCCATGTCCAGCCCGGCGGCAGCAGTTCAGTATACGTTCCGTTACTGTATATGTATCCCTTATCAACACCCGAGCCATCAGTGCCCCACCCTGCGATAACACCGCTGTTGTTTATGCCATAGGCAGTGGATACTGTCCACCCCGGGGGCCTGAGTTCAGTGTATGATCCATTGCTGTAGAGAAAGCCCCGGGAAGCCCCGTTATATCCGCCTCCGACCACATCCCCGCTGTCATTCATCCTGATTGCCCATACCCATGACCAGTCGGGCGGCAGGAGTTCGGTATATGATCCATTTATATAAAGGAATCCTTTGTCAACGCCGCTCACCGTCCCGTAGCCCACTATCTTCCCCATGCTGTTGACAGTAAGCGCATAAGCGGAGGACCATCCGGGCGGTAACAATTCCATATACGTCCCGTTACTATACAGAAAACTCCTGGTAGAACCCGCCCCGCCGTATCCGACGATATCCCCATCGTCGTTAATTCCGTGCGCATACGACCATGTCCATCCGGGAGGAAGGACTGTACTGTAAGAATATTGTGACGCATGTAACAGCTCAGGTGCAATCAGAACGCAGCTCATGATAACAGCTAATACCGTCACTGTTAACGTGATGGATGAAACCATCAGCTTCAGCCGCTTAGAATTGTTATTTCTTGTGTTCATTACTTCCCCTGTAGATATTTATACTGTTGAAAGAACAAAGCGAATAAACTTCATGATTCCCCGTGTAACAAATTATAAACTTCCCTGAGATAGGGAGTAAAGAATTCAATTGCAGGCACCGGGAAGCTGTACCTGCCCACCCCCTGATATTCCCCTTAAATCATGAGATAGTAAATATTGCGGCACATACGAACATTATTTATTGACTTCACTCCGGAAGTACATCAGTCATGTTTATTTTTATT
>DKBK01000030.1 GCA_002451135.1 Nitrospiraceae bacterium UBA6902
GGGACTCGAACCCCTGACCTATGCCTTGCAAAGGCACCGCTCTCCCAACTGAGCTACATCCCCACGACAGGTGATCTGTGGGTCTGAGAAGACTTGAACTTCTGACCTCACGCTTATCAGGCGTGCGCTCTAACCAACTGAGCTATAGGCCCGAATAAATCAGGAATTATAAAGATACCTTATGAAAAGATATGTTGTCAATTAACAGACATCAACAGATATGGTTATTTCAATGTTGTCTATCCCTGGAGGATCTGAACCCTATTTGTTTTTCAGTTCAAGCACATGCATCATATTATTGAAATGCTCACCGATCTGGTAGATGGGGTCTGAAGTTGCCGTTTTGTACACTTCACAGTCACTGCAATTTCCATACGTATGAGCAAATGCGCCCTGTACATCGCCGTTGCAGAATGTCCCTGCCCTCTGCCAGCATCTCATTGCTTCCTTCTTGTAGCAGGGACAATCACGTTTATGGCAATTTTTTACTTCGTAGCATTTCACGAGGTGTGGATTGAAAAACCTTACGCTGTTATCCCTGAGCTGAATAACATTCTGCATCAGTGAGGATATTTCCGCGAGGGCACGCTGAATTTTTTTTCTATTTTTTTCGATTTTCTTATTGGATTTTTCAAGTTTTTCGGCAATACCTTTTATTCCTGTTGTTTCGTGTATTGTTAATACATTGCCTGAAAACTCCAGGTCGTTGTCATCAATAGGATACGCGGTGAGTTCAAACCATCTGCCGGTCGGTCTGTGCCGGAGCTCTGTGCAGCCGGAGTAGAGCGTCATTGCCTCCAGTTCATGGTCACTTAGTAAGTCTTCCCATGTCCTTCCGAGGATTTCTTTATACGGGGTGTGTGTAAATTCCTTTACTGATTTGTTGACTCTCTTAATTATTCCATCGCTGTCGGTCAGTATGATCATGTCTCCGACACAGTCCATGGTCTTTTCCCATTCTTTTTTTGCAATATTGATCTGCTTGAAGAAATCATTCAGGGGTTCATTTTTTTTACTGGGTTCCTGCTGCGTATGTTTTGTTGTCTTATCTGCGCGGGTAAGGGTCTTAGGGTTATTGCCAGGATCCGTCACGCGAGTTAATGTCGTATGTCTGTTCAGATTTTTCTTTTTCATGAGTATTTCGTGAACATGCCGGATGCTGTTCCGCTTTTGCGTTTCAGCGCGTTGTTGCCACTTGATTGACAGGCTCTCTTGAACGCGACGATAGGTATTATATCCATTATTGCAACGTTCTCCAGGCTATTTTCATTCATTAGTCTCAAGCCATACTGTCCCCTATATAATATATCCTTTATCGGGAAAAAGTTGAAAAACTTTAGAATACTACATGAAAACAATCAGTTAGCAAATAACGGATATGTCTTTTGTGGAAAGGTTCTTCCCCAGACGGGCAATGATATCGTCGATGAAGTCTGTGTCCAGCCATTTCACCAGTCCGTTTTTTTTGTAGAGCCATTCAGTTTTACTGAGATAATTCATGCGGTCAATGAGGATGCTGTCTGCGTGCGGTCTTATCTGTTGTGCCAGTGATTCGGGATTCATGGGGAGAAGGGGGCCGATAAATACATACGTGTGTATTCCTGCGTTGTGGAGTTTTTTCAATGCATCTATCCGGGCCGGCACCGGAGGGGCAAAGGGTTCAAATATTTTTCTTATACGGTCGTCATCCGTTGTTATGGTCAAACCCACTTCAGCATCGTCGAGTTTTGAAATAATATCCATGTCGCGCAGCACAAGCGGGGATTTTGTAAGAATGCTTACCGGGAATTTAAAGAGTGAGAGAATGTCGAGGCAGGTGCGGGTGAGTTCATACCTCGCCTCAACCGGCTGATATGCGTCAGTCACTGAACTCACCATTACTGTGCCTTTTTCGGCCCGCTTGAGCTGACGACGCAAAACTTCCGGGGTATTTATCTTCACATCTACGAAACTGCCCCATGGCTCTATGTGGCCTGTAAATCTTTTCATGAAGGTCGCATAGCAGTAGCGGCATCCATGGGAGCATCCCACATAGGGGTTGACGCAGTATTTCATGCCGGGGATGCCGGATTTGGAAAGGACCGACCTTGCGGTGATTTCCCTGATATCGGGTCTCATTGCTTAAGTGTAACAAAAATCTGAATCACAATAAAAACCGCCGCCCCCTTCTTCTCCCCTCCCTGGTTTCTTGACTTGATCTGCGCTAAATCTATAGAATTTTAAATAAGCGGGAGGCCTGAATGCAGTATCGTGCGTATCTTGATATAGAGACTACGGGGTTAAGCCCCCTTGAGAGTGAATTAACCGTCATTGGTATCTATAGAGAAAACGGCAATGACAGCCGGGTCATGCAGATTGTCGGTGAGGATATATCGTCTGCCAGCCTTATCACGGCTATTGGAAATATAACAAAGCTCTATACCTATAACGGATCACGGTTTGATCTGCCTTTTATCAAGGCAAAGCTCAATGTGGACCTCACGGAATGCTGCCCTCATGAAGACCTGATGTACGCCTGCTGGAGGAAAAACCTGAAAGGCGGCCTAAAGAGCGTTGAAAGACAACTCGGGATCGCAAGGGAATTGACCGGCATCGATGGCTGGGCCGCTGTTCAGTTATGGTGGAATTACGTCAACGATGGCGACCGGGACGCCCTTGCGACGCTGTTGAAATATAATGAAGAGGACGTCCTGAATTTAAGGGTGCTCAGGGAAAGGCTGGGCGTGTAATCAGGCAGTACGGTGAATATCGACATCGGGAACGCAACCGTGGAAGAAGGGGAGTCGTGAAACTTTAATGCCGGGAGATCTATATATTCTCCTCCATTTCCCATACTCCGGTAGGGCAGATGCCGGCGCAGAAGCTGCAGCCTATACAGAGGTTGTCGTCAATGACGTATTCGTATGATCCGTCTTCATAGCCCTTTCTGCTGATGGCCCCGTAATAGCAGGTGGCTTCGCACATGTGACAGTCTCTGCAGACGCCGCACGACATGCAGCGGTTTGCCTCTGTCTCGGGTTTGAAAGGTTCGCCTTGTGAGACATCATAATAGGCAGTCTTGATCTTATTGTACGGGACCATTGGTTTTGGCGCAGGCCTGTAGTATGACCTTCCCATGAGCAATGCGTGCACTGCCTCGGCTGCCTTCCTGGCGTGACCGATTGCATGTGTGACCAGACCAAGTCGTGTTGCATCTCCGATGGCAAAGACCTTGGGGTCGGAGGTAAATCCGATATCATCCGATTCTATCCAGCCGTTCTTGTCCGTCTGTACGCTCGGAGGAAGGAATTCGGTCATAGGCGTATCACCGATAGATACGACAACAAGGTCTGCCTTCATGGACGATCCGTCGGTAAGATATAGCTTCTTTTCCTTCTTCACATACTTTTCGGTGTACTTCGGCCACACAATTTCCGTTCCCAGCGATTTCGCGATATCCAGTTCCTTTCCAAAGGCAGCGGGCGACTGGATGTCTACTGCGGTAACCTGCTTTGCCCCGCAGTGATATGCCTCGGCCGCGACATCCATCCCTACATTTCCCGCGCCGATTACAACCACGGTCTGGCCTTTCAGGGCGGGTTTGTCACCGATGTTTATCCCTTTCAGAAAGTCATAAGCGGAAACCATGTCATCTGCCCCGGGCACATTCATCATTCTCGGCTTGTGGGCCCCGCATGCAACTACTACGGCGTCGTGCGATTTATAGATTTCTTCGAATTTCTTTTTATTGACCTTTGCGTTGAGACGTACGTTGATGCCCATTTTTTCAAAGCGTTCAAGCTCCTTTTTCAGTACCCTCTGAGGAAGTCGTTCCCTCGGGATACAAAGTTCAAGCTTGCCCCCGAGTTTATTCTCCGCTTCAAAAAGGTCGACATCATGCCCTTTCAGGGCGAGCTGCCAGGCTGCGGAAAGTCCTCCGGGGCCTCCGCCGATAACCGCTGCCTTTTTCGAGGTCTTTTTCTGAGGGACAGGCGGCGATACCTCAAGGCTTGCCCTTCCCATCTCTTTTATATTGAAGGCCTTGTCAACATGCATTCTCGTGCATGCCTGCATACAGAGATTCGGACATATCTCCCCGCATACCGAGGCAGGAAGGGGGCTGTATTGAAGGATCAATTCCATTGCTTCATGGAGTTTGTCCTCCCTGATAAGCTGTGCGCGTCTCTGGGTAGGGATTCCTGTAGGGCATGAATATTCGCATGGTGGCGCATACTTGTAGTTCTTCCAGAGAGGCTTGTACCTCCTGTCTCCCGCGGTTGTTATATAGGGAATGACCGTGAAAGGATGGTCCAGGTACTCTGCAAAAATTCCGCCCTTGCCGACACCCTCTTCCCAGATACGGGAGCGGAATTCCGCAATTGACATCTTGAAGACCTTTTTCTTTGCGCGTTCCTGCGCGGTATAGGGCACGAGTTTTTTCCAGGAGTCTCTAGAGCTTGTCAGTTCATTGTAATATTCGGCACGTTCAATGGCCGCAAGATAAGGCTTCATGTTTTTAGTAAGCCACTGCCAGTCCTGGTCTGTCAGTTCAAGGAGTCTTACGTCTCCTTCGCTATAGCCCTGAATCGGCCCGCGAAAATATACAACACCGCCGACCATGCCGACACACGGACCGTAGCCGAGGATATTTTCGGGATTGCGGGGATTAACTCCGCAGACCACTGCGATGCCGCCTGCCTTGAATTCCGCGAATGTATCCCCTACGTCTCTGAAATACCAGGACTGCGGAGGGTCGAACTTGGGATTATGCTTCATCATCGTGTCGCAGCGCGCGCCGCCGCTGCCCTGTACATAAAGTATTCCCTGAGCAGCTGCGTTGTGTGCGCCGTTTGTGACATCGCCTAACACGGTTATTTTAGCGCCGCAGTTAATCCAGCCGATATCGTCAGAGGCGCTGCCTTTCACAATTATCTCGGTACCGAACATGCCCATACTGCCGAGCCTCTGACCGACCGGACCTTCAACAGTGATTTTTAACGTTTCACCCCTTGGCCAGATCCTTCCTCCTATGCCATGCTGGCCGTCAGCAATGACACGAAGATTCCTTGCCCCGTTTCGTACCGCATCCTGGATCTGTTCCTCAAAGACCCTCGAAGGGGTCCGGCTGTCTTTAATGTTTCCTTTAATGGTTATCTTTTTCATTTTATATTTTTATGTAGGGTNNAACAGGGCAGGTACGAGACCTGCCCCTACATTTCTCAATCAACATACATAACTGATCTGCAGCCTCTCCGCAATCGCAGGGTCGTCTGTGCTGATGCCGTCAGACATGCCTATCGGCAGTTCCATGCTCCTGCCCATCGGGGCAAATATCTTTTTCAATTCCACATCAAGCGACTTATAGACCTCAACGACCCTCTCCGCAACAACATCCGGGTCGAGCCTTCTGTAGAGTTTCGGGTCCTGGGTTGTGATGCCGCGAGGGCATTTACCGAGATTGCAGACATTGCAGCGGTTCATTTCATCGCCAAAACACCCAGCCGCGGCCTGCATTATATATTTACCGACTGATACAGCGGAAGCACCGAGCATAAAAAGTGCTGCTGCATTTGAAGCAAGGTTGCCTTTTTTGCCGATACCGCCTGCTGCTATCAGGGGGAGCTGGTTCTGCTTGCCCTGCTTTATCAGGTCGAGATAACATTCTCTCAGGTTTGACGCAATGGGATGGCCCATCGTGTCCATTGATACATTGTACGCCGCCCCTGTGCCGCCGTCTTCGCCGTCGATCGACAGTCCTGCGGCATATGGATTTCGTACAAGGTTGTTCAGTACCGCCTTGGCTGTCTTTGATCCGGATATTTTCGGATAGACCGGCACCCTGAACCCCCATGCCATAGACATAGACAGTATCATCTTTGCGACTGACTCCTCGATCGAGTATTGGGTCTGGTGTGTTGGCGGAGAAGGGAGGTCCACCCCCATCGGCACTCCACGGATCTCGGAGATCAATTTCAGCACCTTATGCGCCATAAGAAGTCCGCCATCTCCGGGTTTTGCTCCCTGACCGTATTTGATCTCAATCGCACAGGGGTCTTCAACCATATGCGGCAGCGCCCTTACAATTTCATCCCAGCCGAAATAACCGGACGCAATCTGCGGAATAAAGTATTTCAGAAATCTCGATTTTAAGAGACGGTGCGGCATTCCGCCTTCTCCAGAGCACATGACAACCGGCATACCCTCGACCTCATTCAGATACGTAATCCCCATTGCAAGACCTTCCCACATGGTCGGTGAGAGCGCACCGATGGACATGCTGCCAATCATTAAAGGATAAATCTCTCGCACGGGAGGCATGAATTTTCCCGTTGTTTTATCAACTTCAAGCCTTCCATTCACTATGGTTACCGGCAGTTCATCGGCAGGAAGGATCCTCCCGAGATATGTCCTTATCCTGAACTCATGCCGTCCTGCGTCGAGCGCGGGGTCGGTGAGCATTGATATCCTGGTGAATCTCAAACGGTCGAGCGTGGAAGGGTTAGGGTCGTTTCTCCTGCCCCCTCTTCGGTAGGGATGCCCGCCCTTGTTTTTGTGGAAATTAAATTTATGCTGAGGATTATATTCAGGTTCTATGGCCTCATTAGGACAGACAAGCATGCAGGTGCCGCAGCCGATACAATAGCGATCAATATTCGTTGTCTGCTTTATATGTGTCGCTGTATACCGTATCGTCTTTGGTTCAGGGGCAGGGCCCTCTGACTGCACAGCGCGTTTTACTACAACTGTTGGTTCAATTGAGAGCATGGGACAGACCGCGGTGCACCTGCCGCAGCGCTTGCACCTGTCGTCGCGCCATCTGACGATGTATGGAAAGTCTTTTATTGCCAGTTCGTGATTGTGATCTAACCGTGAAGCTGGTTCCATACCATCACCTCCTCAGCTCCCGGTTTTATAATAACCATATCGTATTTCATGGGGAAAATATCCTGCGATTTATCTCTCTTTGGGACTACGCTGTCAAGGCCGCATTCCTCTGACATAAGGCCGTACTTGCCTTTAATCCCCCCGACAGCTCCGGGTCTCAGTTTCTTTGCATCCTGGACCATTAAACACGTTCCATCAGGAGTGAAGGCGATAACACAATTGGGCCCGTCTATGCAGAGCGGTCTCAGCGACATCTTCAGTAATCTCAGTGCCTCACTGTCCGGCCGCATGTCTATCTCTTCCGGTTTCAGCGGAGTAATAACATCCTTGTAATAGGTAAGCGGATAACCCAGCTGCTTGCAGGTGTAGTGCAGAATATGGCAAAAGACCTCGCTGTCGCTGTTATACCCAAGATATCCCGGAAAGTTTCTGCTTGTTAAAAATTCCCGTATCGGCAGAAAGGCAGTGTTTTCACCGTTTGTCATCGAGCCGTAGCCCTGAATAAAAAACGGATGACATGCGTACATATTGATTGCATAATTAGTGTTTTGTCTTCCCTGTGCCAGGATGATCTTGGCCTTTAGCGGTGAATTGTCAAGACCAAAAAACTCGCATAACTGAAGCGGATCTCCGACCTCTTTTAATGTCAGTATGTCGGGATAAAAGGAAAATACGATGATCGACTCATCGTTCTCCCCCAATTTCCTGAGGGACAGTCTTGTCTGCAGGAGCAGGTCTTCCTTTTCATCCAGGGACCTGTCCTTGTAAACATCAGGGTAATCATACACCCTCGCAAAATAGTAGTCCCTCGGCGTGATCCCCCTGACCGGATTGATCCTTGGGGTCCACGCGTACTTGAGTTTGAAGCCGAGCTTGTGCAGGTAATCATCAAGTGTATGCAGGCCGTCTTTTGAACATATGCCTGAAAGAATCGGATAGTCTTTTAATTCCTCAAACTCCCCGCCGAGGGTCTTCAGGATAAGGCCCATTCCCGAACCATCATGCCCTTCCTTCATGGTCTCAAGAGCGGCTATGTTCTCAACCGGAGAGAAATATTCATTTGATGTTATTGCAGCGAGTCTACACATAATCCATTACCTTTTTGACAAAAGAGCGCCTCGACCCAGCTGCTGGTGCGAGACGCCGATTGATTATCCTTTAACGAGTATACTGATAACGGCCAGTTAATTATAATAAGAGAGAGGCTATCATTGTCAACTTGCTAATCCTCTTCTTCCCACTCTACATTCATGGCAAGGGCAGTACTTCCGGAAAGGACTGAAAGTTTTGCCGCTCCAATGGTGCGATAGACCTGATCGGGTTTCAGCAACTTGCCGTTGACAGTCAGAAGTTCATCTATCGTGATCCCGAAGAGACGCTCATTTTCCTTTAAGTAAGGCAGTATCAACTTCCAGGCCTTCTGAGTAAATGGTAATATCTGGCCTCCGTTCAGCTGCTCCGGCACTATACTCTGATGCGGGTCACGTACGAATATCGCACCTCCGGACGCAAGTGAAAACAGGTTGGACCCCGGATAAGGGATGTCCAGCGGGACTGCTTTTCCGCTGTTATCAAACCTCAGACCATTCAGGACAATAAAACCTCCGCCATTGTATGGATCGCCTGCCATAAATGATTCAGCGAGATAGTCGAGGGCAGTGCCGTTTATAACAACTCTCGGCTTTCCTACCGCATTGATTAAGGGTCTTCCGGCAGCGTTTCCGAGCACATAAACCTCTCCGCCTTTTGCTCCATACATGAACGTCTGACCAACATCACCGTAGACCACAAGTTTTCCTGATTTCATGATCTGCCCGAGCTGGTCCTGGGCGTTCCCGTGTACATGAAGTTCAAGTCCGTCGATACCTGATGCGAGATAATCGCCGGTAGAGCCAAAGGCGTCAATTCGGACCCCCTTTGTGTCGGGTCCCAACCCGCAGCCAAGAAAGCGCTGACCGCGATGGCCGAAACAAATGAACTGTTTCCAACCGAGTGCATGCGCATCAGAGACAATACGGGAAAAGGCATCCTCCCCTTCAGGCTGGAACATCCCCGCATCTGCTACGAGCACCTGCTCAGATCTCTTTGGTCCCCGAAGAGAAGGACGGGACGTAAAATCGATTCTGCGAAAAACAGTGTCACGGTTCCCATCATTCATGCCGGGTATTTTTCTCAAGATGGCATCAAGAGCACCCGATATTTGCTGGAGAATCGAGCGCCGTCTCTTATTGCCGGTTGGATAGCGCCTGTCGAGAAGGATCGAGATAAGCGAAACAGCAGACATTTTCATTTCATCTTTTTCAGCAATAGAGACGAGCTGATCAAGAAAATAAGAGAACTCTGAATAGTCCCATTTAACCAGGTTTTCTTTCATCCCGGCAAAGACTTTTTCTATGGTATGTTCAGACAGGTTTTTTAATATATCTTTTACGTGTTCCCTATGAGAGGCCCCGACAGTCGGCAGCGTGGTCCTGCTATCATGGGGAGGCTGGCCGGTTGGAACATCAACAGGCTTTCCGAATTTGTCGGCGCAGGAGAGGGACATCCTGCCTGCTGCCGATTCCTTTAAATTAAAGATGAATGCGCCGCCGTCAGTATAGCTTCCGCCGCGGGCATTCCAGTAATGGTCAGCAACTGTGCCAAAGCGGGAGTCTTCTTTTGCAAGGCTTTCAAGTGTTGCATCAATGGCCTGCTTTTCCGAGCAGACCAGGCCTATCTCTACTTCACCCTTCTGCAGCGCAAAGACCTGCGGCCGGAGCATTGCCGTATCAGTAATGCCGATGAGCTGGAACTGATTTTTCTGGACATCGTTCCTGGCTATTATGAAGAACCACGGCCCGTCAGGGGAGCCATGGATGTGGGCAGTCTGGATCTGCCTGTATATGCGCTGCTTTTCCTCTGGCAAATGATCGAAATCCATTTCCCCCGTTGGCGCAAGCGCTTCAATTATGTATTCAAGAGGATAGCCATAGACCCTGTTCAGGAGATCGAAAACATGGACTGACACCTCCGTATCAGTCAGGAAGAGGGGATAAATATTCCGCTGGCGGAGATAGTCTGATACGGAATAATAATTGGCAAAGTCACCATTGTGCACAAGGGCCTCATTAAGGCCGATGAAGGGGTGGGCGCCTCCGGGATGCCAGACACGTCCCTTGGTGGGATAGCGCTGATGGGCTATCCATATATGCGAGTTGAAATTTTCGAGTTTATAGTACTGGGCAACCTTTTCAGCATAGCCCACGATCTTGAGTATCATCATGTTTTTGCCATGTGACAGGACAAAGGCCCTTTTGTCACCAAGAGAACTGTACAGTGCGAGGTTTAACTGATAGGTGTTCTGGAAGATAAACTCTTCTTCAGCCTTGTCGTACGGCAGCATCTCCAGGCCGCGTTCCTTCTGGAAAATCGCAAGGACTTCAGGCTTTACCCTCACGAAATAGCGTTTCACTGCCGGGGGTTTCACATCGAGACCGGCAATGTCCCTGTAATCATCAATCGTCTCGAGGAACGCCTCATGGGCTACCCGAAAATGAGGACGGATAAAGCGCGCTTCCATCTCAGGGACTACCGTCTCATCAAGAATTGCAACCTGCAGAAGAAAATCATTGTCGAGGGTATCCCGGTCCACTCCCAGCTGGGCCGGACTTAAGCCGACGGCAGCAAGACCTCCGCCTTTCCCGTTACCCCTGTTGTGCATCTGCACGGATGGTTCAAAGATGTGACGGCCGCTCACGGGAATGCTGCAGGCAAATCCGGTAACCCCGCACCCTCCCTCTTCAGCTTCTATACCGGTCTGTTTTACCAGTCTGTCAGCCTCGCGGAAGTAATGTCTTGAACCTATAATTGCTTCTGCAATGTTTTTCTTTTTCATAAATCCAGGTCGCCCTCCAGATCTTTCTGCTTTATATAATCGAGATGGCCGATCACATCAAAGCGTCCCACAAGCTCTGTAACGCTTCTCATGCCGAGACGCTTAAGAATGGAAATGAGCTGCCGCTGCCATGTCAGATACATGTTTATGATGCGCTGAGTTGCCCAATCGAGTTCCATGAGGCTTGTAAGTTCTTCATCTGTTGTGGCGATACCGCGTGCACAGCCGCGGCCTGACTCGCAGTGATGGCAGCGGATGCACTCAAGGGCCACAAGATCGGCAGTGCCGAGACATACTCCGTCAGCGCCTAAAGCAATAGCCTTGGCCATATCGTACGCGGATCGTATGCCGCCGCTCGCGATAATCGTTACCTTGTCCCTTATTCCCTCTTCAGAAAGAAATTTATGCACCTTGGGCACAGCGTATTCGATTGGCATCGCAATATTCTTTTTCGCTATATCGGGCGCGGCGCCGGTCCCGCCGTAACTTCCGTCAAGCTGGACAATATGCGCCCCGGCATAATAACTGCCCACGGCAACCATGTCCACGTCCGAAGGTGTCGAAACCTTTACCGAGACGAGGGCGCGGTAGTTTGTCTCCTTTATCCAGTCCACATGTTTTTTGTGGTCTTCCACGGAATATACGCTATGAAAAGGGAAAGGAGAAAAGAGGGCGCTGCCTGCTACCGCCTCCCGCATACTTGCCACACGAGATGTTACTTTATCACCGAGCAGATGTCCCCCGAGGCCGGGTTTGGCACCCTGTGCATATTTAAATTCCACAATCCGGACCCGCTTGATTGTCTCTTCCCGGACCCCGAAGAGACCTGTTGCTATCTGGGTTATTATATGATCATCGTAAGGAATCAGTTCCTCAGGATATCCGCCTTCTCCGGTACAACAGAATGTCTTAAGCGCTGCCGCTGCCTTTACGCGTGAGAGCATGGTGACAATGCTGACTGAACCAAACGACATCCCGCCGAAATAAAAAGGGACCGGAATGGTGACACTGGGCCTTGAGTCACCCGAGCGGTTTAGTTCAATAGTTGTTGATATCTCTTCATCAGGGACATCAAGCCCCTTTGCTTTTGGAAAGATAAAACGGAGTTTGTCAAATCCGCCGCCTGAATTACCTGTCTTGTAGTTAAGTCCCTGATATGGAAGTTCGCCGGTTTCGGCCATATGCCAGGCACTGGCAAGGAGATCAGCTGACCAGCGTCTGTCCCCGAGAATTTCAAAGGAAGGATTTATCGTCAACTGAATCGCCTTTTCCGGGCATTTGTTAACGCAGAAAAAATCCTTCTCTTTGCATGGGAACCCGAGACAGAGATGCTCGGCGGCCACCCTCGGCTTTTTTGATCCTGCTTTATAAACACTATAGGGACATAACGTTATGCATAGTCCGCAGTTGTTGCATGATTTAGTTATCGTAACGCGATATTTGCCAAGCGCATTTCGGAAACGGCTCGGTACCGGTCTGATTTCAGGTAATTTTAGGGTCTTGGTCTTGATTGCCATTTCATCAACCCCGTTTGCCCAGAGCGGCAAATATCTCTTTTTCAAGGTTCTCGAAAAACATGGCCCGCCCCATTTCGCCCCGCAGCCTCCTTACCTCACGTATACCCATAGCCCCGAGTATTTCGAGAAGCTGGTTATGCCAGCCCGCCATGAGGTTCCTTATGCGGCTTGCACCCCATACATGGTCGATCGTTTCAAGTTCCACTGGGCAGGAAATGCCTTCTCTACAGCGGCGGCAGACCCTGCACTCCATGGCAACAAGCAGCGGAATGTCAACAGACAGTGCATCTGCACCGCATATGATCAGCTTTGCCACGTGTTCTGCCATGGCAATGCCCCCGCCGGCGATGAGGGTGATCTGGTCACGTACTCCCTTATCCACAAGGTGAAGATGTATCTTTCTCACCCGTTCTTTTATAAATAGAGGCTTGCCCGACTTTTCAAGGCCGTATTCGTCGGCAACAAGATGTATCACCTCGGCCCCTTCAGCGGTGAGCCGTAAGACGTTTGAAGATGAATAAGGATTGAGTTCCATCCGGATAATGGTCACGAGACCGGGGTGCCTTTCTTTTAAGACTTTCTGTGAGGCAATGACCCCTTTCCCATAAGGGATCTCTATCAGGCGCAGCCTGCGCAGAATATCCGGATCAATATCAGATAAGCTTCCATCAACGTAGAGGACTATATTGGGAAGATACTCTTCCATCGCAGGAATAAACTCGCTTTGCCGGATAACGGCAAAGGTGCCCAATGAACGCGCCCCTTCAAGCATGGCAAGATTTATCCCTTTTCGCGGCGGCGACCATGGCAGCAGGTCAAACAGAATAGGCTGGGGGATCTCCACAACGGGCGGCGGAGTAGTCTCAAGCGCTCCTGTCTGATCAAATTCCAGGGCCATGACCTTGCGGCCTATATCAACAGTAGTGCTTATGTATTCACGGCCATGGATACCGTCCCTTGTAGGCCTGACTATTTCGGACATGTCTGTCCACATCGCATCAAAACCGGGACCGGAGAAATTTCCTCCATACCCTCCGCCGGAAACAGGGATACGTCCGGCTTCCGCCTGATACCAGAGTCCTGAAATGATCTCGGGTGTCCAGTAATGGTCTCCGAGTTCTTTATATGACGGATTAAGCCCCTTATGGATGAGCTTGTTTGGACAACCCTGTACGCAACGAAAGCAATCCATACAGACACTGTCGAGTGATTCGAGCATCTGGCGGGTATCAATGCCCCTCTTTTCATATACCTTGTAGACGCAATCTTTCTTTACGCAGCGGACGCATTTGAGGCATCCTTCATCCCAGGCTATGATACCGGATTTTGTGATGAGCTGAAACCTGTTAGCTGTGCGGCTTGTATGAATATGATATTTAGGGGGCATAACTGTTACTCCTCTCAGGCCTGAGGCCTCGGAAAAAGCTTTGCCTCTTCCACAATCTGCGGGACCGCATCCTCCCATTCTATTGCCATGATATGAACACCGTGAACACCTTTGATCTCCCTGAGCGCATGTATCGTTTCAACGGCTATCCGGATCCCTTCCTGCCGCTGCTCCTTTGCAGGCGCTGCTTTCATTCTGTTGATAACGTCTTTCGGCAGGTCCATGCCGGCAACATTCTTTGCCATGTACTCTGCCATGCGGGCAGACTTAAGGGGGGTAATTCCGCCGAGGATATAGACCTGATCCGCGGTTCGATTATCTCTTACGAGCCCCATCCACTCCTTAAAGCGCTTGAGGTTAAAAATGCACTGGGTCTGTATAAACTCAGCGCCTGCATCCACCTTCGTAGCGAGACGGGCGGCACGGTATTTAAAGGGATCGGCAAAGGGATTTGCCACGGCCCCTATAAACAGTTCAGGGGGTGAGGCCAGCTTTTCGCCTCCGATGATTTCACCGGCATCTCTCATCTGACGTACTGTCTGTATCAGCTGAACAGAGTCGATGTCAAAGACACCTTTTGCCTGCGGCTGATTGCCGAATGACTGGTGATCGCCGGAAAGACATAAGATATTGCGTATGCCGAGGGCAGAGGCCCCCAGGACATCAGACTGCAGAGCTATGCGATTACGGTCACGGGTGACCATCTGGAGCACAGGGTCCAGCCCTTCGGCCCTGAGCAATGCGCAGGCAGCGAGACTGTTGAGACGGACTACGCCAGTCTGGTTATCAGTAACATTTACACTGTCCACATGACCCTTGAGGATAGTTCCCTTGCTCTTCACAACCTCGGGATCAGCGCCTTTCGGCGGGCCGCATTCAGCAGTAACAGCGAAATTCCCACTATCTAAGACATTCTTGAGCCGGCTTTCTGTGATCACGTTCTCTGGTCCTCCCTGATAATTTTTCTCGGGCCCTTGCCCTGCTGCTTTGACCAGTCTGCCGGGGGATGGACCTTTCGCAGGAGGTCAAGCTGTCCCATGTCTTCGAGCCTGGTGACGATGAGTTGCCATGCGCAGGGTACGTCAGGATCGACCTCGCAGCGGTCAGTCTTTGATCCGCCGCAGGGGCCGTTGAACAGCCCTTTGGCGCAGCGGGTAACAGGGCATACCGCAGCGAAGACCCCGAGTTTGCAGTCGCCGCAGCCCCGGCAGTTTTCTACCCAGAGGCCCGCTTCTTTTGTCTCACCGAGGAACGTTGTATTGAGGGCAGGGAGAATAGGTGCTTTGGGAAATACCTCAGCAACGGCCTGTACCCCTGCCCCGCATGCGAGAGACAGAACAGCGTCGTACTGGCTGATAATTTCAGCCAAATGGTCGATAAATTCATAGACACACTGTCTGTCCAGTGTGATCTCTTTTATTTCAATTTCTTTCCCCGATGCCTTTGCGTCCATACGGAGTGCGGAAGAGAGAAGTCCTACCTCCTTTTCACCTCCTGCTGCGCACTCGGCAACACAGGACCCGCAGCCGACGACCAGTATCTTCCTGTAAGGCGCTATCATTTCTTTAATTTCTGATATAGGTTTTCTTTCAGCAGTAATCATACGCTTGCTCCTTTATCGTCAGCCGTTTTTATCTCCAAGCCTACTTCCCCTTTACCGGAGAGGTCCCGATTGCCGCCTCCCGGGCAAGAATATCCCGGGTCAGTTCATCAATGGTTACCCGTTTCTCCGCAGAGGGGACAATCAGTTCGAGACGCTCCCGCGCGAAGCCTATCTCTTCGATCAACCCCTGGGTATAGGCAACGCGCTTTTTGGCGCGCAGATTCCCTTCTCGATAACGACACGCCCCCTCGGGACAGGTGATAAGATACACCTTGTCAGCGCCTGATTCGAGGGCACGCATGAGGTAAAGCGGATCAACGCGGCCGCTGCATGGCAGGGGGAAAAAACGAATGCTGCCACCCATCTCTCTTTCAATGGCCCGCCTGTTAACGTCCTGATTCGGGTCTAATTGCCGGCAAAATAAGATTGCCCGTGTAAACCCAGTGCCTCTTTGGTCCATACTATCCGTCCCGATCCTTTTGTGGGAGTCAAAAAACAGTGTCTACTTAATTTCTTAGGACAAATTTTATATGCCGTTCAGGGGAAAAAAGCGATGCCATCTTAATTAAAACCTTCAAGGCATACAACACTCGTTACGGTAACCGTTTGCCGTCGAATATATTAACAAGTGATGTTTTTCAATGTCAAACATGCGGTCTTTTTTGCTTCTATATAAGCCAAAACTGTGCCAGCCTGTAATTCACTGATTTTTCATGATTCAGGCCCTTCCCTAAAGCTACATTTTTGTAGGCCCTACGCTTTTGTAGTAATGACTCATGAGATGAATCGTGCTGCGCCTGTCCGGCGCAGATCGCAGTTGTAAGAATAATTATCTTGACAAACCGGTTGATGTTTATTAATTTATAGCTCACGGTAACCGTTTGCCATGCAAAAAATATCATCCGGCGTTAAAAATCTCGACTCACTTATTGACTCTCTTTATATCGGGGACAATATTGTCTGGGAAGTTGATGCAGGGACTTCCTATGACGTATTTGTGCAGAATTTCATAAGGCAGTCCTTTAATGAAGCCCAGACAATAGTATATGTGAGCTTTAACAGCTCCCCCCAGAGCATTTTAAGCAGGATAAAAGATTTTCTGCCCCCTGATCATTTCATTTTGTTTGATTGTTTTACTTCAGGCAAGGGGAAAAATGATGAAACCTTTCTTAAATTCTATAAGACGAAGTCCGGATTACATGTCGTCAGGATTGAAGACCCCAAGAATATCGATCAGTTTACCCACAGGCTCAATCAGATAGAGGAAAGCCTTCCCCCTGGTGCGCGGTACGTCTTTGACAGCCTTACAGGGATGCAGGACCTGTGGGGCAACGAAGATGATACCTACAAATTTTTCACCTATATGTGCCCGCGGTTGTATGACCTTGAGACCGTTGCATACTGGATACTGGAAAAAGATGCCCACAGCCAGAAATTCAAGGCAAATTTAAGGCATATCACCCAGGTCGTATTTGAACTGTACAGAAGAAGGGAAGAACTGTATATCAAGGCCCATAAGCTTGAGGGACGGCAGGACAGGGAGGCCTTTAAACCTCATGCGTATGAGATAAAAGCTTCTGACATAGGTATCAGTTTTCCGAAGAAAGGGCCCTCCCGTGAAATCGGCAGCAGGATAAAGGAGGCCAGGGGACGGCTTGGCATGAACCAGAAAGAGCTTGCGGACAAGGCGGACGTGACGCCGAGCTTCATATCTCAGATCGAGAACAACCAGATAAGCCCCTCCCTCAGCTCCTTCCTTCAGATCGCAGACGCCCTGAATATCGACCCGACAGAATTACTCCAGCGGGACACCAGGCAGAAGGAACTGCCGTGGCACATCACCGGTGAATCGATCAAGCAAAGGCTTATCGAAAGAGAGGGAGAATATTCCATCTATTCAGTGGTATCAAACGGAAACTCATCTGTCTATCTTACGGTCATCCATCAGAACAAGACACTGAAAAAACATTTTCTGCATCATAAAAAAAATGAATTTATATATGTGCTCAACGGAGAGGTGTCGGTTAAGGTCGAGAATAACGAGAGGCATCTGCGCACAGGAGATTCGCTTTACCTGAAGGAGTCCGTTCCCTCGGAATGGCGAAATAGGTCCGGAAAAGAGGTCGATCTGCTGATATTTTATACCTGATGTGATGTGCGTTGATTTTACGATAAGGAGACAGCTGCGGATTTTTTTTGCCCGTGGCATTAATGAATACTTAATTATATTAAGTGAAATATGAAGTTTACTTAATTAAAGGAGGTGAAGACATAATTTCAGAGGGGATACCCACAGTGCTTTGTACTGTTCATTTCTAAAAATTTTTAATTCCAAAGGAGAAAAAAATGAATCTTCAGCAGCCGAATGCCAATGATGCAACCAGGACAGCCAATCGTTCAAGAAGTGTCACTCCCATGAGCGGACTATGCACCCGCTGTATCGACGGGTGCCGCGGGAACTGTGAAGTTTTTAAATCCACTTTCAGGGGGAGGGAAGTGATCTACCCTGGCCCGTTCGGAGAAGTAACTGCCGGTGGTGATAAGAATTATCCCGTCGACTATTCTCACCTGAACATTCAGGGTTACGCACTGGGGGCCAAGGGGCTTCCCAAGGGACAGATTGGCGACCCTGATACCGCTACATTCCCTAACGTGAATACTGAAACCTCATACGGCTGGAGCAAAAAAGTAAATATGAAAGTGCCGATTTTCACCGGGGCACTCGGATCCACTGAAATCGCGCGCAAGAACTGGGAACATTTTGCCATAGGAGCCGCAATTTCCGGAGTTACCATTGTGTGCGGGGAGAACGTATGCGGCATTGACCCTCAGCTTGAATTAAACAATAACCACATGGTAACAAAGGCCCCGGACATGGACCGGAGAATCGAAACCTACCGACGCTTCCATCATGGATACGGAGAGATTCTGGTGCAGATGAATGTCGAAGACACCCGCCTGGGCGTTGCCGAATATATCATCGACAGGCATGGCCTCGAAACCATCGAACTGAAATGGGGACAGGGCGCTAAATGCATCGGCGGAGAGATAAAGGTGCATTCCCTTGACCGTGCCCTTGAACTGCAGAAGCGCGGCTATATTGTTACCCCTGATCCCTCAGATCCGGTTGTTCAGGCAGCGTACAAGGACAAAGCGATCAGAGAATTTGAGCGCCACAGCCGTCTTGGATTCATTGATGAAAAAGGATTTTACGCCGAAGTAAACAGGCTGAGAAAACTCGGCTTTAAACGTATAACCTTAAAGACTGGGGCGTACGGTCTGAGGGAATTGGCGATGGCGATCAAATGGAGTTCAAGGGCCAAGATTGACCTCCTCACAATCGATGGTGCACCCGGCGGCACAGGCATGAGCCCCTGGCGCATGATGGAGGAATGGGGTATGCCTTCCCTGTACCTGCACGCGGCAACCCAAGAATTTTGCAAGGTTCTCGAGAAGCAGGGTGAACGCGTTCCGGACATTGCCTTTGCCGGCGGGTTCAGCAGTGAAGACGGCGTATTTAAGGCGCTGGCCCTTGGCGCGCCGTTCACGAAAGCAGTCTGTATGGGCCGTGCATTAATGATTCCCGGAATGGTCGGAAAAAATATTGAAAAGTGGTTAAAGACTGACAACCTCCCAAAATCGGTGAGCGAATTCGGCAGCACCGTAGAAGAGATTTTTTTCAATTATGAAGACGTAAAAAATATTGTAGGGAGTCAAGAGATTAAGCACATCCCTCTCGGCGCGATCGGCATATACAGTTATTCCCAGAAGATTAAGGTAGGTCTGCAGCAGTTAATGGCTGGTTCCCGCTGCTTTAACATCGACGCTATTACGAGGGACGAGTTGATGTCGCTGACCGAGGAGTGTGCAAAGGTCACAGGTATTCCTTACCTGATGGACGCGTACAGGAAAGAGGCCATGAAGATCCTGAAAACGCATCAGACAGCTATGAGCAAGAGGAAGAACAACAAGCCGCATGATAATTATGTAAGGGCGCGTATTTAACTGCCTGATCAGTTCGTATCGTTCAGTATGGTTTTTTATGGCGGTGTGTTTTGCAGGGGTGAACGGCTGTTCGCCCCTGTAAAAGCACCATCTCGTGCGCGCTCAAGCGCAACATGTCGAATCTAAGTTGCATTTTAAACGGAGGTAACCAATGTACTACGGAACACCAAATGCGAGTTCAGCAACGGGAACAAGAAGCAGGGTTCCGGACCAGGCACCCCAGTCGGGTATATGTTCGGTTTGTCTTGATGGATGTACCGGACTGTGTGAAATTGCGAAATCTTCCTACAGGGGAAGAGAGGTGATCTATCCGAAGCCGCACGGAAAGGTCACTGCCGGAGCTACAAAGAAATACCCGGTTGATTACTCTCACCTGAATATTCAGGGAACGTGTGTCGGTGCTGCCGGAGTGAAGGCAGACCCTGATAAAGCGGTATTCCCTGCTGTATCAACGGAAACCACACTTGGCAACAACTACAAAGTGAAGCTCAGCCTTCCTGTTCTTACAGGGGCACTTGGATCAACCGACATTGCAAAGGACAACTGGGAAGGGATTGCGATCGGTGCTGCCATTTCCGGGATCATGGTCGTGATCGGTGAAAATGTGGCAGGGATGGATACTGAGTCTGAATATAAAAAAGGCAAAGTCATACGCTCGCCTGAACTTGAAAGGAGGGTGAAATTATTTAAACACTGGCATGACGGTGCCGGTGAGATCATCCTCCAGCAGAATGTGGAAGACACAAGGCTCGGTTCAGCCGAATACGCGATGGAAAAACTCAAGGTCAGGTGTATAGAACTGAAATGGGGACAGGGCGCAAAAAACATCGGCCACGAGGCAAAGCCCAGGTCGCGTGAACAGGCGCTCGACTTTGAGAAAAAGGCGGATACCGTTATTCCGAAAGCACACCTCGCAAAAAAGGTCTTCGCAGAGGAAGAGGTAAGGGAATTTGAGAGGCACTCAAGACTCGGCATGGTGAGCCATGAGGAGTTTGTAAAGTCAGTTGAGCATTACAGAAATGCCGGTGCGAAGTTTGTCTCTCTGAAGACCGGCGCATACCGGATAACCGATCTTGCGAGGGCCATCAGGTACGCGTCTGACGCGCAGATCGACTTGCTGACGATAGACGGTACCGGCGGCCGTACGGGCATGAGCCCGTGGAGGATGATGAACGAATGTGGCATCCCTACGATTTATCTTCAGTCAATCGCGTACAAGTTCGCATCGCAGTTAAAGGCAAAAGGCATGCATGTCCCCGACCTTGCAATCGCGGGAGGATTCTCCCTTGAAGACCACATCTTTAAAGCGCTGGCGCTCGGCGCGCCCCACTTTAAGGCGGTCAGCATGGGCAGGGCGCTCATGATACCGGCATTCATAGGGAAAAACATCCAGAACTGGATCGCGGAAGACAAGGTCCCTGCTGATATAAAAAAATACGGTGATGTCCCAGGGAGTATATTTATTACACTTGAAGCACTGAAAACACGCTTCGGCAAAGATTTCAAAAAACTGCCGCTTGCCGCGGTTGCCATGTATACCTTCTGCGACAGGCTTCAGGCAGGGCTGCAGCAGTTGATGGCAGGCACAAGAAAATTCGCACTCAAACATCTGGACAGAAGCGATCTCGTGTCCCTGACAAAAGAGGCAACCGAAGTGACCGGCATTCCGTATGTGATGGAAGCAGACATGGAAGAGGCGCAGAGGATACTTTTATGTTAACGGACGGAAGAGGGGCTTGGAACGGAGCTCGACATGAATAAGACCATGTTCTCAATACTCAAAATACTGGATAAGCATACGGACGTAGTAGGTTCAAAAGAGATATCGAGCCAGTTAACGATGCACGGAATCGACCTTACCGAAAGGACGGTCCGCTACCATTTGAAGATCCTTGATGAAAGGGGCCTCACAGAAGTGTTCGGCAAGGAAGGCAGGAAGATCACGGACCAGGGCAGGAACGAGATACAGTACTCTCATGTCTCACAGAAACTCGGGTTTGTGATAAGCAAGATCGAATCTCTTTCATATCTGACGACAATCAATCTTGAGACATTAAAGGGCGATGTTATTCTTAACATATCATTTTTCCCGGAGGAAGAACGGAAAAATGTGATGAGGATGCTGAAGCCGGTCTTTTCGTCCCCCTATGTGATGAGCGACAGGATAATATTTGCGCGGGGAGGCGGAAGGATCAGGGATGTCACAATCCCGCAGGGAAGGATCGGTATCGGGACGGTATGCAGTGTTACTATCAACGGCATATTTCTCAAGGCAGGCATTCCTGTGACCTCAAAGTTCGGAGGGGTGGTAGAGATAATCAACGGGAAACCCGTGAGATTTCTGTCGCTGATCAGTTACGAGGGGTCGTCGCTCGATCCGCTCGAAATATTCATTAAGAGCAAGATGACCGATGTTGCAGGCCTGGTCAATGGGAACTCAGGGAGGATCCTTGCGAGCTTCAGGGAGATACCGGTCGTGTGCATTGACGCGGCCAGGAGGCTTACGGAAACCATGGCGGCCAGGGGCATCAAGGGAGTGATTCTCATAGGAGAACCCAACAAGGCGCTGCTGGAGATCCCAGTGGGAATAGACAAGGTGGGAATGGTGATCGTCGGCGGACTGAATCCGGTCGCCGCGATAGAAGAAGGCGGGATACATACGGAAAACAGCGCAATGTCGACCCTTTATGAGTATTCAAAATTAACGTCATTTTAATTATGACTATTAGCCAAAGAACAGCCTGTATAGCCACAGATTTCACAGAAGACGACATATTACAAATGAGACATGCACATATTAATATTCAAAAGGGAAAAAGACAGGTAAGCTTTTAATAACTCTGTGATAATCTGCGTTAATCAGCGGATACCAGCTTTTTTTATATGAAAAAGATAGACGCAATCATAGCGCCTTTCAGGCTTGACGCGGTAAAGGATGTCCTCTGCAGGCTGGGTCTCCAGGGCATGACGATCACAGAGATAAAGGTCCCCGGAGACCAGGACCGGTATGCCGGAATACTGAAAAGACCGGACCATCCCATTGAGTTTATACCCAAGTTGAAGATCGAGATTATTCTACCGGACAGCATTGTGGAGAAGGCTGTGGAAATGATAAACAAAAGCATTATTATGCACAGTGATAAAAATGACTGTATATTCATCAGTCATATTGAAGAAGCAGTGAGAATACGCACAGCCCAAAAAGGCGAGGACGCGATAGCCTGATCAAATAAGCAGGCATAATTTTCGTAACAGGTACTTTGTGTTTTAGACTGTACAACATAAAGCACCGTAGGTATATCCACAGTTTTCTCAGATACCGACTAGTATATAATGGTTGAGCTTTTAATAAATCTGTGATAATCTGCGTTAATCTGTGGATTAAAATTTTCTTATAATAAAGACTAAAGAAGGGAATAAAAGGAGATAATTATGCCCAGACGCGACGATATCAAGAAGGTTATGATCATCGGCTCAGGCCCTATTGTAATCGGCCAGGCCTGCGAATTTGATTATTCAGGGACCCAGGCGTGCAAGGCACTGAGAAAACTTGGCTACCAGATCGTCCTTGTAAACTCGAATCCTGCCACGATCATGACCGACCCTGGCATGGCCGACGTCACGTATATTGAACCTCTTACCCTTGAGTACATGACCGAGATAATCGCAAAGGAGCGTCCTGACGCACTGCTTCCCAATCTCGGAGGCCAGACAGGGCTTAACCTTTCTTCAGAGCTTGCAAAGGCAGGGGTGCTTAAAAAATACGGCGTAAAAGTCATAGGGGTAAATGTTGATGCCATTGAAAGGGGAGAGGACCGTCAGGCGTTCAAGGACACCATGAACCGTCTCGGCATTGATATGCCTAAAAGTGAAATTGCAACAAGTGTTGAGCAGGCTGAAAAAATAGCTGAAAAACTGGGACTGCCGGTAGTCATTCGTCCTGCATATACAATGGGCGGCACTGGGGGAGGGCTGGTTTACAATATGGAAGAACTGCGGACAGTGACGAGCCGCGGACTGGCNNAAAAACCAGATGATCACCGTCTGTTTTATTGAAAATGTTGATGCCATGGGCGTGCACACTGGTGATTCCTATTGCACTGCTCCGATGCTTACCATTGATCCTGAACTGCAAAAGAGGCTGCAGAAGTATTCCTATTCAATTGTCGAGGCGATAGAGGTAATCGGGGGTACAAACATCCAGTTTGCACATGATCCGAAAACCGGGAGGGTAGTTGTTATTGAAATTAATCCAAGGACCTCCCGTTCATCAGCGCTGGCCTCAAAAGCTACAGGATTCCCTATCGCGCTTGTGTCATCGATGCTGGCGGGTGGACTTACCATGGATGAAATTCCCTACTGGCGTGATGGTACGCTTGAGAAGTATACCCCTTCCGGAGACTACGTTGTCGTTAAATTCGCAAGGTGGGCCTTTGAAAAATTCAAGGGGGTTGAAGATAAATTAGGCACTCAGATGAAGGCGGTAGGCGAAGTCATGAGTATCGGGAAGACATATAAAGAGGCCTTTCAAAAATCCATCCGTTCGCTTGAAAACGGGCGTTATGGCCTTGGTTTTGCGAAGGACTTTAACAAAAAAACGCTTGGTAATCTGATGGATATGCTGAATGAAGCGTCCAGTGAGCGCCAGTTTATTATGTACGAGGCCCTGCGTAAAGGGGCTGAGATCGATGTCCTCTATAGAAAGACCCATATCAAGCCGTGGTTTGTTCAGCAGATGAAGGAACTTGTGGAGCTGGAAGAAAAACTGCTTGCGTATAAAGGAAAACTCCCGCCGGAGGCACTACTTATTGAGGCGAAAAAGGACGGCTTTGCCGATAAATATCTTTCAAAGATACTCGGTGTTCCTGAAGTGGATATCCGCACAGCAAGGACTTCTCTTGGCGTAGTGGAGGCATGGGAGCCGGTCCCTGTGAGCGGGGTAGAAAATGCTGCGTACTATTATTCAACGTATAACGGGACTGACAAGGTTGAGGTAAGTCCGAACCGTAAGATTATGGTTCTGGGAGGGGGCCCGAACCGTATTGGACAGGGGATTGAATTTGACTACTGCTGTGTCCAC
>DKBK01000156.1 GCA_002451135.1 Nitrospiraceae bacterium UBA6902
CCTCCGCCGACCGTCTTTGTTCTTCCAAACTCTATGCCTGCTCCGCCGAAGAAACCCGCTTTTGAACTCTCCACAAAGTCACCGCTTGCTATGTTATATCTGCCGCCAACCCGGACATAAGGCGAGGTGTTGGATTTAGGCAGGAACGCATATCTGAAATCAAGACTGACAGGGACATTTGTGAAAGTGAAATCTTCTTCATCTGTTTTTGAACCGGTACTGGTCTCAACATGATACAGTATGTAACCAACAGGGCCAATACCTACACCCACACCCACCCCGCTTTCGAATTCTACATAAGGATTAAATGAAATGCCCACAGGAACTGCAAAACCGAAATTTTCATCTTCCAATGCCGTATATTTTGCCTTCACATTGTCATCATACAAGTCCTTGATATCATTTATTCCGCCTAAATATGTCANNCCCCAGTGGGAACCGCCAGTCGGCAGCCCCTGCAACGCTGCCCGCAAACACAAATAAAGCGATTACGTAGATGCAAAAAAAACTCCTCTTTTTCATTGCGTCCCTCCTACATCTAAATGATGACTCCAATGAAGTCATAAACATTCATTCAAACTCAGGTCACGTCAACAGGTAATTTCTTGATGCCAAATTTCCATAGGCATACCTTCCCCCCTTTCCATATGGTGTGCCGACTGATCATAATTTCTTACCGCCTGAGACATCAGTCACATATAAGCCCACAGATAGATATTGCCGGCAGTCTTTCTCATGATGCTATGCTGATACTGGAAGTACAAGAGTGGTATGTAATATATCATAATGACGATTAGTCTGTGAACCGTAAAAGTACGGAAGAGAAAAGATAAAGGAATCAGCGCGTCATGCCGAATATTATCATAATTCCTTGGTATGCGCTTTCGTGCGCACAGGGGGATGGAGTGTTGGTGAGGACTATGGACGTAACAATAGTCAGCAACAGATGTGGAAATGCGAGAAATAGGAATAGTTAAATGGTATGACAGCTGTGGGGGCAGTGGGTACATTGCACGTAAAAAGGGGGAAGACGTGTATGTACATCAAAGCGCGGTCCGCAGTGGTACGGTTGGCTGTTACTTGAGAGAAGGGGTTGCCGTAGAATTTACCTTGATTGAGGACAGCGAAGGGTCCCGGGCTCATGACGTGGTGCTCATCAGATGATCGGTGAAGTGCTTCCATCTTTATCATAGCTTCTTCCGACATTTCCGAGGATAAGATAGTATGGTAACTTGATCAAGCTACTTATAAAGATGTCCGCATGTCATTCGCGAAGCCTGCCTACGCATTATTCCCAGAAGAACCTGAAATTAGAGTAAAATAGTAAAAATCAATATAATAGAAATACTGAAATCCCTGCGTGTGAACGAGATATGATGAAGTATTTTGAAAAGATAGGTACCTATGCCCTGTATTATGTGAATGAAGCCGGCAGGATGGGGATATTCCTCTTTCACTCTGCCCTGAACATGGTGAAACCGCCCTATAAGATGTTTCCCGTGATCAAACAGACGTATATTATCGGCACTCTCTCAATCTTTGTTATCCTTTTTACCGGCGCCTTTACAGGGATGGTCCTGGGATTGCAAGGGTATCACACCCTCAGTAAATTCGGGGCCGAGGGCCTGCTGGGTTCCGCAGTCTCCCTCAGCCTGATAAGGGAATTGGGACCTGTCCTTGCGGCGCTGATGGTGACGGGAAGGGCAGGATCTGCTATGTGCGCCGAGATCGGTGTCATGCGGATTTCCGAGCAGATCGACGCACTGGAATGTATGGCCATTGATCCGCACAAATATATCGTGGCCCCGAAATTCATAGCGGGTATCATCTCCCTGCCGCTCCTGACCGCAATCTTTGACGTGGTTGGCATATTCGGGGGGTATCTGGTAGGTGTCGGACTTCTGGGGGCGAATGAAGGCATGTATTTTTCAAGCATTTACAAGGACGTGGATTTTAATGATGTGTATATGGGGTTCGTCAAGTCTCTCTGTTTTGGCGTGCTGATTGTCTGGATATGTTCGGCAAAGGGTTTTTTTGTGCACCTCTCAAGGGGCGGCGGTTTCGGGGCTGAGGGGGTGAGCAGGGTGACTACGGATGCGGTAGTGCTATCATCAGTCAGTATATTGGTCTTTGATTACTTTTTGACATCGGTGCTGCTATGAAGGAACCTGTTATTGTCCAACTGACCGATGTCAGAAAATCATACGGCAGGCAGGAGGTCCTGAAGGGGATCAACCTCTCTATCGTTGAGGGCAAGACAACGGTCATTATAGGGGCCAGCGGCCAGGGAAAGAGCCAGATCATCAAACATATCCTGGGCCTTGTGAAACCTGACAGCGGAAGGGTCGTTGTCTATGGCAAGGAGATAAACAAAGTCAGTAAGAGAGAGCTCAAAGAGATCAGGACCCATTTCGGGGTCCTGTTTCAGAATGCCGCGCTCTTTGATTCAATGACAGTATATGATAATGTTGCCCTTCCCCTGAGAGAGAGGACAAAGAAACCAGAGGCGGAGATTAACAGGATTGTGAACGAAAAACTTGCCTTGATGGACATCGAAGAAAGCAACGATAAATATCCTGCGCAGCTCAGCGGGGGCATGAGAAAGAGGGTTGGTCTTGCCCGCGCCCTTGTGCTTGATCCGAAGATTATCTTTTTTGATGAGCCCACAACCGGGCTTGATGTTGCCAAGAGCAATGAGATTTACAGGGTGTTTTCCAGGACCCAGGCAAAACTGGGGTATACGTCCGTTATTGTCAGTCACGACGTGCCGAAAATATTCAAACTTGCTGATTATGTGGCGTTGCTGCATAACGGGGTGATTCAGGGTTGTCTGACCCCTGAAGAATTTCAGCTTTCAGATGATCCGGTGATAAGAGAATTTGTGGAAACAACCATGGGTCCATTATACTCAAGCGAAATGGAGGTTTAATATGAAGAATATCAATATTGAAACCGGGGTCGGGATCTTTCTGATTGCAGGATTTGTCTGCCTTGGTTACCTTTCAGTCAAGCTGGGCGACATACACCCCTTCGGGACCAGTCAGTATCCTGTGAAGGCGCGTTTTTCCAGTGTGTCCGGCCTGAAGGAGGGCGCGGCAGTGGAGGTTGCCGGTGTTCCTGTAGGTAAAGTTTCAAAGATCAATCTGGATAACTACGAGGCAACGGTAGAGCTGTTAATTAATCCCGGAGTAAGGCTGCAGGAAGACTCAATTGCGTCGATCAGGACCCAGGGCATCATCGGTGATAAATATGTAAAAATCAAAACAGGCGGTTCCGCACAGTATATTAGCCCCAGCGGAGAAATAATGGAGACGGAATCAGCGATCGAGCTGGAGGAACTGATAAGCAAATATATATTTGAAAAGAAATAGGGCTGGAAGGCAGGAAACAGGCAGGCCAGGAGGCAGGCAATAAAAAACATATGCGAGAGGCGGCTATGAAAGTAGTTAACATCATTTCATTCTTAATCATTACATTATTCGGGATTGGGCTGTTGTCTTCAGCGGCAGCGGAAGCCCCGAAGGAGGCCATTACATCGACAGTCGACTCTGTTCTTGAGGTTCTCAAGGACAAGACCTTGTCCGTTCCTGATAAAAAGGAGGAGAGACGGGGCAGATTAAGGGCGCTGATAAAAGACCGTTTCGATTTCGGCGAAATGGCGATGCGCACCCTGGCAAGACACTGGAACGCAAGGACCCCTGAAGAGGCCAGGGAGTTTATCGCTATTTTCTCGGATTTGCTTATAGGCTCTTATATAGGAAAGATAGAGGCCTACACGGATGAGAAGGTTATTTACAATAAAGAAGTAATCAGGGGTGAAGGCACCTATGCGTCAGTCAGCACCACCATTGTGACAAAGAAAGTAGACATCCCGATTGATTACAAGGTCATCCTTAAGAATGGGAAATGGTGGGTCTATGATGTGGTTGTCGAGGGGGTCAGTTTCATAAGCACATACAGAAGCCAGTACGATGAAATTATCGTCAGGGAATCCTACACGGGACTGTTACAGCAGATGAAGAAAAAACTTGATGAAGTAAACGCGATTTGAGGAGATATATATTTTAGGATCATCACGCATTGTAGAGTTTTCCAGGCAAGACCGCCTGGCCGATAACGATAATGCAATGCTGCATCAGGTTCATGAGCGATGAAAACAATGAGGCCCTCCTTTCCGACGATAAAACCCCAGAACTGAATGTGTGCCTCATTGGTCCCTGCCTTAATGCAAACCGCGTATGCTGTCATGGAGGGGAGGCTATTATTGAAAAGAGAATCACGGGGAAGGCGATGCCTGTGCTGTCAGGAGGCCAGAACTTCGCACAGAGTCACCGTAATATTATCATTTCCCCCGGCTGCCTTGGCGAGACCGATCAGCCTGTCTGCCTTCTCCTCCAGATTTAGCGGGAGCAGAAGGACTTCCCGGATTGTCGAATCCTCCAGCATATCACTGAGACCGTCGGAACAGAGCAGAAAAATGTCCCCGGGCCGGCTCTTTCCCCTTATGATATCAACGGCAAGGTCTTCCTTCACCCCCACTGCCCTGAGAATAACATGTTTGAGGGCGTGGTTCCTTACGTTATCTGGTTTTATAAGTCCTTTGTCCAGCTGGTCCTGAACTATTGAATGGTCCTTTGTAATCTGCCTGAGCTGGCCCTCACGAAGAAGATATGTGCGGCTGTCTCCCACATGGCCCGCGACATAGCCCTCGCTGTAAAAGGCCAGCACTTCCGCGGTGCACCCCATCCCCTGATTCCGGGGGTCATCCTGTGCCGTGATGAAGATCTTCTCATTGGACAGTTGAAAGATGTTCTCGACCAGTTCGGGTAATTCCTTTTCGGACCGACTGCTGTGCGTTGAGAATACCTCAAGCGCGGTGTCAGCGAACATCCGGCTGGCCACTTCGCCTGACGCAGGGCCTCCCATACCGTCTGCCACTGCCGCAAATCCGAGTTCGGGCCTTACCACAAAGGTGTCCTCATTATTGGGGCGCCTGAGGCCGATGTCTGACTTGCCAAAAGAAATTATTTTGGACATCATCTAATATACAAAAATAATTGAAGATTATAAATATTTTTTCTTGACCCCATAACACGCGTAAGTCATAAATTAGGCAAAAAATGAAATCTGTTCCGGTTATCGTATTAGCGCTGGTCTATATCTTCGGCCCCATGAAAGAGGTACAGGAATATACCTGGGTGCCGATACTCCTGCTCCTGCAAGTTATAGTTAAAGGCGCGACACTGAATTGTAAAATCAATATTTCAGTTAATCCCCGAATTAGTAAATTTACATTAATCTAAAATAAATAAATGTTCAAGTCCACGGTCCCGCCAGATTCGCGGGCGGGTCAGAGAGGGACTGAAAGCGTGCCAGTCTCACCCTGTTCTGGTTTTTATAAGACAGGAGGGGCATGATGCCCTTGAGAAGAATTATCTCAGCCGCATCTTCGGTAAACACCACCTCTGCACAGGGTTTGGTCCTCGACTCACTTGCCTCTTTGTATACGTGCAGGGGCAGGTTTTCTATATCCAGGATAGAGCCCGGCCTGAGGTTCCATTCATTACGGCTGAAGGCCTCGGCAATTAAATACGCGCAGGCTATTGAGGCATTGCCCCACAGGTAAAGATTATGTATCGAGGCATATGGCATTTCATCAAATTCTAAAATTTCAACCGGATCAGTATCTTCCCCGTAAGGAAGGCGGAGCATGAACCTGGGAAGGGCGAGCCCGAGATACGCGGTCTCCGGAAGTTTTCTGAGAGCTATCCACGCGTTGCTCTCCTTTGTTTTTTCCCAGTCCTCATGGTTTGGCGTGTTGTGGAGGGACTCGCATCCAAGTATGTGCTCATGTGCGCCTGCAATAAACGGCGCGCCTGTAGCCCAGGCTATTTTAGCAAGGCGTCCGAGGATGTTCACGTCATCGCTACTATTATCAAAGTAATAATTGCCGGTCAAGACCGCCCAGGGCTCTCCACCCAGGGGCTTCGACATCTGCTCAACGAGCAGTTTGTACAACCCCGTTGAGCTCAGGTCAACCGCTTTACTGAGATCTGCTACCAATTCGTCTTTTGATATGTCGATTACGTAGAGCTTCAGGTTCTCATCGGTCTCTACCCTCGATACCAGAAAGTGGACCGACCGCCACGCTGCTTCAAGCGACTGAAAATCGGGATGGTGCAGGATCATACGCATCACTTCACTCGTTGCCGCATCCACCGCATCCAGTATCTTTGCCTGACGGGGTTCGATATCCGGGACAATGTGGGGCTGGATGATCTGACGCAGGAAGTTGTCCCATTCGGATGTGCCCCATGATTTACCGGCCGCTGAGGGGGCGGTCTCTGTTCCCTCGAGGACCTGGTCAGCGAGATTGCCGGTTGTTTGTGAGGATATGTCTTCAATAGCTTTTTCCGCCTTTGCCGGGGCAGGGGGCGTTGAGCTGCTTTGGAATTCCTTTACCATGGACGCGAACGACGAGGGGTCCTTTATCGCCTGCCGAATGTCCCTCAGTGCCCCGAATATGTCGAGCCGCTTAAAGAGATGGTCCGGGTGGAAGTCATCCATTCCGGAAAACGCGGCCCGGACAGGAGGGACATCATTGCTCATGACCGGGAGAACAATTTCGGTCCTGAGTTTTTTTAATATGTCGTCAATGGTATCCCGGTCTACAAGGATCGGCTTCCGGCCTGCCAGGTCATTGTCGATGATCTGCCGGTTCGCACGTCCGCTGAAGTCACCGAGGACTGCGATCCTGAAGGGGGTTTCCGGATCTGGTGAGCCCTGAGCCTCCTCCATCTGTGCGACTATTTCAACATCAGGTTCTCCGAAGGAAATTGGTTCAGGCATTATATCACCTCAAACCCTTTTTATTTTAATCGGTCTCTGTATATCCCCGGTGATGAGCCCGGGATTTCTATGGCGCCTGCAGTCTTTATATAAAATTCAGCAGAATCAATTCCCCCGATGATAGCGTACGCGTAACCATCTTGTGACATTGCGTCAAGGGCGGACAGAAGCAGCGCCTTCCCGATTCCCCTGTTGCGGGCCTGCTCTGCTACCCCCATAGGGCCAAAGAAGTTTTTCGCAGTGGAATCATAGCAGGCGAAACCGATTATCTTATTATTTTCAGTTGCGATGAAGCAGGTTGCCGGATGATTACTGAATGAGACATCACACTCACTTGCCCATCCCGTACCGAAAGTCTCCATTACCCACTCGACGACGTGGTGTTTTTCATATGCCATTGCCTTCCGTACATTGATGCCTTCTGCCTGAAGCTTGTCAATGTCCGGTCTTACATCAGCACGGCCATATAATTTTACTAATAGATCGTGCATACCAAATATATTTTAGCCTTACCGTTTATAGTTTGGTGCTGATGATATATTGTACGGCCTTATCAATGCATTCCCGGATGGCCTTCTCCATGGGCGTTTTAGACCATGCTCCCCTGCCTTACGGCGGGGTAATCCCCTCCCATCATCCTGCTGATCTTCATCCCTTTTACCCCTCTTATTCTATATAAAAAATCCATTAAAATCTGCCTGAGACTTTTAATGTCTTCAATATCCCTTCCGCTTACCTTTTAAAAACCAGTATAAGTTCATCATGCGTCCTGTAACTATGCAGGCCTCTCAGGGATGGCAGTTCCCATATCATTGTCTCCTTGGTACTCTTTCAGAACGAATGAGTAATCAATGAAGCCCTGTTTCTTCTTTTCGTGTATATATCCCGTCAAATTTATATCATTAGAAAACCGGTTTGTCAAGAATAAAGATTTGACCCTGTTGAGGAGGAGCGCCCCCTTCAGGCATCACCATTCACCCTCCCTCCTCTAAAGGGTAAAACATTTATGAGAAGGCATTAATAAAATGAGCCGCGGCTTGGAGGCGGGTGGCTTCACTCGCTGCTTATTGACAAGCGTGCTGGGACGTGCTATGCTCAGTACAGAATTTTGGAAGTTTTTGTAGTTCATGAGGCCACAAAGATTTTTGATCTTTGTGGCTTTTTTAAATTATGTTGGCCCTTCTGAGATTTGAGTACATAGATAAGGAGGAAAAAGAAATGAAACAAGGAACTGTGAAATGGTTTAACGACAGCAAAGGTTTCGGATTCATCACAAGTGAAGACGGAAGCGACGCGTTTGTTCATCATACGTCAATCCAGGGCAACGGGTTTAAATCCCTTGCCGAAGGCGATGCGGTAAGCTTTGACACTGAGAGCGGACCGAAAGGCCCCAAGGCTGTCAATGTAGTAAAACTGTAACATATCTGCAGAAAGCCCCTTCCTGAGGGAGGGGGCTTTCTCATTTGGAGGAACATGATCAACAGAAATAATCAGGCAAGGATAGAGAGAAATCAGAGGAGGCTTGATGCAGGCTTTATATCTAAGCATTTCCCTGAAGTTGCACGCATCGTTATTAGTATGATATACAGCCAGCATGGGAACAGATCGGTGCGCCGGACCCTGAATTACTACCCCGGCAGTTACGCGTTATTCAGAGTGGATTGTTTGAGCGATGACTGCGTCAATGGAGGGTTTGATATGAACGGGATTATCACCTCGATGATCAGAAACCACAGCGAGGCGTCAAAAGGAGAACTTGCTTGTGATGACAATGGTCCTCGCCCCGATCACTCAAACATTGTCTATGAAGTTGCCATTCAATACACATAGAAAAAGTGCCAAAGTTCCAGCGTGCAGAAGCTCTGAAGCTCAGAAGGCTATTTCAGAGTGTGTTCATAACCCCATCCATTGAACCCTCATTCCCGTCCCGATAAATCGGGATTAAGTGGGTCGAAGCGGCTCTCGCGCACACTTCGGGCATGACGAAAATTAAAAAACAATTATACATGGACATTAATGATAGATGAAGGAGATAGTATGGAAAAGATAAAAAATATAGCACTTGTGGCACATGATAACCGCAAAAAAGATTTGATCGAATGGATTGAATGGAATTACTCATCACTGATTGAACATAATTTAATCTGTACCGGGACAACCGGGGTTATGGTAGAGCAGGCGTTAAAAAGGAAACTTGTAAATGAGGTGTATAATCTTAACATAAGGAAATTGAAATCCGGCCCCCTGGGCGGTGATCAGCAGCTGGGCGCCATGATCGCTGAAGGCAAAGTAGATGTCATCATATTCCTCTGGGACCCGATGCAGCCCCAGCCTCACGATGTGGATGTGAAAGCATTATTGCGGATTGCTGTTCTCTATAACATCCCTACGGCATGTAATCGTGCCACCGCGGACTTTATTGTTTCCTCATCATTGATAGGTCAGGAATATACGCCTGTCACAAAAGATTATGAGGCATATATTAAGAGGGATGTTAATCTGGGGTAGGAAGCCATATTGTGAAATTGGTGTCAGAGATATACATTATAATTTTGTGCGTCATGCAGGCCTGATGCTGTGTAATCCGATACAATTACAAAGGTTGATTAACGTCCTCCAGACACCCGGCAGGTAAAGAACTGGGAGTTGAACAAAAAAATATGAAGTCAACGGGATGAAGACCTGCTATTAAAAATAAAAAGTAAGGAGTATATATGAGTTTGTTTGGTTCGAAGTCGCGGCGAGGGAAATCACTACCACAGCAGCGTTCGCATGCGCCGGCGCGCAGAGTTGCTTCAGCTGATGAGAAAAAGTTTCTTGCCGGTACGGCAGTAAATCCTCATCAGCGTATTATTCTTGAGAAAGGCAGTGATGATTTGTCCGTCCGTGCGCTTGATCTTATTTGTCCTATAGGGATGGGTCAGCGTGCTCTTGTCGTATCATCCCCCGGGTCGGGTAAAACGACATTTTTAAAGAATATCTGCAATGCAGTAACAAACGGGTATCCTGACATGAAGGTATATTGCGTACTTGTTGATGAGCGTCCCGAAGAGGTGACAGATTTTACGCGCAGTGTGACTGCCAGGGTCTATTCTTCGTCCATGGATCATAGTCATGAAAGTCATATTAAGCTTGTCGATGCGGTGATCGCAGAGGCTTTTAAGGAAGCTGTCGCAGGGCATAATGTAATGATATTGCTTGATTCACTTACGCGTCTGGCGCGGGTACATAACGCACAGCACCGGGGTGGAGGGCGTACGCTTTCTGGAGGAGTGGGTGCCGGTGCGCTCGAAGTGCCACGTCGTATTTTTGGTGTTGCCCGCAATGTAGAGGGTATGGGCTCTATCACTATCATTGCGACGATCCTGGTCGATACAGGCAGTGCTATGGATACGGTGATATTTGAGGAGTTTAAAGGCACGGGCAATATGGAACTGGTGCTCTCAAAAAAACTGGCGGAGACCAGGGTATTCCCGGCCATCGATGTGTTCAAGAGCGGTACCCGGCGTGCGGAGCTTTTGTTTGAGCCGGAAGAGTACAGACGCCTTGAATTATTGTACCGGGGCATGGCAACGATGAATAATGTGACCGCTATGGAAAAGCTGATAGAGATGCTTCAGAAATATCCGAGGAACAGCGATCTTTTAGCGTCATTTAAAGATGTTAAGGTAAGTTAGCACACCAACAGTATCAGGTCTTTAATTTCAGCATTTTGCTAATCACTCTAACTCGCTCAATTGTCCAACGCCTTGTTAGGCCTTTTTCTCTTATCTCCTTAGTGCCTTTTCAATTGCTCTTTGGACTGCGTTCATAATAACATGACTGCTGTTCGTGGCCCCGCTGACTGCATCAACTTTCGTTGATTGATGCGCTACTATTCTGTTTATTACAGGCGTCTCGGCTTTCTTGCCCTTCCATGCCCAGTGCTGGACTATCTGAACATCCTCGATTTTTTGATCTTTAATGGTTACTTTTACCACAGCTTTATTTGGAAACCTTGCATAGCTTCCTTCATAGACACCGTCCATGAGTTTCCCATGGTTCACTGGTTCACCGATTATGGAAGCCATTTTGCAAGATGGGAATAATGTACCGACAGAGACTAACAGAATGGCACTAATTAACATATGATTATTTATCTTCATTTTTATTGAGGCTAACGCGGCGCTGAGCGGTCCATCCCGATTCAGCGGCGGCGGTAAGCCGTCCGCTGGAACCGGGAGGTAGATGACCGTTTTTTGCCGTCCTGTTATAAGCCCTCGAAGACGTGCATGCCACGATCAGGCGAGGTCGAAACGATCAAGATTCATAACTTTGTTCCATGCCGCTACAAAGTCGTGCAGGAACTTCTCCTGGGCGTCCGCACATCCGTAGACTTCCGCCAAGGCCCGGAGCTGGGAGTTCGAACC
>DKBK01000126.1 GCA_002451135.1 Nitrospiraceae bacterium UBA6902
GACAAGAACGGCGTCAATGACACGGTCTATCAGTGTCTGAACTGCCACCTGGAGGATACCACCGGGGGCATTATCCAGTTGCAGGTATGGAGAGACTGCCTGTTATGCCATGTGCAGATCCCTGGAGAAGCATCTGTCCATCACCTGACAGCAACTGCGCAGGGCACTGATTCACCACTTGGTGCCCCCGGCATCGGTGATTGTACCCCGTGTCACGGGACCCTTGTTGATGACATCGGTGACGGGCATGCTATTCCGTTCTATGCCCCTTCACTGGTTACGCCAGCCCCGAGCGACGGCGACGGCCTGCCTCTTAACGCGTATGGGAACGGTGCCGGTGCCTGTGACTATTGCCATGACCAGGACACCATGCCGCCTGCGGCCCCTGTTGAGATCTACCGGAACGCGGACACCCACCACAACACAGGGGTATACATTAATGAGGTTGCTGAGGCAAACAACAACGCGTGCGTATGGTGTCATCTCGTGACAATCCCCCCGCAGAATCCTGCACTTGCTATTCGCGTCTGTGAGGGCTGCCACGGCTATGAGTCACTGCACAACATCGCGATTGACTCAGATACGGGCTGTCTCGATGCCCCTGGCTGTGAGGTAATTATAGGCGGTGAGCTTCCCGGATACAGTCACGTGGGAAATGACAGTGATTGCTGGGGATGCCACGGATATTATATCCCGGCAAGTGCGCCCGGTTCAGGACCGGCAACCCCATACATCAGCGGTACTGATGTATGGAGTGCAACGGCAGGGACAGACACGGCAGTTACCCTGACCGGTTCTGCATTAACAAACCACGCGGGCAGTTACAAGTGGACATCCGAGATAACCCTGACAGCTGCTGACGGATCCATAACGACCCTGACACCTCAGAGCATCAACAGTAAACGCTTGACCGTTACGGTTCCCGGTACAACAGCTCCCGGAACCTACGCACTCCGTGCGGTAAAGGGGACCTATGCAGCCAGTAACCCGATTGTCATCTCTGTGAAGCCGGAGGTCGTAATCGCTTCTTCCAGCTGTGACAGGAAGAAGGGGGTACTCTCGGTGAACGGTTCCGGGTTTGGTGAAAAACCGGCAGGGACAGATGCCTATATCAATGTAGAGGTAAACGGCCAGTCAATGAACGTCACCTCCTGGTCAGATACCCGGATCACGGCATCGGTATCCAGCTGCAGCAATAACGCGGNNCGAAGCCATGCAATGGCAAAAAGTGTTAACGCTCGTTTGATAATCTCTTGAGATCGGAAAGGGATTCTGCATAGTGCAGATCCCTTTCCCTCATTTTTTTGAAAGTAATTTTCAGGTATGAAAAGGCAATTTTCTATAATTTATATCGTGATAACAGCTGAGCTGATAGGGCCACATCTCTGGGCTGCTATCCCTGCCCCCCCTGTCAATCAGACGATTGGTGTTCCTGATGGAATCTTTAACGACCTGGGAGAAGCAGAGTGCCGGTTCTGTCACGAAGACCCGGACATTGCTACAGGCGGAGCGATCATCCCCGATCGTCATCATCTCCTGATGTATTCCCCTATTCGGACCGGGGAATGCTCGGTGATTCATAATAGCTGTCTCCTGGATAGTGAATGTAATTCAGGTATCTGCTCACGGCATAACGTCTCTTGTACGAGAGATTCAGACTGCCCACAGTTTCCCTACGGCGAGACCTGCGGAGAGATCTGTATCGGTAAGACAGTCGCCCCTGACAAGGATGCAGACAAGAACGGAGTCAGTGACACGCTCTATCAGTGTCTGAACTGCCACCTGGAGGATACCACCGGGGGCATTATCCAGATGCAGGTATGGAGAGACTGCCTGTTATGCCATGTGCAGATCCCTGGTGAGGCCTCTGTCCATCACCTGTCTCCCACAGCGCAGGGGAGTAATTCTCCAATCGGTGATCCGGACGTGGGGGATTGTACGCCCTGTCATGGGACCCTTGTTGACGATATCGGCGACGGGCATGTCATTCCGGTCTATCAACCGTCCGCGCTTGTGCCGACCCCGAGCGGAGGCGACAGCCTGCCTCTTAATGCGTATGGCAAAGGGAGCGGTGCCTGTGACTATTGCCATGACCAGGACACCATGCCGCCTGCGGCCCCTGTTGAGATCTACCGGAACGCGGATACCCACCACAACACCGGGGTATACAAGAATGAGATTGGCGTGGTTAACAACGATACCTGCTTCTGGTGTCATAACGTAATCCCCCCGACGAATACCGAATACGATATTCGTGTCTGTGAGGGCTGCCACGGCTATGAATCACTGCACAACATCGCGATCGACTCAGACACGGGCTGTCTGTTCGGAGACCCGGGGTGTGAGGTTGTCATAGGCGGTGAAGCGGCTGGATTCAGCCACGTCGGAAACAGCGATGACTGCTGGGGATGCCACCAATATGTCCGGGCAAGTGCATCCGTATCAGGACCGGCAACTCCTTACATCGGCGGCACTGATGTATTGAGTGCAACGGCAGGGACAGACACGACAGTTACCCTGACCGGGTACGCATTAACCAACCTCAACCTTGAGGACAGTAGCCAGTGGACATCCGATATAACCCTGACAGCTGCTGACGGATCTACAGTCACTCTGACACCGGACAGTATCAGCAGCAACCAGTTGACCGTTACGGTTCCCGGAACCACAGCTCCGGGCACCTATGCACTCCGTGCAGTAAAGGGCCCCTATGCAAAAAGCAACCCGGTCGTCATTGCAGTTGTGCCTGACATCGTTATCACGAACGTGAACTGTGACAGGAAAAAGGGGGTACTCTCGGTGGGCGGTTCCGGGTTTGGTGAAAAACCTGCAGGAACAGACGGCTATATCAATGTAAAGGTAAATGGCCAGACAGTGAAGATCACTTTCTGGTCGGATACCCGGATTACGGCATCGGTATCCAGCTGTCCAGGGAATGCGGCTGTCACGGTTAATGCGTTAATGGGTTCAACCACGACCGGAAACAGTAGCGGAAAACCACCGAAGCCATGCAATGGCAAAAAGTGTTAACGATCATTTGATAATGTCTTGAGATCGGAAAGGGATTCTGTATAATGCTCACCCCTTTCCCTCATTGTGTTAAAAGGGACTTTCAGGTATGAAAACGCAATTTTCTATAATTCTTAATCTATGAGCAGTTTGATATATCACATATAAAGAGGGAGTAACCATGAAGTGTCCCACGTACATGATGGTATTAACGGCAGGCATATTGTTGTGTTTCACTGGCCCTGCTTCATCGGCAGAAAAGTCGGTGATTCTGGGATTTCATCAGAAACCCGGGCCTTCTGAGCAGGCGCTCATCCACGGCGCAAAGGGCATCATTAAGAAGACCTTTCACCTTATCCCGGCGATGGCGGTGAGTCTCCCTGAGGAGGAGATCGCAGCGTTAAAACAGGATAGCAGGGTCGCCTATGTCGAGGAGGATGCAGTCTTTACCGCGGTAGAACCACTCTTGAGCGATGAATATGTCAATTCCTGGGGTGTAGAGCGCATCTCTTCTGATGTTGCCCATGTCAGCGGCAACAAGGGGAAGGGAGTGAATGTTGGTGTGCTTGATACAGGAATTTATTATACGCACCCTGAACTGGATGGCAACTACAGGGGAGGGTATGATTTTGTGTACAACGATAACGATCCCTTTGAGAGCTACAATAGTCATGGCACGCATGTTGCCGGCATCATTGCAGCGGAAGAAGACGGTCTCGGTGTCATAGGAGTTGCACCTGAAGCAAACATCTATGCGATAAAAGTTTTGGACTCGGGCGGTTTTGGTTTACTCAGCTGGATTATCTCGGGCCTCGACTGGGCGGTGTTACATGGAATGGACATCGTGAACATGAGCTTTGAAGGGAGGCATTTTGATTCTTTAAAATCTGCCTGCGATGCTGCGTATGCGTCAGGAGTGCTTCTGGTCGCGGCAGCAGGGAATCTTGGGCAGGATGTCAGGTATCCGGCCGCATATGATTCTGTCATCGCGGTAACAGGAACGGATGCCTCTGATATGCAGGCTTTCCCCCCCCAGGGCCCGCAAGTTGAACTGGCCGCGCCCGGGGTAAATATCCTCTCCGCGTGCACACTCTCAAACCCGTTGTGCGGCAGTAGCGGGGGGTACCTGGTGATGAGCGGCACCTCCCAGGCAGCACCTCATGTGAGCGGAACTGCGGCGCTTTTTCTTGCATCCGACCTTCAGGACGTCAATGGTGACGGGATAATCAATCACAAAGATGTTAGGAAAATGCTCCAGTCAACGGCGACAGATTTAGGGGCTGCAGGGAAAGACCCCGTATTTGGATTTGGCCTGGTCAATGCTGCAGAGGCAGCTTTACAAACATTGATCACGATAAACAGAACTCACGGGTTCCCTAAAAAAGATGCAAAAACAACCGCCTTGACAGGCGCACTTTACAAAATAGCGATAGAGAACAACGGCCTCTCAGGAGTCAGGGTCGATGTGTATGAAGCAGGGGTGTATCAGGAAGAACTCTCTTCGAAATATAGTTTTAAGCATAAGGCCCGCAAAAAAATTAAGCCCGGCAAGGCACAGGACATAACTTTTAACATAGATGCAGCAGGAAAAAATTATGAGGTCACCTTTACCCCGATGGGAAAACCGGGCAACTCTCTCAATATCATGATCAGCAAGCAAGGAGAAGAATAATGACACAGAGAATCAGGAATTTTATCATTCTATTGACCACGCCGTTTCTCATTTTTTGTTTTATGAGCATCGCGAGGGGTGAATCTGAGGCAGAGAAAGGGAATGAAATAAAGGACAGGATCATTGTGGCACGAGTAAATGGCGAACCGATTTATAAGGAAGCATTGGCGCCTTATATGCAACAGGAAATGAAAAAATTTAAAAAGTACGGGATGACAAGAAAGGCATCTCCTGAAGTGGAGAAACGTATGGAGATGAGGGCATTAGAGAGAGTCATCGATCAGGAAATCATCATCCAGGAGAGCCAGAAGATCAAGATTGACGATATCGATAAAAAGGTGGATGAAGGGGTCAATAAAATAAAGAGTAAATACAAGACAGAAGAACTGTTCAATGCCTTTCTTGCGTCAAAAAAACTCACCGAGAATGACCTGAGAGAAAATGTGAGGAAACAGATATACATGGATACGTATTTAGAGAAAAACGGGGTGCGAAATCCTGTGATTCCGGAAGAAGAGATGAAAAAGTTTTATGAAGAAAGTAAGGACAGTTTTCGCACGGAAGAATATGTTAGGGCGAGCCATATATTAATAAAAGCCGATGAGAATGCCTCGCAGGAGGAAAAAGATGCGGCGCGCAAGAAGGCGGAGACAATACGCGCGGAAATCGTAAGCGGAAAGGATTTTGCGCCGATGGCACGGGAATTTTCAGAGGACGGGAGAGCTGCAAATGGGGGTAATCTGGATTATATCACACGGGGATATATGCCCCCGGAATTTGACCTTGTGGCCTTTGCCATGAAAAAGGATGAGGTGAGTGAAGTGGTCCAGACTAAATTTGGCTTCCATATTATCAAAGTGTTTGACAAGAAACCGGGCGGGATTCCCCCTTATGAAGAAATGAGAGATTTCATAGAGAAGTACCTGCAACAGGAAGAAACCAAAAAAAAGCTCGCCTCACATATGGCAGAACTTAAGACTAAGGCAAAAATAGAGGTGTTATTGGATCAATCGGCACCTGACAAATAAAAGGATGGAACTATGAGATCATCATTATGGATTAAGACATTGATGTTTATCACAATT
>DKBK01000051.1 GCA_002451135.1 Nitrospiraceae bacterium UBA6902
GAAGATAACTTTTTTTATTGTAGGCAAGGACGCATCAATCAGGTCAAACCATGAATACCTGAAGCTTATAACCGACAGAGGACATGAAGTTGCAAATCATTCATTCAGCCATGACCCTTCACTCCAGTCTTCCGGCAGACACGAAATTAAAAAAGAAATACGGGAAGCAGAGGAATACATATACGCTGCAACAGGGCAGAGGCCCGTTGGTTTCAGAAGCCCCGGATTCAGTTGGAGCAAAGACCTGATTGAGGTTCTCGCTGAGTGTGGCTACACATATGATGCATCCGTATTTCCGACGTTCATTGCTCCGCTAGCAAGATATTACTTTTTTTCGAGCGCGAACTTGAACAGAGAAGAGAAAAAGAAGCTTGGCAGATTATATGGCTCATTTTTNNCGAAACCTTATCGCTGGGAAATAAATTCCGGAAACATGCTGTATGAGATTCCGGTTACTACTTTTCCTGTTATTAAAGTTCCTATCCATTTCACCTATCTCCTGTTCCTGAGTAAATCGGAAAAAATCATGTATAATTATCTCAAATATGCCTTGCTTCTGTGCAATAAGCTTGGTACCGGATTGAGTTTTCTTCTTCATCCAACCGATTTACTGGATTTGGAGCAGGTTCCTGAGTTATCTTTTTCTCCGGGGATGGATATCCACAGATCAAATAAACTTGAGATATTTAATAATGTCATCAAGATGATAACCGACCGATTTCAGCTGGTCAATATGAGTACCTATCTTGAGATCATTCAGGAGAATAAGAAGACCCCGGTCGTGAAGTTATAGTATAAGGATCAAATAGTCCCGGTAAACGTATTAAAGGATAAAAGAGGTCCAGGCTGAATCGTAAACCTGGACCTCTTTGTTTCTGTATCGATACAATCTTAAATATCGTAGTACAGGAAGAACTCGTAAGGANNCTGCCCGGCATCTGGGGGATATGTTTCAGCTCTTCAGCCGGAAGGTCATAAAGGTCCTTGTCCAATGGCTCCCCGGGATCGATCTTGTTCTCTATGCCGTCCAGACCGGCCATGAGCATTGCTGAAAAGGCAAGATAGGTGTTGCATGACGGGTCCGGGAACCTCACTTCGACTCTCTTGGCTTTAGGATTAGCTGAATACGTCGGTATTCTTATGGAGGCGGAGCGGTTTCTTGCGGAGTAGGCGAGATTGACCGGGGCCTCGAATCCGGGCGTGAGTCTCTTGTATGAATTAGTAGTAGGATTGGTCAATGCCGCAAGCGCCTTGGCGTGCTTTAATACGCCGCCGATGTAGTAAATGGCCATTTCACTGAGACCGGCATACCCGTTGCCCGCAAAGGTCGGCTTGCCGCCTTTCCATATGCTCTGGTGGACATGCATGCCCGAGCCGTTGTCACCAAAGAGCGGTTTAGGCATAAACGTGACTGTCTTGCCGTGTCTGCGCGCTACATTTTTGATTATGTATTTGAACAGCATGTTCTTGTCGGCCATTCTGACCAGTGAATCGTATCTCATATCGATTTCGGCCTGTCCGGCTGTGGCGACTTCATGGTGTTCCCTTTCAACATAGATACCGCATTTGATCATCTCCATTACCATTTCAGTCCTGATATTGACCTGGCTGTCGGTAGGCGGCACAGGGAAATAACCTTCCTTGTGCCTGGGCTTGTACCCGAGGTTCGGATTTTCCTCACGGCCGGAGTTCCAGATACCCTCCGTGGACTCGATATAGTAATATCCGCTGTGGGAATTCTGGTCAAAACGGATGCCGTCAAAGATAAAAAACTCTGCCTCAGGCCCGAAGTAGGCGGTGTCGCCAAGACCGGTGGATTTTAAATACGCCTCTGCCTTCTGGGCAATGTACCTGGGGTCTCTTGTGTAATATTCCTTTGTGATCGGGTCTACGATATTGCAGACCAGGCTGATCGTCGGATACTCCATAAAAGGGTCCATGAAGGCGGTGGTCGCGTCCGGGATAATCAGCATGTCCGATGTATTGATTGACTGCCATCCCCGGATGGAAGAGCCGTCAAAACCGAGGCCTTCCTCGAATATCTCCTCTTTGAGTTCATCGATAGGCACGGCAAAGTGCTGCCATATGCCCGGGAAGTCAAGGAACTTGAAGTTCGCCATCACGGCCTTGTTCTCCTGTGCCATTTTGATTACGTCTATTGGTTTCATTGGTACTCCTCCTTAATTTTATTATCAGTTCCATGGAACTTACTGATTTCTGAAAGTTTAGTCTTATATGAAAAAATTATTGTAAAACCTGAACGCCCTCTTCTTATATTCAGGGTAAAGCCTGCGGGCGGTTTCAAGCATGCTTCCTACATCAAATCCCTCCTCCTTTCTGAACCATTCTTCGATAATTTCCGGTGTTACTTCAATGTGAAACTGCAATCCGTATACATTATTGCCGTATCTGAACGCCTGGTTCTGATAATCGGCAGACGAGGCCATGCGTACCGCTTTTCCCGGAAGATCAAAGGTGTCACCGTGCCACTGGAAAATGTCCGCATAGGGTTTATTATCAACAGCCAGCGCTGAAAAGGCGGGGTCCTGCATGCCCTCCTCAGTTATCTCTACCCTGTTCCATCCGGTTTCCTGAACAGCGCCTTTATATACATCTGCCCAGAGCGCATGGGCGATTATCTGTGCACCGAGGCAGATCCCGATCACGGGCCTGCCGGTTTTAATAAAGACCCGTATCATTGCTGTTTCCAGGTGGAGGAATGGCAAGCCGTCTGATTCATATACCGCCATGGGCCCCCCCATAATGACAAGATGAGTATACGCGCTGGTATCCGGAAGCTCCGTAACAGCCCCGCAACCGGAGAATTCCAGCACAACGTATTTAATCCCCTGTTCTATCAGGTAATCTTCAATTGTGCCTGGTCCCTCATGAGAGACATTCTTAACGATCAGTACATTCATTTTTTATGGTTTTAATTTTAAATGAAATATCCTTCCTCTCCGTGTAAGACTATATCAAGTCCCTGGACTTCGGTGTGCTCATCTACCCTTAAACCGACAAGGGCATCAACCACTTTCAGGATAATAGCACACAGGACAAAGGAATAAACCGCCACTGCTCCAATACCGATCAGTTGGTTGATAAGCTGTTGCGGATTTCCAAAATACAATCCGTTTATGCCGTTAATCGCAGCCGACGCGAATAATCCTGCTCCTATTGTTCCAATTATACCACCGACTCCGTGTACCCCGAAGGCGTCAAGGGAATCATCATAGCCTAATTTTGTCTTTGAATTCAAGGCAATGTAGCAGATGCTCCCTGCCGCTATCCCGATGACCAACGCGGACATGGGCCCGACAAAGCCTGCAGCCGGGGTTATTGTTGCAAGACCGGCGATTGAACCTGTTGCAGCCCCGAACATGGTCGGTTTTCCCCGGTGCTTCCATTCTACAATAATCCATGTAACAGTTCCCGCTGCTGCGCCGATATGAGTGGTAACAAACGCCATTGTGCTTAATTCTCCTGATGAAAGCGCGCTTCCCGCGTTAAAGCCAAACCAACCGAACCACAATATTGCGGTCCCTGTTACCGTCATGGGCAGGTTGTGGGGGGGCATTGAATCCTGCAAATAGCCCTTTCTATGTCCAATGATCATCGCGGCTGCGAGCGCTGAAATTCCTGATGTTACATGGACGACCAACCCGCCGGCAAAATCGATTACTCCGAGCTTGGCCAGCCACCCTCCACCCCAAATCCAGTGGGCCACGGGGTCATAAATAAAGGTAGTCCATAACAGGATAAATATAACGTATGAGGAAAACTTCATCCTCTCGGCAAAGGCCCCGCTAATCAGTGCAGGGGTAATCACAGCGAACATGCCCTGGTATATCATAAATGCAAGATGCGGTATCGTAGGGGCATAATGAGAGGGCGTAAGACCTACCCCATTGAGGCCAAACCACTCAAGGCTTCCTATAAAGCCGCTGATATCAGGACCAAATGACAGGGTATATCCTATCAGTATCCATTGAAGGCTGATAATCGGAATTGCCATAAAGCTGTGCATAATAGTTCCAAGAACGTTTTTTCTCCTGACCATACCTCCGTAAAACAGGGCCAGCCCCGGGGTCATCAGCATTACAAGCGCTGCTGACACCAGAATCCACGCAGTGTCCCCCGTGTCAGGTTTTGTAGCCTCAGCGGCAAAGGCAGGACTTGCTATCATTAACAGACCGATGGCGGATATTAAGAATTTGAAATTTGTAATGGATAATTTGTAATTTTTTCTCATATCGCCTCTTCCCCTCTTTCCCCGGTCCGTATCCTTATTACATCCTGGAGATCATAGATAAATATTTTCCCGTCCCCGATGTCCCCTGTCTTTGCGCTTTTCAGTATAACGTCAAGTACCTTGTCAAGCTGTTCATCAGGTATCGCAACTTCAATCTTGACCTTGGGAAGAAAACGCACCTCGTATTCAACGCCCCTGTAGACTTCCATGTGGCCCTTCTGCCTGCCGAAGCCCTTGACCTCGATAGCGGTCATGCCTACTATGCCGATATCCGTCAGCGCCTTTCTTACATCATCAAAGCGGAAATGCTTGATGATGGCGGTTACCATTTTCATGCGGTACACCTCCTGATTAATGAGTCTTTCTATCAAGACGCCCTATATTAATCAAGATATGTGCCAGTACAAAATGTATTAAATTAAACAAGTTGTGCGCAAATATGTCCTACAAACTTGTAGGAGCTACAAAATTGTAGGACACAANNCCCTGTACTTCATGAGCTTCATCTGCTCGAATTCCGATTACTGCATCAATGAGCTTCAGGGCCGCGAATGAGACAAGGCCGCTCCACATAATGGTTACGATTACGCTTTTAAGCTGCACCCATATCTGTGCTCCCGCACTTGCTGCCTTAATACCTGAACCGCCCATGAACTCTGCGGCACACAGACCAGTCAGGAGCGCCCCTATCATGCCTCCTACGCCGTGCACTCCGAAGACATCGAGACTATCATCATACCCTAAGGCCCTTTTCATTGACGTTGCGGAGAAATAACATAAGCTCCCGGAAACTGCGCCTATCAGGAGCGCACCCATGGGGCCCGCTGTTCCTGAGGCCGGCGTGATCGCAACAAGTCCGGCAACAGCGCCTGTGGCTATGCCGACCGCGGTGGGTTTACCGCTGCGGATCCATTCAACCACCATCCAGCTTAATGCAGCGGTAGCCGTTGCTATATGTGTAACAAGCATGGCCATTCCGGCTGTGCCGTCTGAGGCGAGCTGGCTGCCTGCATTAAAACCGAACCAGCCGACCCACAGCATGCCTGTCCCGATCAGCGTAAAGGGAACATTGTGCGGCAGCATGGCTGTTGATCCATGGCCGTGGCGCTTCCCTACCAGAATACAGGCTACAAGAGCGGCGATTCCGGCGTTCACATGGACCACAGTCCCTCCGGCAAAATCCAGAACACCCCAGTCAGCGAAGAGGGCGCCTCCTCCCCCCCATGCCATGTGGCATATCGGCAGGTAAGAGAACGTGAACCAGAACGCCGTAAATAACATGACCGCGCTGAACTTCATTCTTTCTGCAAATGCTCCAACCATAAGAGCGGGAGTAATTATCGCAAAGGTCATCTGGAAAATAACAAAGACGGTCTCCGGAATTGTACCGGAAACGCTGTCTACCCTGATGCCTGACAGAAAGACGTTACCCAGGCCGCCGACAAAGGAATGGATATTCAAGGTGCCTTCTACCATCCCTGTGGTATTGAAGGCTAAGCTGTATCCATAAAATACCCATAAGACCGACATCATGCATGTAATGGCAAAGCACTGTACGAAAATCGAGAGGACGTTTTTCTTTCTTACAAGACCCGCATAGAAAAGTGAAAGGCCCGGAATGGTCATAAACAGGACCAGCGCTGTTGCCATGATCATCCACGCTGTGTCGCCGCTGTTGATCTTGGCAGCCTCCTGAGCCATGACTGAGGCAGGGAGCAGCAGAAGTGAGAATAATAATGCCCCGATGTGTTTCTTGAGATTCATATTAATGCTCTCCTTTCTTGATGACGATGTTATATTTTTTAACCTTGTATCCTATCATCCGTTCGGTGATACCAAGTCTTCTGGCGGCATGCGCCATGACATACTTGCAATCTTCAAGGGACTTGATGATTTCCTCTTTTTCGATACGCTCTATCCTGTTTTTTAAAGTAATCATATTAAATAGTTATTGATATTGCTATAAGCATGCCAGCATGTAACTGCCTGAACTTAAAGAAAAGAGGTCCTGTGGAATTACAACAAAAATGTAATCACTACAAAATTGTGGTAAGACAGGGGCGAACAGTTGTTCGCCCCTGATGATGCTACACCGTATACCGTGCTGCCGAAATCTATTACAGCGCTTCTTCGCCTTTCTCCCCGGTCCTGATTCTTATCACGTTCTCAAGGTCATAGACGAATATTTTTCCGTCTCCGATCTCGCCAGTCTTCGCACTCTCCTGGATGACCTTGAGGACTTGTTCAACTTTTGAATCAGCAACGGCCACACCGAGTTTGACCTTTGGAAGGAACTTTACCTCATATTCAACGCCCCTGTAGACTTCCATGTGGCCCTTCTGTCTTCCAAAGCCTTTGACCTCTGTGACGTTCATGCCCTCTATGCCTATTTTATTCAGTGCGTCTCTGACTTCATCAAGCTTGAAATGTTTTATAATCGCTTCTATTTTTTTCATGTCTTCTCCTTTCCTAAATACCCGCACCTCTTGGTTCAGTGTGTGCCTGAAAATCTGGGTATGCTGCGAGTCCGTGCTCACCGAGATCGAGACCTTCCCTCTCCTCCTCCGCGCTTGCCCTGAGCCCGATAGTGGATTTTATTACTCTGAATAAAATGTAAGCGGTAGGGAATACCCATAAAAATGCTGCTCCCATTCCCAGCAGCTGAACGCCGATTATTTTCATGGTGACCCCTTCGGCGTTAAACAGCCCCGCAGCAAGGGTCCCCCAGGCGCCGCAGACACCATGCACTGAAACAGCGCCTACAGGATCATCAATTTTCAGGGTCTGGTCGATAAATACCACTGAGAGTACAACGATTACTCCGGCGATTATGCCTATAAGAATTGCNNTGAATTTGATCCATGAAATAATCATCGCACCAAAGGCCCCGGCGCATGCAGCCAGTGTAGTATTGACTGCAATGAGAGCGGTATCTGTATTGGCGGCAGTTGTGCTCCCTGCATTAAATCCATACCAGCCGAACCAGAGGATGAACACGCCGAGAGCTCCTGTGGTAATGCTGTGTCCGGGCATTGCCTTTGCTTTTCCGTTAACATACTTGCCGATCCTCGGCCCAATAACAATGGCACCTGCAAGTGCGGCCCATCCGCCTACTGAATGTACGACCGTGGATCCTGCAAAATCTATGAAACCCAGGCCTTCAAGCCATCCCGAACCTTTATACAGGCTGCCCCATGCCCATGAACCAAAGACAGGATATATCAGGGCGCTGATCACCACCGAGTACATAAGATAGGAGACAAACTTTGTCCTCTCAGCCATTGCACCTGACACAATGGTCGCTGCAGTTGCGGCAAAAACCACCTGGAACATCCAGAACGCCAGGGTCCAGGGGTCTTTATCCGCGGCATAGTCACTCAGGAAGAAGCCTGTGGTGCCAAACCAGCCTGTTTTCGATACACCGAACATGAGCGCAAATCCAATCGCCCAGTAGGCGATTGCGCCCAGTGACATGTCCATCAGGTTTTTCATGATGATATTTACGGTATTCTTTGCCCTCGTGAAGCCGGCTTCAACCATCGCAAAACCGGCCTGCATAAAAAACACCATAAATGCCGCAACAAGTGTCCAGAGAAAGTCTGCATTCTTTTGTACTGCGCTGATAGCTTCTGCGTTACCGGTAACAGTCGGAGCCGCATCATCAGCAAAAGCCATCAGGGGAACTGCCAATATCAGCGTGAGTAATGTTAATAAGATCCATCGTTTCATTTTCGTAACCCTCCTTATTGAAAATATTAAAAACTGAGCGTTATGTTAACGCCTGCCACAACCGTATCGTCCAGTTTTCCGTTGATGTTGTAAGCAGAACCGTCAATAGTTTTCTTTGCCTTTCCTGAAAGCGGGAACCAGTATTGAGCAACGGGCTGCACACTGATATTTTCCGCAAGCGGTACTGTCAAGCCTGCTTTAACCATGCCATCATGAAACGCCTTGTATTTATCTCCTGTATAATCGCCGGTTGAACGTTCATAAGTATTCCAGTACTCATTGTCTCCAAGGAAATACCCTGCAGATGCTCCCAGGTCGATTGTTATCTTTTTTACCAGCGATAGTGAATGTGCTACAGCAATGTTCACATACGTGCCCGGGTATTCGGTTATGTCCCGATAAACAGACAGAGTGGGACTCAGCAGTGTGTCATATCCCACGGTAAGAAACAGTTCCTCTGTTTCAGTGGCATATTTAGTTCCATAATAGATATAGCCGCCTGTGAGACTCACCTTGTCTATCGCATAGGTGTAACTGAGCGTCAGATCGGTCTCGTTGAAACTCCTTTCGTCCGGTCTGTCCGGTACATAATTCTGTGTAGGGTTTTCCTCACTGTCGATGTTCCCCCAGAAGGATGCTGAAAAGCCTTTATAGGAGATGCCTGCCGACGGTTGAACAACGATGCTGCCGGCGCTGAGTTCATAGCCTCTGAATACATACTTGTTGAATACGCCGACTGAAGCGTTTCCTGAAGCATCCGTTTCCTCCGCATTGACCGTTATAGCGGAGACTGCGAGCACCGTACACATTAAAACCAGAATTAAACTAATGTTCCTTTTTGTTTTCATTTTCATCTCCTTTCTGAAATGCATTTTTGAAATTACAAACATCTGCCTGAATCTTTAACCTGCTGCTGAAAGCTGATCGCCTTCTTTACCCACCTCCTTTATTGCTATCCTGTATTTTTTTATCCTGTACCCAATCATCCGATCAGTAATTCCCAGTCTTCTGGCGGCCCTCGTCTGTACCCAGTCACACTCCTCAAGGGCGTTCAGAATCGCCTGCTTTTCCATATCTTGAATTTTGTCTGTTAATGTTTCCTGCATAACTTTTTTCTTAATGGCAGATTTCATGCCAGCACTAAACGTGCTGAAATCAAATGAATAGCATTGAAGATGATGCTCCATTGATGTAGATGTTGCTACAATAATGTCAGACAAATTTGTGTATATAAACTTTGGAGACATTCTTAACTTTGTGCACGTATTCATAATGAGTTCAAGAAACATAGGATGTCCCCCATGTCCATAAAAAAACAGCAGTCAGCTGACCCCATCGCTGCATTTCATTATTAAGCGCTTTCCTGCCTTGTTATTTTTTCCCCTATTGAACAGGGTGTCCAAACATCGTACAATTTGGATAAAAGCGGAGCACATGAAAAAGAGGTGTATTCATATCTCAGTGCCCCCTTGATAGGAGGATGCCCAGATGATGAAATTTATAACCAGAAATATTCTTACCGGACTGCTGACCATTCTGCCGGCTGCGCTCACCATTTATCTCCTCTACTGGATGGCAGCATCGGCAGAATCAGTGCTGGGTAATATAATTCGATCAATCTTTCCGGAAGTCCTGTTTTGGCCGGGCATAGGTCTGATCGCTGCCCTCGCAGTGGCATTCGTGGTGGGACTGCTTATGCATGCCTATGTGGTTCAACAGCTTTTTGACAGGGGAGAGCAGATTCTTTACCGGATGCCATTGATTAAATCAGTGTATAAATCGATCCGAGACTTTTTCCAGTATTTCTCACCGACAGCCAAAAGGGAATTCGAGCATGTAGTGTCAGTATCGATCGGTGATACAGGCATGAAGGTGGTCGGATTTGTGACTCAGGCAGTCCCGGAGCGCCTTCCCAAGGGTTTCCGTGAAGAAGACAGCATACTGGTATATCTGCCCATGAGTTACATGATCGGTGGTTATGCGGTGCTGGTGCCGCGCAGTGCGGTTCGGCCCCTTGATATGAACATGGAGGAGGCCATGCGCTTTACGATGACCGCTGGAGTAACCGGTACATTCGGCACTGCCCCTGGAGGTAAGACAGNNTTTTAATTGATCATTGTATAGTCCATGCCGGCAATGTCTTGGAGTTTCCAGTCAAACAATCAGTAAGCCTTCAAATAGAGCCGTGATCAGTTTGAACGGCTTCGTTGATAGCAATCCTTCATATTTTCTTCACATTAGAATTTTAAATTCTAAGTGTGGAAAGGAGACGATGATATGAAAGGTACGGAAAACAGAGCGGCATACGAACATTACAGGGATGCCCAGATCCAATGGGCGTCTGCAGAGGACCTCTTACTCATATTGGCCCAGGAACTGATAAGGATGAAAGAGGAGTCCGGGATGAACCTTTTCTGGGATGAGAGTGAAGAACAGTATATGCGTGACTATATAGAAGACGCAAAAACAGCCTTGCAGAGCTGAATCCATTCGCATCCACACAATAAAGGGGGAGTGTGTTAAGGAAACAGTTTCTTCTGATCTTCCCTCAGCTGTACCATGCCCTCTTCCGGCATGTAAAAAGCGTTTTTGAATACCCTGTTCATCACGGCAACCAGCTGCCGGAACTTATAGGCATCATGGTGCGAGTCCCCATGATGTTCCGAGTCATGCCAGCTTTCCTGATCGGATATGCGAAGCTCAAGAGCGAGCGTATGCTGTTCGGTTTTTTTGTCGGTCTGATGTCTCTTTGCGTATGCAGTGGTTCCCGGGACAATGATCTCGTTTGTCCCGGCCTTGCGGTGAATGGGCACGCAAAAATTTATTTTGCACTGGAACTTTTTATGCCCGAGCGATGAGTGAGGGTTTTTCGCCGTATTGACGCTCAGGGCCCTGTAAAAATTCTGCGCATGGTCGAGCAGGTCCTGTTCATCGGGTATGCTATGCCTGCCCTCGCTTCTGGCGAGACTGATCATCAGGATCCGTACTGCTTCTCTCATGCTTTCCGGATTATCGAAAAGTGTCTGCGTGATGGAGGAGGAGAGCGTGTTTTCCTGCAGAATTACCCCCCGCTTCTGTAAGGCATGAAAGAGTTTTAACGTTTCATCCCTGCTTTTTAATATAAAGGTTATTGCAAGGATGTCCCTGATGTCATGGGCTTCTCCTTCCACGTCCTTCCCAAGTTTGGTAAACATGCTTTCCGGGCTTTTCAATCTGGACTTTATCTCAACAATATCAACCTCGACGCCGTCTCCGCTGTTGAACACGATGCAGTTTTTCCCCCTGTCAAATCTGACTGATTCCTGCAGTTTATGGAAGAAAGTGGAGATCTTCACAAATGCCCTTTTCGCTGATTCGCTTTCCGGAAGATGCTTCGGATTCTGCCAGTCGTAGTGGTATAAATCATCCAGGTTCTGTCCCTGTATCTCAAGGAACAACCCGAGCTGCGCATAGTCGTTGACATCCTGGCTATCCTCTTCAATCGATTTAATCAGATGGGCCATTTTGAGAATGGAGCAGGCGGTCTGCTGCCATTGAGCCGGAATCTGCAGGTCTCTCCCTTCATACCCATCAAAGACATGAGGGTACTTTTTTGCGGAAGCCAGAAGGAAGAGGTTGCGCGGGTCTTTGCTGATTATTTCCCGGAATTCATTATTGCGCAATACCGATTCAATGTCTCCGATGGCGTGCACGCAGTTCCGGTAAAGAACGTTGTTCCCCGAATTCAAAGACGAGAGCCTTTGCAGATGGTCCTTCAAAAAAGGGAGCATGGAATTCAGGCAGTACTTGTACACCTGATCGACATAATGCAGCGCCCTTTGTTTCTCACTTTCAGGCGGCTCATTGCTCTCTGACATATCGAACCCCCGGTTGCCCATCATTTTGGCAGCCTGTCTCAGGGCCTTATCATAATTGCCGGTTCCCAGTAAGAGGTAAGGGGTCATTTCGCTCTTGTCAAGAACGGAGCCGAAAATTTCGTGATGTAGTTCCTGGCTTGCAGATTTCTCTTTCATCTGAATTTCTCCGGATACGTAATAATTAAACTTTTTTCCCGTACAAGGAAGTCATAATATTATCCTATATCGGTGATGAATTAACAGTCCAGGCCCATGTCATTCAAGAATAATATCGATAATTCAAGCCCTTATACGGGCCGGATTTATCATGAGATTAATATCTTATAACTAGTTGAAAATTAAAAGAAAATAACTCTTGCATTGTCATGAAAACGGAGTTAGACTTTAATTAGGAGGACGGTTAGTTCCTCCGTTGAAAGGAGGTGGAATTATGGCGGTAAAAGGACTGAAAGAACTGGTAAAGAGGGAAAGACCGAGAGAAGTGACACCGTTGTATGATCTTGAGCAGTGGTTCGAAGAGACATGGAAGAGACCGTTTTCAATGCTGAGCCCGTTTAGATGGACAGACCTGCGCTCCGATGTGTATGGGATTTCACCCACAGTTGATATCTTCGAGGAAGGCAATGAAATGGTGATGAAGGCCGACCTGCCCGGTATCAAGAAAGATGATATCAAGGTTGAGCTTACCGAGCATGTGCTGACTATCTCCGGCGAGAAGAAGAAGGAAGAGAAGACTGAAAAGGAAGGCTACTACAGACATGAGCGTGTATTCGGCTCGTTCCATCGGAGATTTGAACTGCCCGGCGATCTTGATACAGACAAGATCAAAGCCCATTACGAAGATGGCATACTCGAGCTGAGGATCCCGATGAAGAAAGAGGCCGAGAGAAAACACAAAAAGATCTCGATCGAATGACCCTCGCACGCAAGACCCCGGCATCATGCCGGGTTTTTTTTTGCAGTCTGACCAATGCATAATTCCCCTGCAATCTGTATCGATTCATTGACGTAAAATCGCAAAACATAGAAAATCTTCAGGGCAGATGATAAAATAAATACCTCATCCCGCGTATCTTATGCCCTGAGGGTACAGAGTGTTCAGGCATTATGCCTCTTGCCCTTAAGATGGTAATTGGAATGAAGCCGGTCATGTGTGCATATTGAGTCAGTTGAAGGAGGCGTATCATGGGGAAGTATGAAGATTTGTTCCGGAGAAGTATTTCAGATCCGGAAGGGTTTTGGGGGGAGGCAGCAGAGAATATTGACTGGTATAAAAAATGGGACAGAGTGCTTGATGATTCCAGAAAGCCTTTTTACCGCTGGTTTGCCGGCGGGGAAATGAATACCTGTTATAATGCCGTTGACCGGCATGTTGAAAACGGCAGGGGTGGCCAGACAGCGCTCATATACGACAGCCCGGTGACAAACCGGATAGACAAATTTACCTACAGTGAGTTGAGAGACCAGGTATCACGGTGTGCGGGGGTATTGAAGCAGTTTGGCGTATCAAAGGGCGATACAGTAATTATTTATATGCCTATGGTGCCGCAGGCTGCCTTTGCGATGCTCGCCTGCGCGCGTCTGGGGGCTGTTCATTCAGTCGTGTTTGGCGGGTTCGCCCCGCATGAGCTTGCCATACGGATAGATGATGCAAAGCCCAGGGTCATTATTACGGCCTCCGCTGCGATTGAGGTCAAAAAGATCATCGAGTATTCCCCCCTTATAAATAAAGCGATAGAACTCGCTGCGTATAAACCGGAGACCTGTATTGTTCTTCAGAGGTCCTTTGCAAAAGCGCAGTTACGGGAAGGTCGTGACTTTGACTGGGATGCGTTAATGGAAAAGGCCGAGCCTGCGGACTGTGTTCCTGTCAAGGCTACAGACCCGCTTTATATACTTTACACATCCGGTACCACAGGCAAGCCCAANNAACATATTTACGATGTGGGGCCCGGGGACGTGTACTGGTCAGCCTCTGATGTGGGATGGGTTGTCGGACATTCCTACATTGTATACGGCCCCTTAATGACTGGGTGCACTACAGTCATGTATGAGGGAAAACCTGTGGGCACGCCTGACCCCGGGGCGTTCTGGAGGGTCATTGCAGAACATGGGGTGAAAACTCTCTTTACTGCCCCGACCGCGTTCCGGGCAATAAAGAGGGACGACCCTCTCGGTGAATATGTCCGGAAGTATGATCTGTCCGGGTTCAGGTCTCTCTTCCTTGCGGGCGAGAGACTTGATCCCGATACATACCACTGGGCCAGCAAGCTCCTGAACCGGCCGGTCATAGACCACTGGTGGCAGACTGAGACGGGCTGGCCGATCACGGCGAACTGNNACTTCCGTTGCCGCCGGGGACACTTCCTACTCTCTGGCAGGCTGATGACCGATACCTCGAATCGTATATGAATGTGCTTCCGGACTATTATTTTACAAGTGACAGCGGCTACAAGGATGAAGACGGCTACGTCTTTATCATGGGACGTGTTGACGATGTCATTAACGTTGCCGGACACAGGCTTTCAACCGGAGAGATGGAGGAAATCGTTGCCACACATCCGGATGTAGCTGAGTGTGCGGTATTTGGTGTTGAGGATGCGATAAAGGGACAGGTGCCGGTCGGCCTTGTAGTGCTGAAGTCTGGCGCCCAAAGGCAGGAGGCTGAGATCAAAAAGGAACTTGTTACATTGATACGTGAGGAAATCGGCCCCATTGCGAATTTTAAAGAAGCATGCGTAGTTGCACGGCTTCCAAAGACCCGCTCCGGCAAGATACTGAGGGGAACGATGCGGAAGATCGCGAACGGCAGGGATTATATCATGCCCTCTACCATAGACGATCCTGCCATACTGAAAGAGATTGCAGAGGCGTTAAAGAGGATAGGGTATGCAAGAAAAAGGAATGAATAAATTCTGCGGCATCAGGCGGGGTGCAGGACCTTGCAATAATTAATCTTTCCAAGGGGTGTACACACAGGCTTGAGGGTAAGACGTTGTTCCAGTGGTATTTTGAGCGGGAATCGGTATAAGCATATGGTTTCCATACATACGTGCATCCTGGATACCCGATGAACATTGTCAGGGATGACCAATAATTCTACTGTGATGGGACCGCGTTCGCATATATAATGATTGAAGCGATAGGTTGCGGAGGGTTGTGTGTCTGGAAAAGGCAGTGCGGTCAATCTTACCACCGGGAGCACATGGGAGAACATATGGCGTATGTCCTGGCCCATGCTGCTCGTCATGTTCTTCAATTTTCTTGTCGGCCTCACTGATATTTATGTTGCCGGGTTCCTTGGCCCCGAGATTCAGGCAATAGTTGGTTATGTAGGCCATCTCTATTTTTTTATCATTATCGTGGCAAATGCCATCAGCATAGGTACCGTGGCGATACTTTCCAGGGCAGTCGGCGCCGGCAGGTTCGAAGACGCCCTCTCTGCGGCAAGACAGTCCCTGCTCTTTGCAATCGGGTGCGCCCTGGCGCTCACGGCCGCTGGTCTTGTCTTTCAGGACCTGATTATTTCCCTCGCAGGTTTTTCCGGAAATATCCGGGAAATCGCCTCAGACTTCTTTGTGATCTTCGTGTTCGCGCTTGCTCCGAATTATATCGTTATATTATCCAATGCCATTTTCCGTTCCGGGGGTGAGGTGAAGCTCACGCTGTGGGCGATGTCGATTATCAGCATGATTAATATCGTATTGAATTTTATTCTGGTCTTCGGCATATTTTCATTCCCCGGCCTGGGATACAGGGGCATTGCCCTTTCAACTGCCGCAGCAATGTCAGCTGGCGTTGTCATATGTATTGTACTGTTCAGGCGGAGTATGTGGAAGGACATCTTTTCCGGTATGCGGCGGGTTTCGGCTGATCTGGTAAGGCGCATAGTCAGCCTGAGCTGGCCTGCGGCCCTCATCCAGATATCATGGAATGCGGGCACCATCTTCCTCTACAATATCCTCAGCCATCTAGAGGCAGGGGGTATTACTGCAATGGCGGCGCTTACCAACGGACTGAGAATCGAAGCATTCATCTATCTCCCGGTGTTTGCGCTCAATATGGCGGCATCGGTACTGACAGGACAGAACCTTGGGGCAGGAGCACCCGACAGGGCGGAAAAGATCGGCTGGAAGATATCTTTTTCAGGGGTCGCATTTGTCAGTCTTATGGCACTGCCTGTTTTCATATGGGCCGCAGGCATTTCCTCGCCGGTAGCAAAAGACCCTCATGTGCTTGACGAGACAGTCAGGTATCTAAGAATCACGATGCTTGCTGAGCCGTTTATGGCCATCAGCGTTATTCTGGGCGGGTGTCTCATGGGAGCGGGTGATACAAAAGGGGCCATGCTCGTCATTGTCAGCACTCTGTGGATAATCCGTCTGCCCCTTGCCTATTTTCTTTCGGTAATTGCGGGATACGGGGCCTACGGCGTGTGGCTTTCCATGGTCATCTCGATGTTCTTTCAGGGCGTTGCCATGACCGCCCGGTTCAGATACGGGCCGTGGAAAGAACTGAGGCCGTGAGTCTGTCATTCAGGATCTCCTTGACTGCTCAATCAAACCAGCGACACTACCCCAGGTTTAATCATCAGGTACTTCTCATACCATCCGGTTAATACCCAGTCAGGATGTTCCCGATGCATTCAGTCTGTATAAAAAAGATATCAGAAAACGATCAGATGAATAAGGTACATGCGTGAAGCAGATACAGGAAGTCACGGGTTCAGTTGACGCTTACAATATCGAGAGTCTGAATCAGGCCTGAGAATTTTGGAGAGGGTACGGCTATTTTTACCCCTATTGTCAGCGGTTCGTCAACAGACGACCTTTTTGAGAGCCATTTAACGGTGCAATACATATGAACCGCTTCACCCGAAGGTATCTGAAAGTAGATTTCCACTGTTTTTTCATAATGAAAATCCTCAGGGACCATAATAGGAGATTCGACCAGATATTCAAAACCATCTTCTGAGACATTTTCTATAGATCCCATATAAGTCTTTTCACCTGTTAATATGAATGCCTCTAAACGTACAGGTATCCTTCTGGATTTTCTCTTTTCCATAATGTGACTTACCTTTTCTGAATATGAACTATTCTCATATAACTAATTATAACAATTTTACATATGTTAATGACAGGAAAGATTGGCGCTGGGCAGGTTTTTCCCTATTCAACTGTTTTATTCTTAACTTTTTTGACCAAATATTTTATATTAGAGCACCCGCACTGTCCAATGAGGTCATTGTCCTGAAAAAATGCTGGCATTTTATTCGATGAGGTTACGATGAAAAGCACATTTCGCCTTTTATGCATCCTGGTTGCGTATGTATTGTTTTCCGGACTGTTTATACTCAAGCCACTTGCATCTCATTCCGCAACTATCGATCCGTCTTTTAAGTTTTCAACAATAGAGACGGAACATTTCGTGATACATTTTCATCAGGGGCTCGATGATATTGCCAATAGGGCGGCCTTAATTTCTGAACGCATGCACGACAAGTTGTCTTTCACTTTCAAGTGGTCTCCAAAGGAAAGGACCCAGATTGTCCTGCTTGACAATATGGACTTTGCCAACGGCGCGTCTACAGTCCTCCCTTATAATGCTATGTATATATTTGTAGTGCCACCGCTTCCTGATATGATTATAGGGGAATACGACAACTGGCTTGAACTTGTATTGCTTCATGAATATGCTCACATTCTTGCCATGGATAGTGCGAACGGTTATTCGACGGTGATGAGAAGTATCTTTGGCAAGCCCCTGCCGGGATACGATCCGTTGTCAATTATGTTGTTTCTGGCAGCCGCCCCCCCCAATGTCTTTATGCCGGACTGGTGGCTTGAAGGGATTGCTACGTGGGCAGAGACTGACCTGACTTCCTCGGGAAGGGGACGAAGCTCCTATGTTGAGATGATATTTCGCATGGCAGTCCTTGAGGACGGATTACCGCATGTTGACCAGCTCAACGGAGACGTTCCTGACTGGCCGGCCGGGAATGTGCCGTATATTTACGGCATGCTGCTTGAAAAGTATATAGCCGGGATAAAAGGCCCGGAAACACTCGGTGAACTTAATATCTCTCATTCGGGGAGGTTCCCTTTCTTTATTAGTGCGCCTCCCGAGAGACTTACAGGGCTTAATTACGCAGAACTGTACAGGGACATGATCAGCGCCCTCAAGACAGAACAGGATGAAAAGATCAATCTGCTCACTACTCAACCTGTAACAGAATATCAAAAACTTCCCATCAGAGGGGAGAAGATAACCAATCTTCGCGTGTCGCCTGATGGAAAGTATTTCGCCGTGAACAGACGGGACCCTCACTCTCATGAAGAAATCGTTATCCTTGATGCGGACACCATGGAAGAGGTCTCCGCCGTCAGAAGATTCCCGTCAGACCACAGCATATCCTGGTCTCCTGATGGCAGGCGCCTGTATTTTACCCAGGCTGAAGTAAGGAACAGCTATAACGTATACCAGGACATTTTCTCATACAGCATTGACAATCGCAGGATAAGAAGTCTCACGAAGGATATAAGGGCAAAGGACGTGGATGCGTCGCCCGACGGCAGGCAGCTGGCATTTATAAAGGTCGAGACAGAGCGGCAAAACATTGCCTTGCTTGCCCTTGAATCCGGCAAGACTGAACGTATTACCGATTTGAGCGGTTCCGCCCTTTCATCTCCGAGATGGTCGCCGGACGGCAGGTACATAGTATTTTCAAAGCACAGTAATGCGGGGCAGACATCCATCGAGCTGCTCCATACTGATTCAGGGACAATGGAGACATTAGTTGTTACGGGATACGACAACCTTTATCCTGTATGGTCGCCTGACGGCAGATATATCATTTATGCATCCGACAGTACAGGCGTGTATAACCTCTTTGCATATTCGCTTGAGGATAAAGAGATACGACAGATTACCCATGTGCTGGGCGGGGCCTTTCAGCCGGAGGTGTCAATGAATGCGGGAAAGCTGTTCTTTACAGGGTATAGCGCAAAAGGGTTTTATATAGCGCACATGCCTTATGATGATTCCCTCTGGTCATCAACATTAAGCCCAAGGATAAAGCCTTCATGGAAGAGTGATACTGTTCTGGCAGGGACTGAGGATGTTCAGGCAGAAGAAGAGTATCCTTCTCGCATTATTTCTGAAAAGAAAACATACTGCCCTCTGAAAACAGCGTTGCCCAAATTCTGGCTGCCTACTCTATCTGCCGACGATGACGGCGCTGTGTTTGGAGCATTTACTGCGGGACAGGACGTGCTGGGCTATCATTCCTACATCCTTCAGGGCGGAATCGGGGCCAGTGGCCGTGGTTATTATAGTTTGTCCTATGTGTATGACAGGTGGCATCCCACGTTTTTTCTCAGTTCCTATTCCGTTCCTGTTTTATATTCCGAGTTTTTTGCAGACGATGAGAGTTATTATGAACGGCGAGAAAGCCACATGGCCGGGCTCATTGTCCCTCTTATTAGAATGAGCACTCTTGAGTCAAGGTATTATCTGATGGCCGGATATAACTATGTCAGGCTGAGACATCTCTCGGACATAGAAGATCGGACTGTTGACGGTCTTGAAGTCTATGAAGGCAGGCGGGACAACGTATTTGCAGGATTTGGCTATTCAGGGGCCCTTCGCTATCCGTATTCCATAAGCAGGGAGGAGGGCAGGAATCTTTCTCTTGTGTACAGGAAGTACACAGAGGGCTATGATCAGAAGGAATATTCCCTTGGCTATGAAGAATTTATCAAACTGAGACCCGGGAAGCATGATGTCATCTATCTCAGTATTGACGGGGCTGCCTCTTATGGAGAACAGATAGCCCAGCAGGCCTATCAGATTGGCGGTATTCCTTCTGAATTCAATCCATATGCCATCAGGGGATTTTCCACCGGGTTCGAAACAGGGAAGTATGTACTGACAGGGACGCTTGAGTACAGGCTCCCTTTAAAATACATCTTCAGGGGCTGGAATACGAAACCTTTTTTCTTTGACCGGGTGCATATGGCTGCATTTACGGATGTTGGAAATGTCTGGGGAAATAATCAGGGATTCAGACTGAATGATTTTTCGCTGGGCATAGGGATGGAAGCGCGGATTGATATTGTTCTCGGGTATAAGATGAAGATAACTCCGGCAATTGGAATTGCGAGGGGAGTTACCGAATCCGGCGAAACTCAGGTGTATTTGACAATATATACACAACTCTGATTATTGAATAATAGGCAGGGTAATATCTATAATTAATTTGAGTCTTCCTTAACGGTCTTTAACCAAATTAATAATACGAGGAGATAGGTATGATTAAAGTAGGCGTAATCGGCGGTTCCGGACTTGATGACCCTCATATTGTAAAAGGGGCAAAAGAGCTCTCTATGAAAACTCCATACGGTTCTCCGACGTCTGTTCTTACGTGCGGGTCTATTGAAGGGATTGATGTGGTCATACTTGCAAGACATGGGAAAGACCATTCCATCTATCCTTCCAGGGTCAACTTCAGGGCCAACATATGGGCACTGAAAGAGCAGGGCTGCACCCACATCATTGCCTCCACGGCAGTGGGTTCCCTGCGCGAGGATATTGCTCCCGGACACCTGGTGTTTCCCAACCAGTTTATTGACCATACCAGAAAGAGGGAAACGACTTTCTTTGATGAGGATGTGGTAGTGCACACTGCGATGGCCGAGCCATTTTGCCATAACCTCATAAATTTGCTTTCTCTGTCTGCAGAAAAGATGAAGCTGCCTTTTCATAAAAACAAGACGGTTATTACTATAGAAGGACCGCGTTTTTCCACCAAGGCCGAGAGCCACATGTTCAGAAGCTGGAATGCTGATGTGATCAATATGAGCACTGTCCCGGAAGTCATTCTGGCCAGAGAGAAAAAGATGCACTACGCTGCGATTGCCATGTCTACGGACTATGACTGCTGGCATGAAGAAGAGGAGCCTGTCACCTGGGAGATGATCGTAAAAGTTATGAAGAAAAACGCGGACAATGTGATCAATATGTTTCTCAATGTCATTCCAGAGATCAAAGAGTATGAAGATGTCTGTGTCCAATAATTATTTTTAGCCAGTGACTATCGCTGACTTATTTAACTAAGAAGCAGGAAGGGAAAGTAAGAAGTAAAAAGCATGTTCAACTTCTCACTTGTCTTTCTCCGTGTCAGTCAGTGTCTAAATAAAAAAACAAAGGAGAGATACTATGCCGATCAAGTCAAAAATCAGAACGATAGCTGACCATCCCAAAAAGGGAATCATGTTCAGGGACATAACCACCCTTATCAAGGACCCCGTAGGGTTCAGGCTGGTAATTGACAATTTTACCCAGAGATATATAACAAAAAAGGTTGATTTTGATCTTATAGTAGGGATTGAAGCACGGGGTTTTATTATAGGAGGGGCGCTTTCGTATACACTTGGCAGAGGGTTTGTCCCTATCAGGAAAGTGGGGAAGCTTCCCGCAGCTGTTGAACGTCATGAATATGAGCTTGAGTACGGAACAGATACGGTTGAGATTCACAAGGATGCAATATCGAAGGGCATGAAGGTGCTTGTCGTTGATGACCTTCTTGCCACAGGCGGTACCGCAGCCGCAGCAGCGGCGTTAATTGAAAAGCTTGGGGGAGAGGTCACAGAAATGGCCTTTATCGTTAATCTTCCGGATGTGGGAGGAGAGAAGAAGTTAAAGGACAAAGGATATAATATTTATTGTTTGACGGAATTTGAAGGGGATTAAACGGTAATCAGAGATGTGTGATGATAGATGAGATTAGTTTTATTCATTACGGATTGCACGTTATTCCTTTAAATGCTGATGCATGAGTGAGAGCTGTAACGCGCATTTCTATTATCGATAAATCGGCATGTAATAAGTGACAATTATTGTCATTACAGACATTAATTGTCTTATATGTCAACAGATGGCTGTTTTCTGTTCATTCATGTAATTTACGATTCCTTCGGGGTCGCACGCGATGCACATGTCAATCCCCTGGATTATCTGCATATCCTCGCAAAGCATGTAAGCCCTTTTCAGCTCGAGATCCTTCACCCTTTCAATGACGAGGTTTTTAGGCCTGAGGTATACCTGTCCACAACTCATACATACCCAGATAAAGTGATATTTTGCGGCTTCCAGGCAGGACTCACACACATAAATTTTTATGCCCGGCATCACTTCGGTATTAATGGAAGTATATTCATGTTTGCAAATAGAGCACTGTTCATGTTTTGTTTCAAGATCTAACATATGAATCTCCTTTCATTTATCCCTCTAGTTGTTGAGGATGCTTCCGTCTCCTTTCCTGGAAAATTTCAATCAGTTATTTATGTTGAAGCAATTACCGTGCCTACAAGCTTAATTGTTGTAATAGCAGGCCGTTATATTGGCATTGACAGGAGTACGTGCAGGGCTGACATGTCAAGTAACATAACGTAAATCAATCAGGAAATAATTTAAGGCGATGGCTGTGTGAGAGAGAAACAAAAGAGGATAAGAAAAGATTTCCTTGTAGGTTCGTGGTAAAAAATATCCATGTTCGTCAACCAATTGGCAGTCTAGGGAGACGGGAATTGGATTATATGTGACCCTGTTCTTTCTTGAAAAAAATAAAGGCTGATATAACAGATTGCATAGTTAATTATGTACAGAACATAACCAGACCCGAAATCAGTTTTTGTTCTCTTTTGTTTTATTGTAAATACCTTCGAAACACCCGGCAGGACATCCCCTGCAATGGGCAGCCAAAGAAAGACTTTCGTCACATGCTTCTGTCTCATGGCAGTTCCTTATATGTTCCTTATTTTCACCTGTTGCCCTATGCCACCAATTGAACTTTTTTCCGCATTTCGGACAAGTTTTCATAGGTTCTCATTCCTTCTCGCCGCGTGGACGTACATTGCTTCCGTCTTTAATAGAGTTGTCAGGGTGAGAAATAACTATTTCTCCCTCGGACAGCCCCGATACAATATTGGTACTCAGGCCATTTCTATAACCGGTCTGCACTGTCCGGAGCTGTGCCTTCTTGTTTTTTATTACAAACACTGCCCAACTCTTTCCGGTACGGAACAAAGCACTTGATGGTATCTGTAACACATCGTCATCCTCCCAGAGGATAAAACTGGCCTCTACCCTGTAGCCGTCGCCAAGCTGTGTCCACTCCTCGGGAGGAGACACAATATCGGATATGACAAGCACCCTTTGTTCCTCAACGCCGAGTGCGGAAATCTTGGTGAAGCCAGCTGGTTCAATGCTCCGGACCCTGCCTTGCAGAGATGTATTACCTCCCCACCTATCAAACAATACAGGTGTTCCGGGTTTGAGCTGCACTGCATCGGCAGAAAGGACATCCACCTGGACCTCCAGTGCACGCGGGTCGCCGATCTCTATCAGTGCCTCACCCTCGCGAACAACTCCTTCGCTTTCATGGAGGATCTTGAGAATACGGCCGCTGACGGGGGCTCTAATGAGCACTTTTTCTGTAACGTGTTCCGTTTCGTGTGCCGCCGAATACTTCAGTGCAGTTAATGCCGCCTCCTTTTCATGACGGGCCACCTCAATAGCAAACTCAGATGAATGCAGCGCTGCATCTGTCCTGTGCATATCAGCTTCAGCCATGTCCAGTTTCTCCCGGGTAACAAAGGAATCCTTAAATAGCTGCCTGACGCGTTCGACTTCTTTTTTTGCATAATCGGCGCTTGCTTTAGCAGCCCGGGCGTTCTCTTTTGCTGCAAGAAGTGATGCCTCGGAAGCCGCGACCCTGGCCTTTGCCTCAGCCCTGCTCCGAGGGTCGAGCACATGTGAGCGGAGAGGTTCAAGTTCGGTTATTTTGTCACCCTTGTTGAGCGAATCCCCTACATCGAACCCGATACGAACAGCGAAACCTGCTACCGGCGCGGAAACGATAAAGCGGTTAATGACCCTTGTCTTCCCCTCTTCCTCTATGGCAACACTCATATACCCGCGTTGCGCCTCAGCGGTTTCCACCACTATCGGCTTTGACATGAAACCGTAACCGATGACCAGGATAATAACCGCTGCTATGACATATAAAATGATTCGTTTTTGTGACTGCATAGATATTTTATTCCTTTGACTTCAGGACCGCAATAAGATCCAGCTGGCTTAGTCTGCGCCATACGAGCATTCCCGATACACATGCGGATATGAGCACTACTGTAGCCGCAAAGGCATATGTATCAGCTTCCAGAATGAGCGGTATCCTGAATAAATCTGTCTTCAGTGTCTCCGCAATATAAGCGCACATACCCTTGCCGACAAGGAAACCCAGAGGTATGGCTGCAAGTGTCAGTGCGCTGAGCTCGCCCAGTAATATGTACGATATTTCACCCTTGGTAAATCCCAGGACCCGCAGACTTGCCAGTTCCCTGCTGCGCTCAGAAAGGGCTATTCTCGCGCTGTTGTATACTACTCCAAAGGCAATTATCCCTGCAAGGAGTGTGTTGATAAAGGTGAAGATAAGAACCGTTTCCCCCATAGTTTCATAAAAATTTGTGATGGCTTTCTCTCTTATTTCAGTACCTGCGATTCGAGGTGTTTCTTTTAGTCTATCAAAAATTTCATGGAGGTATCTTGAGTCAACTGCGAGATAGACTCCTGAGATTGCATTGCCTTCACGCATAAGACGGTTCAGTGCGCGCAGGTCCATGTAAGCCGATACCCCAATGTATTGACGTATGAGCGCAGCTACAGGAACGGAGAATTCCATCTGGTTTCCCTCAAGAACCTCAACCCTAAGTCTATCACCTTCATGGACACCCAGCATTTCTCCCAAATGATCTGTCAGGACAATACCTGCGGAGGGAAGAAGAATCGGCTTTAAATCGGTATTCAGAAGACGCTGAAGGTCTCCCCCTGATTCCAGCCCCTGAATTGTGGTGCGGTAGCTGCGGTGCCCGAACCTCAGTCGTACAGGGACCGTTCTGAACACTTCGCCGTACTCAATTCCTTCAATACGTTGCAGTTCATAGAGGACCCTTCTGGAGGTGGGTTCTACAAAGGTGACCGACAGGTCCTCCCGCTGAGACAATCCGAATTGTACATCTACTATGTAATCGACTGCATCTTTCTGAAAACTTCCTACCATCATGATGGCGCATGCAAAGGCAATGCCGGTGATTGAAAGCAAAGACTTGACAGGTTTCCGTTCAATGTTCCGTATGATCATCCGGGTAGGCTGGGACAGCAGATGCTTAAGCCCAAGCCGCTCCGGGAGAGATACCCTGAAGGCAGGGGGGGATTCAGGCCTCATAGCCTGTGCAGGAGGGAGTAGGGCAGCTTTCCGGACCGAATGAAGAGTGCCGATGATCGCTGCCGTGGCAGTTACAAGGGTCGCAATGACCACGACTTGTGGCTGCAGTTGATATTTCAGGAAGGGAAATCTGTAGAATTCCATATAGATAGTGCTCATCCACCTTCCGAACCAGAAGCCCCCTGCTATGCCGCCAAGTACTCCGGCAAGTACGATTAACAGTACGAGTTTCACAAAATGCAGACCTATATCAAGGTTGCGGTAACCAAACGCCTTTAAAGCCGCTACCTCTTCCCTCTGTATATTAATGAGACGGCTTATCACGACGTTTAAAAGGAATGCCGCAACACCAAGGAAAATAACCGGGAATATGGTTGCCATTTGTTCCAGCTGCCGGAACTCTTCTGAGAGATATCGGTGAGACATCTGGTCCTTGCGGCCGTATGCGCCTAATCCCCCGTAAGGTTTAAGGAGTTTATCAATTCTGTCAATCACATCATTGATATGAGCGCCGGGTGTGAGCGTGAGAGTCACGTCATTAAACGCACCGTCCATATCATAGGCGGTTCCGAGAGGTGACCTGCGCATCCACATCACCCCATAGCGTTCGAAATCCGGGAACACGGCTCCCGGAGGCATTTGGTAGATATGCTCGGGAGATAGAGCGATTCCCACGATCGTAAGGTTTTTGCGTCTGCCGTTAATAACCGCCCCTACTGTAGCTCCGGGTTTAAAATTATGTGCCTTTGCAAATGATTCGCCGATTACAATCTCGTTTTCCCGGTACGGTTCAGGCAATCTCCCCTGCCGCAGATAGAGACTGTTAAGCAATGGTTGGCCGTTGTCAGGGATAGAAATAATATGACCCGTCGCAGGGTCTGAAAAGTCCGGAATGTCGATGGTTAGTGGCGCAGATACGCGGGTCTCGACATGGTTGATACCGGAAATTTCCTGGATGCGTGACCGCAGGCTCTCCGGCGCCCGTTTCAAAGATGCGAAGACTTCTGCAAAACGGCATTCTGTGTAAAATGTTGCCTGGGTCAGCTTAAGGGACTGCATTGTGCTGACTGACATAATAAAGGTAGCAACGCCGCTTGCGATCACCATGACTATGGCAATAACCTGTGCCTTCATTCCCCAGAGGTTTCGGAGAATCTTGCGGTTGAGCGTTCTCATAATCAAGCCTTTTGTTCGCGTGCGGAGAACAACCTATGATGTCCTATTTAATGCCCCCTTCTTGTGGGTGCTGTTTTCTTACCAGTGCAGCTCACTCGGTGATTTTTTATGTTCATTCCTGCGGACCCGTGAGATCAGGCCATCACTGAGATATATGACACGGTCCGCCATATCTGCAATGTCCGCGTTGTGGGTAATGAGGACTGTAGCTGTACCGAGTTCCCTGTTTATCCGTTCCAGGACTTGAAGGACTATAATTCCAGTGGCAGAATCGAGGGCGCCGGTGGGTTCGTCACAGAGCAGGACCGCGGGATTCTTGGCGACTGCGCGCGCAATAGCAACGCGCTGCTGCTCGCCTCCTGACAACTGAGCAGGAAAGTGGTCAATCCTGTCACCGAGACCTACGAGCCTCAGGGCCTCGGCCGGGTCCATAGGATTCTTTGCTATCTCTGTGACAACCGAAACGTTTTCCAATGCCGTGAGACTCGGGATAAGATTGTAAAACTGAAACACAAAGCCCACATGAAATCTGCGGTAATCGGTCAGTTCCTTATCAAGGGCCCTGGTTATGTCCTGTTCCCGGTAAGTAACATGTCCGGTCGTAGCAGTATCCAGTCCCCCAAGGATATTGAGGAGAGTTGACTTACCACTGCCGGAAGGTCCGAGCAGGACGATAAGCTCACCGGAATACAGATCCATATCTACACCTCGCAGCGCTCGCACTTTTACTTCCCCCATGTCATATACCTTGGTTATCCCCCGGGCCTGAAATACAATAGTCTCTTTGTGAGTGGATTCGTTCACTGTATTACTGTGTCCAGTTACGATATTAAAGATATTTTCTTCTTGGGAATATTATATCACCTGACAGAGGGTCTATCTGGAGGTAAAATAATGCTGACCTCCGGAACTCACCTGTTGAATCAGTTGAGAAAATAGATTTCAAACATGTCGACGAATGAGAGGGGTGATACGGGAAATGAGTTGATCCGTAATGAAGCGGAATTGCATATGCCTGATTTGCAGAACCGCTATTTCATTGGCTTTGCCAGGGGGTTGACAATGTATATTATTGAGTTAAAATATAGGTAGAAAGAGCTTGCGATACCCTGGAAGAGATTAAACCTGAGGACCAAGCAAATGGGTAACAGAGCAGGAGTCAGATGTGGTGTGCAGGCCCCTGAATGTAAGGGGAAGCCTAAAATATCTGCCGAAGCTCCGAAATAGAAAAAGCTCAAGGGTTTAACTTGGGCGGGGCATCGCATCATTCTTATAGAGCCATCTGATGGCAATTGGTCAAACTGCCAAGGTGTATAGTGATTGATTCACGTATCAAGGGCGGAGTTGTCCAAGGAAACGGGCCGGAGGATGACTCTATTTTATTGTCCGCCTGAGGAAAATTACATCAGATCACTGTTACTGTAGTAGCCTGAGGGCCTTTCTCACCCTGCCCCTCAGCATAGCGTACCTTCATTCCTACCTCAAGACGATTAAAGTCGCTGTTCAGTACCGAGTTTTTGTGGAAGTAAATCTCCTGATTGTCTGCGGTTGTGATAAACCCGTAGCCCTTATCGGTGAAGAGGGCGCTTATCAGTGCCACGGGCGCTTCTCCATGCTGCTTTATGTCGCCCCGCTGGCGTTTGGAATAGTCTTCAAGTTGTCTTCGGGCTGCATTAAAACTGTCTCTGATAGCTACATAGAGGTCTTCGTGAGGGTTCCGCTTTACGACCAGTTCAGCTCCCGGCACAGTCATTACAATCTGGACATTGTATCTCTTACCCTGATGGCTATGACGATGAGGAGATTCCACGACAACTTTGCATCTGGTTATACGGCTGTAGAATTTATCAAGTTTTTCCGCTCGCTTCCGGATTTCAGATTCTAAGGCATCACTCAACTCAAGGTTCCGATTGGTAATCTGCAGAGGTATTTCCATGATAAAAGTCCTCCTTTGTAAAAATGATATCACGCCTTCTGGGCAGATGCAAGATGCACATTAATTAAAGGTCGGAAAGGGAAATTTAAGGCAGATGACTTCTTGCGCGCCATTTTTGATTTATGGGAAACAGCAATGAGGTTATTTTAGAGGGTGACTTTGGCGAGCCAGTTTCCGTGGGCACTGCAGTTACTGATGACTGTCAGTATACCCTGAGTTACATTATCGAAGCGGACGGTAGCGGAAGGATGCATTTTCTCGCAATGAAAGCTGAGCCTTGAAATACATTTTTTATTAATAAAGGGTGCGTGGTAATAAAAATCGATGTATGAAATATGGTCATCAATATTCATCTCATGACTTATCTCTCCCACTGTTACGTATGCATTAATATATTCCTTATCCTTCAGGATTTTAATCGTGGGGATATGTTTCTTTTCGAATTCGGAAAGTTCGGAGAAGTTGTCCGGTTTTTTTATTGCTTCTGGGGCTTTTTCAAAGCTCTCAATAGTTGATCTGCATATGGGACAATTCAAAGGGGCATGATCAAAAGCAATATGATTACATGCCTTGCAAATATACACCTTTATTATTTGCCCGTTCGTTTTTACTCCCTTGATATGTTGCCACCTTAGCGCATCTACATATTCAAGGTACTCTCTGGGAGGATTTAATATTTCCACTCCTATGGCATCATAGTTGGTATCATTCTTTATTATTCTGCGGACTTTCACGGGAATCTTCAGGACGTCGTCCTGAAGATTAATGTTAAGATCGAACTTTGCCTTTATGGCAGGACATACATTTGTTTTAACAAGGAAACCGTTTTCCGAAAGATCTACTATATGTCCGGAGATTGCCTTATCACTCCAGAAAAATTCTGCTTTCAGATCTGCNNAACGCACCCTTTATATATATTAATAGATCCAATAAATCAAGGTTAATATAACATGTATAAAAATTATTAATCAGTATATATGCGCAAATTTGCAATTGCAGGTGTGGATGGAATGCGAGGTCATAGCGTATGGGCACTGCACGCATGGATTTCTTATGCTAACTACTTATGGTATTTATAATA
>DKBK01000108.1 GCA_002451135.1 Nitrospiraceae bacterium UBA6902
GGAGGATGGGGCATCCGGTGCGGGAAGTTTGAAGGGCAAAAGACAGGCTGCTATAATTTGAGAGGCAACAGGGGCATTCTCCTGTCACTTTCGCGAGAGATAAAAGTTTGCATCATGAATACCAGCCGTTTGATAATCGGCTGCGAGTCTCCGGAAAAACTGAAGACCGCGTTGGGAAAGTAACGCGTTTAATAACCAAAGGCACATGTCTTGTCTATGAATTTATCGTCGAAAGAGAAGGGTAATTGAGTAACGTACCTCTCTATTTCAAGATGATGTCAAGCCCTCTGGAGCATAATTGCCGTCATTGATATATGCGAAAAGTCATCGGCATCCAGACTGCCCCCGTTTTGTTAATAACACAGATAACTCTTTGAGATTTGACNNTCAGCCAAGATTTCTATCGTATATCGTTAGAGGTAGCTCAGGACAGAAACGGGACTTATACCGACTATTCAATAATCCTGGAATCAGGTAAAACTAACTATATGATTATCATATCTTCAAAACTCCAATCCTGAGAATCTATTGATTACGGAAAATAATGTGCAGAATTAAGAGAAGCTAAAGAAGTCATGATATTTCAGTATCATCTTGCTTCTAAAAGTCACTGAAATAATCAAGGTAACCATAATGGTGATTTTGAGAACCAGCGTTTGATGTGAGATTTCAAGCGGTATTAAATGCCTCGTTCCTTAAATGCTTGGACACATGATATGATATTGGTAGTTGATTAGATTAGCTCAATAGACAGGTTATGCACCAGGTAACCCTAAACCCTTAGTGGCAGCGGGGCAAGAAACTTTGGCCTTATAGTAAACTAAAGATGAACTGGCTGAAGGGTTATTCCTTCGTCTGATCCTTTAATTATTGCTTTAAGACAGCATAAATGAATACCGTGCCGGATCGCATTAGTGTTCAAGATAAGACGACGAATTTCTCAAAAAAAAGACTATTAAACCTCAATTCGATAACTTTTGGGTTCCCCGCAGAGATAGAGCAGTCCTTTCAAGATAACTATAGGGTAACCACCATTTCCACAAGCCGGCTGGGCTTTTTTGTTGCTATTATGCTTTATGCGGCCTTCGGAGTGCTCGATGCTGTCGTCATGCCGTTATCCAAGAACCCGATTTGGGTTATTCGCTACGCCATTGTGTGTCCCATCTTTGGCTTCGTGATTCTTGCCACTTACCTTCCTTTCTTTGCGAAGCGCTTGCAGTTTGTGATGTGTTTTGGAGCGGCTTCTGCAGGTCTGGGCATTGTCGCCATGATCGGCATCAGTCGCAAGACGGAATTGGGTCACTGGTATTACATGATGGGATTGCTTATGGTTGTGATAGGAATCTATGGACTCTTACGCTTGAGGTTCTGGTATGCCGTAGCCGCTAACGTGATAATCCTGGTAGCCGATGAGATTGTGGATGTCGTAATCAAACAGGCTCTAACTTCATCACAAGGAGTCAAGATCTTCATCCTTCACAATTTCTTCTTTTTCGGAGCTAGTATTATCGGGGTGTTCACAGGTTATGCCCTTGAGGCACATGCGCGCAGGGAATATCTCCAGCAACGAGTCATTAAGGCAGAGAGAGAGAAGTCCGAGAAATTACTTTTGAACATCTTGCCGGAAAAAGTTGCTGCTTCATTAAAGGAGAAAGAAGAAGTCATTGCTGAGGAGTTTAAAAAAACAAGTGTTTTGTTTGCCGACATTGTGAACTTTACGCCGCTTTCTTCATCGTTACCACCTCAGATTGTGGTCGAGTTACTCAATACGCTATTCTCACACTTTGACACCTTGACTGACAAACACCGTGTTGAAAAAATCAAGACTATCGGTGATTGCTATATGGTCGCTTCAGGAGTACCTACGCCCTGTCCAAATCATGCTCATGTTTTAGCCTGTCTGGCTTTAGATATGCTTGACTACGTCAAAGGGCAAACGTTTCTTAATGGACTGCGCTTTGACTTACGGATTGGCATAAACTCAGGGCCGCTGGTGGCCGGGATTATAGGACAGCGGAAATTCGCGTATGATCTGTGGGGTGACACAGTCAATACAGCCAGTCGGATGGAGTCACATGGTTCAGGGGGAAAAATTCAAATCAGTCGGGCGACTTTTGAACTGCTCGGAAAAGACTTTGTAAGCGAATCTGCGGGGAAAATACCTATAAAGGGCAAGGGCGAAATGGAAGTATGGTATTTATTGGGAAAAAGGCCCATATAAGGCAAACTTCTCTCTGGAGTGGGAAACCGATATAGAAGTGCATATACATGAAAAAGTAATGAAGAGGAAGAACAAGCGCTGTCTTTGCCTTTTTATTCAATATTTCAATTGAAAAACGTCAATTTCTTCAATTCTGTCAGATGCGATAATTGTTGGTGAAATTTCGTTTCTCAGCATCACTGAAAGATATGTCGGTATTATTTTTGGCACCTACAGCCACAACAATCCTAACATCACTCATTATCTTTTAAAATCTTCAACAAAAGACAATAATCAATATCGTTCATTATGGTTAGTTATCTTGATTAGTCCAGTAATCTTCAAAACCTCGCTAATAGTGAAGTATTAATTAAATCAAGACTGAATAAGAATCATTGACTTAAATCGATTTTCAATAACGCAAATAGACCTATCGCTTTTCACAATCACACGCCTTATGCGGGGCGTTGCAACATAGTAGCCTTTAGGCATAGATCCCCTGTTTCGCCGAGTAAACTCCTGGCGAGCTTGCCCCTGAATAATTAAAGGGGAAAAAGGCACCCTTCTGCAATCAGCAATCAGCGTTCAGTGAGCTGAAAATATTGACTATTTATCCGTTAAACAGTTAGTTTAATACCCTAAATTGTTTTTTTACATACTGATTGTCGGAGGCAGCGATGACCGCAGTTCCAAAGAAAATTGATCTGAAGCTCGGCAGGCCGTTATATATAGGCTCTGTGCAAAAACTCTATCACGTGCCAGGGCACCCGGATCTTATTATAAGCGAAACGTCCTCGGGCGGATCGGTCTTTGATGTCGGCACGATCTTCAATATTGAAGGGAGTGATACCGGAAGGGCGGGCTTCAGACACCTTGTGTTTCAGGAGCTTCAGAATCCGAAGTCATGGACGCGGCTGGCTGAGAAACTTGGAGGTAAGCGGAAGATCCTTAAAAATGACAAGTCCGGGCTTATAGACAAGGTGCTGGCCGGATTTGTAAAGAGCGGCGCCCCGACGCATCATATGGGAATGATCGACCGTAATACCGGGAAGGTCTATGCCAAAGGATTTCCCGGGGCGCTCAGCAATCTTACCCTGATAAAGAAATATACGGTCGAAAAACCGGTCCTCAAAAAATTCATGGACCGGCATTTTTATGACTATGAAAAATACCATCATATCGATCATAACGTAATTCCGCTCGAATACATCGTAAGGCTCGGCATAACCACCGGCTCATCTATACTCAAAAAATATGACCGCCTGAGCGAAACAGACAAAAAGGCATATCTCAACGAACTCGGCGTCACTTCCCTGAGCCCCTGGACGCGGTTCGACCTCCCCATCGTTGATTTAACCACCAAGTATGAACCTGAGGACAGGAACATCAGCCGCCAGGAGGCATCAATGATCTCTGGTGTGGACGGTGATACATTTTCGAAATCACTGGTAATGGCAATCCTCGGCGCATATATGCTTCAACAGATATTTGACGGGATGGGACTGACCCTGTGGGACCTGAAATGGGAGATCGCGAGGGACGGAAAAAAACTCCTCTTCGTGGATACGATCGACACGGACTCGGTGAGGGTGACCTTTAACATGAAGCGCAAAGGCAGATCATACGTTGTCCATTTTAATAAACAGGCCATGCGGGACTACTATAGGATCATGCATCCGGAATGGATCGCTGCGGTGAACGAGGCCAAGAAGATTGCTGCGCAAACTGGCCGCTCCTTTACAGATGTGTTAAAGAAAGGCCAGGCAAAAAAGAAATACGCGGGCACGCCGGTCGTGGACAAGGCCTTCCTGGACATCCAGACTGAGAAATTCCTGATGATCCAGAGGTATGTCCTTGACAGTACACAGGAACTCAAAAAAGAGGCGAAAGGCATCGCGAACAAAGAGCTGGATTACTATCTGAAATCCGGTAAAATTAAAGAATATGCAAAATTGAATTCGAGGTAATATGGAAAACATTTTCATTAATCAATCAGTCGCCATCCTCTGTGACGGCAACAATATCGAGCGGAGCATTCATGAACTTACGCATTCAAAGAATGCAATGATCAATTTTGATAAGCTGATACCCAAATTGCTTAAGGACCGGGGCCTGAACAGGCTGCTTTATTTCCGGGAAGGCAAATCCATTTCATCAAAATTCGCTGAAAGGCTGCACGAAAACTATTACGGGTCGGTTATTCCCTGTCACAAGTCCGCCGATATCCCGCTCTCTATCAAGGCGACACAGCTTGCTTCAAAGGTTGACACGATTATCATCATGTCGGGTGACTCGGATTACGTGGAGCTCGTCGTCCATCTGAAAGGGCAGGGCGTAAGGGTCGAAATTGCTGCGGTACGACAGACAACCGCCAGGATTTTAATCGAGGAATCCGACCATTTCCACGAAATAACCAGCGAAGATCTGTTTATATACAAGACTCCGAGAAAAAAATAGGGCGGGGTTCTCCCTCTTTTTCATGCTCATGCAGCGAACACATCCCGGAAATTTTCGCTTCCCAGTTCAGTGGGCCTTCCTGTGGTGCAAGTGGAACGCATGTGTAAAACTGTCTCTTATAAAAAGAAATCCCGTATAGATGGCAAGGATCGCAAGACCTGCTACAAAAAGAGTGAGTGGAAAGAGAAAAGCTGCAATCAAAATTATTTCCTGATAGCTTAGTCCAAACATGTTATCCCTCCTTTCCGAAACGCAGCATGGTGAGATCCCGCATATGCGGAATAACACTGTTATGCGGCTTTGCCATTTAGCATAAGCCTTAATAAATGTTTGCCTACATAACTCTCGAGATTCCTGAGTTTCCCGGACAGTGCTGACTCAAAGGTGATAGTCTGCGGGTACATCTTCATCATTGCTCTTTCTTCTGCCCGTGTATATTCCTTCTGTGCTTCTGAAACCTTCCCCCTCTGGTTCAGCAGCTTTCTTAATTCATGTATCAGTTTTTTATCCGGCATGATGTATCAACCCTCCTTCCGCTTAGAGAGATGCAAATACTTTGCCAATAAAGAGGGCGTAAAAACGTCATCATGTAACCATGAGAACATCATTGAAACAATAAGTTATCTCTCTGTAGAAAAAGATTCAGCAGAAAATGGAAGGAAACTGGTCACATCACAACACCCTTATGGTGGGATAACCGGATTCAGGGGGATGACAAAGATCTAATATTTGATTGCAGGGTTGATAAGACCGGTCCAGAGGCTATCTGATATTCCCGAATACCCTTCTGAAGATATAATCCACGTGCTTTGTGTAGAATTTAAAATTAAAAAGGTTATCTATATCTTTTGCAGACAGGTATCTGGTTATTGACGGTTCTTTTTTTAACAGGTCCCTGAAAGGTTTTCTCGCTTTCCAGCTCTCCATTGCGGTCTTCTGGACGAGGCTGTATGCATCCTCCCTGCTCATCCCTTTTTCCGTCAGCTTAAGAAGCACACGCTGGGAACAGTAAAGGCCGTAGCTCCTTTCGATGTTTTCCTTCATCCGTTCCGGGTATACCTGAAGGCCTTTTAATATGCCGGTCAACCGGACAAGCATATAATCTATCAGAATTGTACTGTCAGGAATGATGATCCTCTCAACAGAGGAATGACTGATATCACGTTCGTGCCATAAGGGGATATTCTCGAGTGCAGCCATTGCATTGGAACGTACCACCCTCGAAAGACCACTGAGATTTTCGCTGCCGACGGGATTGCGTTTATGCGGCATTGCGGAGGAGCCCTTCTGTCCTTTTTCAAACGGCTCCTCTGCTTCGAGCACTTCGGTCCTCTGCAGATGCCGTATCTCAACCGACATCTTTTCGATCGCTCCGGCAATGAGCGCAAGGGTGTTCATGTACTCGGCATGCCTGTCCCTTTGAATGACCTGTGTAACTACGGGATCAGGCTTAAGAGCGAGCTTTTTGCATACAAATTTTTCGATCGAAGTCGGAAGACTTGAAAACGTCCCGACCGGGCCTGAGAGCTGTCCGTAGTTGATTGTCTCTCTCGCGGTTTTCATCCTGACCAGGTTCCGTTTCATCTCTTCATACCAGAGCGCGAAGGTCAGACCGAATGTAGTTGGTTCAGCATGAATGCCGTGGCTTCTGCCCATCTGCAGCGTGTCTTTATATTTATAGGCATTGGATTTTAAAACCTTCATTAACTCATGAATGTCATGTATAATGATATCAGCCGCTTCCCGCATTAAAAGGGCCAGGGCGGTATCTCCTATGTCTGAAGATGTAAGGCCCTTATGGATGTAACGCGAATCAGGGCCGACATGTTCTGCCACAGACGTTAAGAATGCAATCACGTCGTGTTTGACGGTCTTTTCTATTTCATCTATACGCTCGATATTGAATTTGGCCCTTTTCCTGATTGTCGCGAGACTCTTTTGAGGTATTTCACCCAAATGGGCCCATGCCTCACACGCTGCGATCTCAACATCAAGCCATTTCCGGAACTTGTTCTCCGGCTCCCAAATGTTTGCCATTTCAGGTCTTGAATAACGTGGTATCAAATCGGACCTCCTGACTGAAAATAATTCGGTGCTATAATTTTTTATTCAGGGCTTAGTTTTTGTTTCTTTTTTCTCATATGCCCTTTTTTCATATCTGTCTTCATGTGTTCGGGATGCGCGATCTTGTCCAATATGCCGTTAATAAATGGCGCGGACTCTTCTGTGGAATATTTTTTGGCAATCTCCAGGGCCTCATTGATGGCAACCGAGCTGGGGATATCAGTCCGGAAAGACAGTTCGTATATCGCCGCGCGAAGGATGTTTCTGTCAATCATCGCCATCCTTTCGATTGACCAGTTTTCAGCAGCTTTTTTTATAATTTCGTCGATTTCTTTTATATTGTTGAGGGTGTTTGCTACAATATCGCGGGTGAAATCCTTTACGTCAGATTCTTCAGCGTTGCCTTCCCAGAACTCATTCCAGACTTCAGGGGTAAACGCCTTGCCTGTCATGTCAAGCTGAAACAGTATCTGCAGGGCGTATTCTCTAGATCGTCGTCGTTTCATACAGGAGTGACCAGTGACTGGTGACGGATGAAGAGTGGTGAGTGCGTAATATGTTTCTTACCCGTACTACGTAACGCGTAACTCATAACTTTTTCAGGAGCTGAGCCATTTCAATGGCCACCATCGCAGCGTCCCATCCCTTATTGCCGCTTTTGGTCCCTGCCCTCTCAACCGCCTGCTCGATGGTGTCTGTGGTTAACACGCCGAATGCGATCGGAACCCCCGTGTCCATAGAGGCAGCAGCGATCCCTTTGGCAGCTTCAGCGGCAACATACTCAAAATGAGGCGTGGCCCCCCTTATCACGGTACCGAGACATATGACGGCATCGTAGGATTTCTTTCCCGCCACAATTTTTGCGGTAAGAGGGATCTCGAAAGAGCCGGGAACCTTTATTACATCTATATTCTGCTCAGCGGCACCGTGCCTTACAAGGGCATCTACTGCGCCATCCAGCAGTTTGCCGGTAATGAAATCGTTAAAACGGCTTATGATGATAGCGAACTTAAGTCCTTTTGCCTGAAGCTCTCCTTCAAATTTTTTCATGTTTCCTCCCTCAAATTCCCTCCCCATTGACGGGGAAGTGATAGGGTGGGTGCGTGTTAGACTTAATATTCACCCTCCCCGTAATCCCCTCCGGTCAGGGGAGGGGAAACGAATAATATATCACACATATATGGTTCTTTGAATTCTATACTTTCTCCAGCATATGACCGAGTTTTTTCTTCTTTATGGTGAGATACTTGATATTTTTTTCATGCGGCTTGATCTCAATAGGAACCCTCTCGACCACACTTAACCCGTATCCTTCAAGTCCGATGAGTTTTTTTGGATTATTCGTGATCAGGCGCATCTTCCGCACGCCGAGATCAACAAGAATCTGGGCGCCTATTCCATAATCCCTCAAATCGGCCTTGAACCCGAGTTTTACATTGGCCTCGACCGTGTCAAGTCCCTCGTCCTGGAGGGAATAGGCCTTTAATTTATTGACCAGCCCTATCCCCCTGCCTTCCTGTCTCATATAAAGAATTACCCCCTTGCCTTCCTTCCTGATCATGGCCATTGCCTTATGGAGCTGAGAACCGCAGTCACATCGCCTTGAGGCAAAGACGTCCCCGGTCAGACATTCGGAATGGACCCTGACCAGGACCTCTTCGTCCTGAGAAATGTCACCCTTCACCAGGGCAATATTCAGGGAATCATCTACCAGGTTCCCAAATACGATAGCGGTAAATTCACCGCCAAAGGAGGTCGGGAGGCTCGTTGAAGCAAGCCTGGTCACAAGGCATTCGTTCTGCATTCTGTATTGAATAAGGTCTTTGATGGTGACCATTTTCAGTCCGTGCCTGCGGGCAAACTTTGCGAGCTGGGGCACCCGTGCCATGGTCCCGTCATCATTCATTATCTCGCATATTACTCCTGCCGGAGTAAGTCCGGCCAGCCGGGCCAGATCCACAGATCCTTCGGTCTGCCCTGCGCGCTGGAGCACGCCGCCGGGCTGTGCACGTAACGGAAATATATGTCCTGGCCTGGCGATGTCATCAGCCTTTGTTTTCGGATGGATGGCGGTCTTTATGGTCTTTGCCCTGTCAGCGGCGGAGATTCCGGTTGTAACCCCACGTTTCGCCTCTATCGATATGGTAAAGGCCGTGCCGAAACGCGATGTATTCATATCAGCCATCATGGGGAGATTCAGATGCTCTACTCTCTCAGGGGTTAATGACAGGCATATCAGCCCCCTGCCGTATTTTGCCATAAAGTTGATTGCCTCGGGAGTGACTTTTTCAGCGGCGATCGTGAGGTCCCCCTCATTCTCCCTGTCCTCGTCATCTATGAGTATGACCATTTTGCCTTCTTTTATATCTTCGACCGCCTCTTGGATCGTGTTAAATTTGAACCTAGATGACGCCTTTGCTGCCCTCGTATGTTTTTTACTCATTGACAAAACCTTTCTCTTTGAGCAGTCCCATGAGATGCGAGTCAGGGTCCTTTTTGCCCAGAAATTTCTCAACATATTTCCCTATTATATCCGTCTCGAGATTCACCCTGTCGCCAATGCCTTTATCTCCAATATTCGTGGCAACCGCGGTATGGGGAATAATGGCAACGCTGAATGATCTGTGATCGTGATCAACAACGGTAAGACTTATGCCGTCGATTGCGATGGAACCCTTTTTGACGATGTACTTTAGTATTTCCACAGGGGCCTCAAAAGTATAAAAGGTATATTCACCGGCCTGTGTCTTGTTTCTTATCGTCCCGATGCCGTCTACATGTCCTGTGACAAGATGCCCGCCGAGACGGTCGCTTAACCTCAATGCACGCTCAAGATTTATTTTATCGCTGATTTTTAAATTCCCAAGATTGGTGCTGCGCAGTGTCTCCGGGGATACGTCAAAGGAAATATCTCCGTTGTGCTTTGTGACGGTAAGACATACGCCGTTTACTGAAATGCTGTCGCCCAGGCGCACCTCACATTCAGACAAAGGCTTTACAGACAGCCTGATGCCGTTCCCTGAATTTCTTACAGCGGTTACTGTGCCGAATGTTTCAACAAGCCCTGTAAACATAATTTAAAGAAGGTGGCAAAGGCACAAAGGCACAGAATATTTTCTTGCCCTTTTATCACGTTGTGCCTCATTAGTGTATCAGTTTCCCTATCCTGCTCCATCTGACCTGGTTTAAAAGGCTCCCATCGCTGTCCCAGGACCAATAAAAAATAAATGCCTTTCCCCTGATTTCATCCATGTCCACAACGCCCCAGAAACGGCTGTCATAGCTCTGGTCCCGGTTGTCACCCATAACAAAAAAGCTTCCGCGGGGGACAGTGAAGGGGCCAAAATTATCCCGAGGGGGCCCTTCAATATTAAGATCATTATGTATGGCAAATGGCTCATCGAGAGGGATGCTGTTGACGTAGACCCTTTTATTCCTGACCTCTATTCTATCTCCCCCAACACCTATGACCCGTTTAATAAAATCCTTGCAATCATCCCTGAACAGATAAAAAGGGTTACCGCTGCTCCACGCGTTGCCAAACCTGGCTGAAATGTTTCTGGTTATGCTTGTACACTCCTCCTGTTCCCTGTTCTTGGGAAAGGAAAAGACGATAACATCCCCTCTTTTGGGCTGGTTGAATATCAGCATCCTGCTATCGATGAAGGGGACTTTTATTCCATAGGTGAATTTGTTCACAAGTATGTGGTCGCCCACCAGCAACGTCGGTATCATGGACCCTGAAGGGATCTTGAATGCCTGAACGATAAAGGCCCTTATCAGGAGTGCGAGGAATACTGCTATGATAACCGCTTCGACATATTCCCTGAGCTTTGATTTTCTTACTGATTTCTTAGATGCCAACCGTCAAACCTTTCATTTCATTTTACCTTCAGGACCGCCAGAAATGCCTCCTGCGGGATTTCAACCCTGCCCACCATCTTCATGCGGCGCTTTCCTTCCTTCTGTTTTTCAAGGAGCTTTCTCTTCCTGGTTATATCTCCCCCATAGCATTTTGCAAGTACGTTCTTCCGTATTGCTTTAATAGTTTCCCTTGCTATGATCTTACTCCCAATGGAAGCCTGAATTATGACTTCAAAGAGCTGTCTCGGAATCACTTCCCTCAATTTTTCAGCAACCTGTTTGCCCTTATAATACGCCTTCTCTTTATGAACAATCAATGAAAGCGCGTCAACCGGTTCTCCATTAAGCAGGATATCAAGTTTTATGAGTTTTGACTCCCTGTATCCGAGAAACTCGTAATCCATAGAGGCATAGCCGCTTGACGAGGATTTTAGTTTATCATAAAAGTCCCACAAAATCTCATTTAAGGGGAGCTCATATGTTACGATGATCCTGTCTTTGCCGATATAATTAAAGTCCTTTTGGACCCCCCGTCTTTCCTGGCAGAGGTCAAGAATCGGCCCGATAAATTTGGAGGGTACAAAAACAGTGGTAGTGACAAAAGGCTCTTCAATCCTGTCATATTTATCCGGCAGTTTTGCCGGACTGTCAATGAATAATTCGCTCCCGTCTGTCATGATGATCCTGTAAACAACAGTAGGCGCGGTATTGACAAGGGACAGCTCAAACTCCCTCTCAAGCCGCTCCTTGATTATGTCCATATGCAGCAGGCCGAGAAAACCGCAGCGGAAGCCGAACCCCAATGCTGTTGATGATTCAGGTTCAAACTTGAAAGACGAATCATTGAGACTGAGTTTTCCCAAGGCATCTTTCAGGTCCGCGTATTGATTGGTTTCCACGGGATATAAGCCGGAAAATACCATGGGCTTTATATCCTTGTAGCCGGGACATGGCTCGGAAGCGGGATTTTCTGCATACGTAATTGTATCCCCGACCTTTGTATCTGATACATTTCGTATAGATCCGGTTATATAGCCGACTTCTCCAGCTTTAAGGACGTCAACCGGTTTCTTGTTGGGAGTAAATACCCCGACCTCCTGTACCTCATAAGACATATGAGTAGCCATAAACAGGAGCTTCGTGCCTTTGCGGATTTCCCCGTCAAAAAGACGGACCAGCACGATGACTCCCTGATAGTTATCGAACCAGGAGTCAAAGATAAGTGCCTTCAGGGGAAGGTCTGTGCTGCCCACCGGGGGCGGTACTTTTTTTACTATTGCCTCCAGGACTTCCCTGACCCCGGTCCCCTCTTTGGCGGACGTCAGCAGCACATCGCTGCAGTCAATGCCGATAGACTCCTCTATGTCCGCCTTTACCCTCTCTGGTTCAGCGCCCGGAAGATCGATTTTATTTATGACGGGGATTATTTCAAGATTATGATCAAGTGCCAGATATGTATTGGCCAGGGTCTGCGCCTCTACCCCCTGTGATGCATCAACGATAAGAATGGCCCCTTCACATGAGGCCAGGCTTCTTGACACTTCATAGGAAAAATCAACGTGCCCGGGCGTGTCAATGAGATTCAGAATATAATCCTGTCCGTTCAATGCCGTGTAATTAAGCCTTACTGCGTGGGCCTTTATGGTTATTCCACGTTCCTGTTCCAGATCCATGGAATCAAGCACCTGGTTAGTGGTCATTTCCCTCTGTGAGAGCGCCCCTGTCAATTCAAGAATGCGGTCTGCAAGAGTGGATTTGCCGTGGTCAATGTGGGCGATTATTGAAAAGTTTCTTATGTTACTTCCGGACATGATGTTATGAGGCCGCTTGGTCAGAAACTCCGCCTAACCTACTAAAGAGAAGCCCGGCAGCGCCTATTGAACCTCCGTCCTTTGTGAGTGCGGTCTTGAGGATCTTTACATCTGTTGAAAGAAGTTTAAAGGCCCTTTTCTGTGCTTCCTTTGATAATTCCTCAATAAACATGTCCCATGCGCCTATGAGGCCGCCGCCGATTATTACGGCATCGATGCCAAGGATATTTATCAGGTTGGCAATCCCAATACCGAGAAACTGTCCGACTTCCCTGAAGACCTCGCGGCACAGGCTGTCGCCGTCGAGCGCTGTCTCATATATGACTTCCGGGGTAATCTTATAGATATTGCCGTCACAGCACTTTAAGAGCAGGCTATCGGTGCCTTTTTCCAGAGAAGATACGGCCCTGTCCACAATGGCCCTTCCCGAGGCATAAGATTCCAAACACCCGGAACTCCCGCACGTACAATAGCGTCCGCTGGGCACAATGGTCATATGGCCTACCTCCATCGGGCCTTCATATAACTGGCCTTTGTATATGAGACCACCGCCAAGCCCTGTTCCCAAGGTAAGTACGATAAAGTTGTCCAGGTCTTTTCCCGCGCCGATCCATTTTTCTCCATACGCATATGCGTTGGCGTCATTTTCGAGAGTGACCGGCAGAGAAAATTCCTTCTCAAAGATATCCCTCATGGCCAGGCCGTTTATTGCGGATATATTGGGAGACTGAATTATCCTGCCGTGCTTCCTGTCTATGAGTCCGGCAATGCCAATGCCGATGCCCGATACTTCCCTCGCTCCTGAAATGACCTTTTTTGCGGACGCCTCATTTAAAAAATCTTTCAAATTGTTAATGAGCAGGTTTTCAATCTTTTCTTTGTCTTTTTCAGTTATCACGGGAGTAGGGCTTTTGTGGCTTAACAGGACCTCTCCATTTTCCGAGACAATGACTGTCTTTGTATTTGTTCCACCTATATCCAGGCCAATAGCAATTTTCATAATTAATTATTACCCCAAAGAAATTTGATGGTTCATCCGAATACTGCTTTAATAATAATGCAGGCGTTGGGAAATAATCAGGAATGGAAACAGGGCTGATTATTTATCAATGTCTGCATTATTATAAATGCAACTTCAGTGTTCAGATAATAATATCT
>DKBK01000101.1 GCA_002451135.1 Nitrospiraceae bacterium UBA6902
GAGGAACTTCATTATGATGAGGCATATGATTTCTCTGACAAGAAGGTGATTGTTGATAAACTCATTAATTCCCTTGTTACGAAACAGCCTCTTGCCGGGGCGAATGACAGGCCTGTGATTATCGTCTATGGTGTGGCCAACAGGACATCGGAGCATATCAGTACAAGCGGCATTACCGATGATATCCGCCAGGGCCTGCTGGAGTCCGGGAAGGCAAGGCTTATAAATGAGACCCAGCGTGAGAATATTGCCAAAGAAACAGAATACCAGCAGTCCGGGAACGTCCTGACAGAGACAAGAATAGCCAGGGCCCGTCAGATTGGCGCAAAATATATGCTTACGGGAACGCTGAGATCGATCGAAAAAAAGGAGCCCCGTCAGGTAAGGCTCAAAAAGAAATCTCTTCAATATTACAGCCTCAATCTTGAATTGACAGATCTCGAAACAAGTTTGATTGAATGGACAGATAAGGTTGAAGTGATAAGAGAAGCATCCAAACCGTTTATCGGATGGTAGGCTGATTCAGCCGATGCTGGCGTTCTTCACATTACATCGCCCTCTTTATCCGGTCAAATGAAACAGAATAATTACGTCATGACAGGCCGTTGCTGCGGCCCTTTCAATGAACGTCTCCATGCCGCTCTCTTGATCGGTATTCTCCTGATTGCTACTGGCTGTACGCCAGCGCCCCTGAGGAACGCAAGAAATGAATTTTACGGGGGAAGACCGGATAAGGCATCTGAGATTCTTGATAAGGCCAGCGAGATTTCTCATAAAGACAGGCTCCTTTTCCTGATGGAAAAGGGGCTTATCCTCCATCATCAGGGGCTTTACCGTGAAAGCACATCAGTGTTTCTGGAGGCATCCAGATTAATTGAGCAGCAGGAGATCATAAATATGGGGAGACAGGCCGGTTCCATGGTGACGACCGAGTGGCTGACCGAGTATAAGGGAGAATACAGTGAAAGGCTGTGGGTACATACGTATTTGATGATGAACTTTCTCCTGCTGCACAATGATGAAGCTGCACTCGTAGAGGCAAAGCAGTCCCTTCAGGTTTTTGATCAGCATCCCGAGACCCTGTCAGATGATTTCTTCACAAGAGGACTGATAGCGCTCTGTTATGAAAACCTCGGTCTAATCAATGATGCGTTCATTGAATACAGGAAGCTTGCCGNNCTGGACCGGATCAGTGAAACGCCCGGTACCGAGCTTGTTCTTTTTATAAGCCGGGGCAGGTCACCTGTAAAGATTCCGGGAAATATCATTCTCCCACCTTCAATACGATTCTCCTTTCCCCGATATGAAGATACGGGAAGGAGCTTTTCAGACAGGGTGGTGATCGATACCTCTGCGGGATCTCCGGCAGATCCCATATCAACCGATGTAGGGAAAGTGCTAAAAGCATCTCTTAAAGAGCGTGCAGCTATGATTATTGCCAAAGAAACAGCACGGGTAGCGGCTAAAGAGGCGATTTCTCAAGAGGTCGGGAAATCGCATGACACTACAGCTGAGATAGTTGTCCGGGGAATCTTTTTTATCATGGAGGAGCCCGACACCCGCTGCTGGCAGACACTTCCTGCCAGATTGGACATGATACGGCTTACGCTAAAAAAGGGCGTTCAGAATGTGACAGTAGCAATAGGCAGCGAGAACAGAACGATCAGCCTGACTGACGAAGAGATCAGTTCAGACCGGAGAATATATCGGTCAATAAGGGTATATAATTAATACAGAGAGAAAGTCTGTTTAAGCAAGGAGGAGAGATGAAAAAACATATNNTCCTGGCAGTGCTGAAACGAACGGGTCCTATAAAAAAATTGATATTGATGTAAACAGGGAAGACAGAGATGTAGGGTTGAAGCGTATGGAACTGATTGACAAAGTTCTTTCCCAGGACATGATGAATAGAAAGATAAACATGGTCCGTACTCTTGAGTCAGATTACGATGAGAAGACAAAGAAGATTGTCGACAGCATCATTCCGCCGATCTTTGAAAACAAAGTCTTCACTCATATTGATGTAAATTTCTTTTCTCCTGATTTTGAGTCAGAGGTAAAGGCAAGTCAGAAGGTATCTATCTCGATTATCCTTAAGAGGGACGGCTTTAATACGTGGGTAGAGCAGAACTCTTCAGAAGAGCAAGCCATGAAGGCAATGAAACAGTTGATAGGAAACACCTTTAAAATACCGGTTGAAAACATTTCTATTCTGAATGTTAACTGATCGACAGGACATTTGTAGAAATCCTGCAATAACCCATATGTCACGCCTTGTCTCAAAAGAGAGAGTCTTTGTTGTGCAGGGCCTCTTTTTTATGCGTGCTTTTAATTGTTAATAAACGATTTTCAAATCCATCCATTGCATTTATATTACAGGTGAAGTCGGTAACCTCTTCGGTTTTGCGGGGAATCAGACCTGAGAATAACCGCATATATCATCAACTTGAACAAATACAAAGAGCTCAGAGAAGAAGAGAATGTGCACTATTTTCTGAGAATTGTTTTGCCTGGATT
>DKBK01000061.1 GCA_002451135.1 Nitrospiraceae bacterium UBA6902
GGCATCAAAAACGGCTTGTCCGTGTCCCTCTCAGGCGTCGGCACATAGCTGTCTATCGCGTCCATTAACTCATCTATACTCTTGTACTCCGGCGCTCCCGATTCCTTGCTCGTGCTCTCCAGCGCCTTTAATGCCGACCCCTTGATGATCGGTATATCATCTCCAGGAAAATCATACTTCGACAGCAGCTCCCGTATCTCCATCTCCACCAGATCCAGCAGCTCCGGATCATCCACCATATCTACCTTGTTCATGTACACCACAATATACGGAACCCCTACCTGCCTTGCCAGCAGAATGTGCTCCCGNNGTCTGCGGCATCGGCCCGTCCGCTGCTGACACTACCAGCACCGCTCCGTCCATCTGCGCCGCCCCCGTTATCATGTTCTTTACGTAATCCGCATGCCCAGGACAGTCCACGTGCGCATAATGCCTTGCATCCGTCTCATATTCCACATGCGCCGTCGCGATCGTGATTCCCCGTGCCTTCTCCTCAGGCGCATTGTCGATTGAGTCAAACGCCCGAAAATCTGCCTTCCCTTTCAACGCCAGTGTCTTCGTTATCGCCGCCGTCAACGTTGTCTTCCCGTGGTCTACGTGCCCTATCGTCCCTATGTTTACATGCGGCTTTACTCTTTCAAATTTTGCCTTGGCCATCTTCGCCTCCTGGATTGTGAGCTTACAGCAATTAACATTTAGCTCAGAGTGTGCTTTCTCACAGCTAACCGCTCACTGCTATCAGCTTTTTATCCTCCCTTTACTTTCAATACAATATCTTCAGCAATATTCTTGGGAACCTCTTCATAATGAGAAATCTGCATGGTGTAGGTAGCACGCCCCTGGGTCCTGGATCTCAGGTCAGTAGCGTATCCGAACATTGATGAGAGCGGGACCTGCGCGGAAATTACCCGGACATTGGATCTCTGATTCATGGTCTGGATCCTTCCCCTTCTTGAATTCAAATCACCTATAACCTCTCCCATATATTCTTCAGGAGTCACCACTTCGATACTCATGATTGGTTCCAGCAATACCGGTTTTGCCTTCTTAACCGCGTTCTTAAAAGCCATTGAACCCGCAATTTTAAATGCCATCTCAGACGAATCGACTTCATGATATGAACCGTCATACAATGTGACCTTCACATCAACGACCGGATAGCCCGCGAGTACGCCGTTTTCAAGTGCTTCCTTGATGCCTTTTTCTACTGCCGGCACATATTCTCTCGGTATAGAGCCACCGACAATTTTATTGGCAAATTCAAATCCGCCGGCAAGTCCTAACGGTTCCACTTCAATATTGACATGACCGTATTGACCGCGTCCTCCCGACTGCCTTACAAATTTACCTTCAGCTTTCACTTTGTCCTTTATTGTCTCCCGGTAGGCAACTTGAGGCTTCCCTACATTAGCCCCTACCTTAAACTCTCTTAAAAGACGGTCAACAATTATGTCAAGGTGAAGTTCACCCATACCTGAAATGATCGTCTGCCCGGTTTCCTCGTCAAATGAAACCTTAAACGACGGGTCTTCCTGGGCGAGTTTTCCAAGCGCAATAGAAAGCTTTTCCTGGTCCGCCTTGGTCTTCGGCTCAATTGCAACCGAAATAACGGGCTCAGGAAATTCCATGGACTCAAGGATTATGGGATGGGCTGCGTCGCAAAGGGTGTCACCAGTGAGCGTGCTTTTCAGCCCGACCGCAGCAACAATGTCCCCCGCCTGAATTGCTTTCACATCTTCCCTCTTATTTGCATGCATTTTCAGAAGCCTGCCCACACGTTCTTTCACATCCTTGGTTGAATTATATATATAAGAACCTGATGCAATCGATCCGGAGTAGACCCTCAAAAACGTCAGCTGTCCGACAAACGGGTCAGTCATTATTTTAAATGCGATTGCGGAAAAAGGTTCTTCATCGGATACTTTTCTCACTACACTCTTGCCGGAACGCGGCTCAATCCCCATTACAGGGGGGACATCCGTGGGACAGGGGAGATACCTGACGATCGCGTCAAGCAGATGCTGGACCCCTTTATTCTTAAAGGCTGAACCGCAAAGGACAGGGGTTATTTTCAGCTCAATAGTGCCCTTTCTTAATGCGGATATAATCAGGGCCGGCCCTATCTCTTCTCCCGCAAGGTATTTTTCCATCATTTCATCATCAAAATCCGCAACTGCCTCGATCATCTTCTCTCTGTATTCGAGGGCGCTGGGAATAAGATCCTCCGGAATATCTACCTCAACAAAACTGGCACCTAATGTCTCATCATCATAGACAAAGGCCTTCATGCTTATTAAATCAACCGTGCCCCTGAATGCATCTTCTTTCCCGACCGGTATCTGCACCGGGACTGGCGTTGCCCCGAGCCGTTCAATCATGGAATTGACGCTCATGAAAAAATCCGAGCCCATCCTGTCCATCTTATTTATAAATGCGATTCTCGGGACCTTATATTTTTCAGCCTGTCTCCACACGGTCTCTGACTGCGGCTCAACCCCTGCGACTGCATCAAAAAGCGCGACTGCACCGTCAAGGACCCTTAACGAGCGCTCTACTTCAATTGTGAAATCAACGTGTCCCGGGGTATCTATAATATTTATCTTGTTATCGTTCCAGAAACATGTTGTGGCCGCAGAGGTAATCGTTATGCCCCTTTCCTGTTCCTGAATCATCCAGTCCATGACAGCAGTCCCTTCATGAACTTCACCTATTTTATACGTGACCCCCGTATAAAAAAGAATACGCTCTGTCACCGTAGTCTTCCCGGCATCTATGTGAGCCATGATTCCTATATTTCTTGTTTTTTCCAGTGTCATATTTACTACCGTTTTTTCCATTTCCGTTATTACCATCTAAAACTTAAAATGGGCAAAAGCCTTGTTAGCGTCGGCCATCTTATGAGTGTCTTCTTTCTTTTTTATTGTAGCCCCGGTATTATTGGCCGCATCCAGCAACTCACCAGCCAATTTTTCACGCATGGTCTTCTCTCCCCTTTTCTGAGAATATCCGAGTATCCACCTGAAAGCCAGTGCTATTCTCCTCTGCGGTCTTATATCAACGGGGACCTGATACGTTGCGCCGCCGACACGTCTTGATTTGACCTCGAGCACGGGCTTTACATTTTCGAGCGCGGTTTTAAACACACTCAACGGATCATTGCCCGTCTTTGTTTTAATGATGTCGAAGGCCCCGTAGCATGTCCTTTCAGCTGTAGACTTCTTTCCATCTTTCATGATGGAATTAATAAACTTGCTTACAATCTTGCTGTTATAAATAGGGTCCGGCAATATTTCTCTTTTTGCTGCTACTCTTCTTCTTGGCATATTCGATTACCTGATAACTATTTTGGTTTTTTAGCGCCGTATTTTGACCGACTTCTTCTACGGTCAGCAACGCCGAGTGTGTCGAGGACACCTCTGACTATATGGTATCTGACACCTGGAAGGTCTTTGACCCTGCCGCCTCTTATAAGGACTATAGAATGTTCCTGGAGGTTATGGCCAACGCCCGGAATATATGCGGTAACTTCCATTTTATTAGTCAATCTTAGTCTTGCCACTTTTCTTAATGCAGAATTCGGTTTTTTCGGAGTAGTTGTATAAACCCTTGTGCATACCCCGCGCCGTTGAGGGCATTTTGAAAGTGCAGGGCTCTTGGTCTTGGTTGTGGCCTGCTTCCTTCCTTTTTTTACTAGTTGGGTTAATGTCGGCACAGCTCCTCCGCTTTCAGTTCAATTTACGTAATATAAAGGTATAGTTCCCTTTCATCGGGAAAACCTAAGAAGTTTATCAGGGATAATTTTTTTTGTCAATAGCAGGTAAAAATATTTCTTAACTGCTTAATTCTAAATAACTACTTTGACAACAAAGACCTCTCTGCTTCTTATAAAGAACATATCTCCCGGCGTTACCTTACTATTTAAAATTACATTAATTTTTGTATAGGAAGAAGTATATCACAATTAAACACTAATTCTATATGTGGCAGGCTGAGGTGGCGGGTTAATACTCTATGATGATTCGGATATGCGTTCATTTTCCCAAACAACCTCTTTCTGGGATCGCATATACTCGACTTGTTCAACAGGAATGTGAAAATGCATGGCAAGCTGCTCAATAGTGACCGGCGGAGAACTCTCGCGTCTGGATCTCTTGCCAAACCTTTTGTAATTATAGAGGCCCCATACACGCAATATTAAAAACACCGTGAGCACTATCCAGCCCATTTTGATCATGAGGCCTATCATCTCTGCATATCCCAATTTTTCAACAACCGATATCTCAATGAATCGCAGACCCAAGATCCACATAATAATATTGACGAGAGGCAGTAACAGATACACCCAAATTCCCCAGACAAAACCCGTAAATGTCAATTCCGTTATATTTCTGAATACGCTTCTTAGTTTTGGATTATCTCGAATTTCGATTTCAGGCATGATTTATTTCCCTTCCGAAGCTGCTATTTTTTCTAATCCTCTGTCGGGACTCACCCAAATGGCCCTTGTTCCCTTTTTCTTGAGAAGAGCCTTCGGTATAGCAATCACGACTGCAAATGCATTGATCATCCAGTAAACAAACGGGTACCAGATAACCCAGAAAAGGTATCTTAATATCCTCTTGTCATAATGACTGTCTATGAACAGGCTGAGGGCAAACTGCATCAGGCATACCAGTGCAAGGATAGAACCCGTCCATAGAGGCGGTATGGGTGGTAGTAAGCGTACAGGCATATAAACCCCAAAGAATGTTTGCTCGGCCCACATCATTATGAGCGTCCAGAAAGCCAGCACCCATAGTATGCTGCAGGCATATTCCATGTACACCGGCCACAGTCTGCGCTGTCTCCAGTCCTGCCAGACATCATTATGCTTTTTCAGCACTTCCACGCCGCCCTGTGCCCAGCGGACACGCTGCTTCCAGAGACCGCGCATCGTTTCCGGGACAAATATCCAGCACACGGCCCTTGGTTCATAACGGACATCCCAGAATTTTTTCTCAAGCTTCCATGTAATATCGATGTCTTCGGTTACCATATCGGAGTCCCAGAAACCAACAGATGCGAGCGCCTGTTTACGAAAGGCAGCCACAACCCCTGACACTGTCAAAACCTTTCCAAGAATACGCTGCGATCTTTTTATAAATCCTATGATTGTCGAATATTCGCCGGTCTGTATCTTCCCGAGAAGAGTGGTACGGTTTATAACCCTGGGGTTACCGGTAATCGCGCCTACCCTCGGAAATGAGATAAAGTGCCATGCCATCCATTTGAGGCAGTTTTTATCAAGCAGTGCATCGGCATCTATTGACAGAATCAAATCACCCCGAGATACAAGGCATCCGGCATTCAGGGCAGAAGCCTTCCCATGGTTCTGCTTCATGTATACGCCTCTCACGTTTTCATGCTGTTTGCAAAACTCGTGTATCTTCCCGGCGGTGTTATCAGTGCTTCCGTCATCGATAAGAATGATTTCATAAGCCGGATAGTCAAGCTCCACGAGATGGGCAATCGTATCACCGATCTGATCCTCTTCGTTATGGCATGGCACCAGAACTGAGAAAAAAGGATGCTCCTTCATTTCAGGCGGGATCTTCTTTTTATGCTCAAGTCTGAAATAAAATATGAGTGCGCCGATCATCCACATAAAACTCATAAGGAGTGGATATAGGTATACAAAATCACATAATGCCTGAATAACTGATAACAGTGTCACGTTCATGGTATAAATGGATATGTTTTTGTAGACATTTCCAGCTTGATTTCATTCATCGCCGGTTTGTCTTCCCGGTAACTGTCCGGGTAATATGCCAGGTGCCGTCCTCCGGAGGATAATATATCCCTCATTTCTCTCAGAAGAATCCTGTCGTTCATCCATTCCTCCTTTCTCCAGTTGTACGTTTGAATCTTGAACACGGTCTTTTCGAGACCCTGTGGTATGACCTTTGCCCTGCCTACAAGGTACTTGAGCCATTTTGAAGGCTTCTTTATTTCCTCGACCTCGGGATACGCCATTACAACTACCTGATCATAATTCTTCAGAAATAGTTCATAGTCCTGGGCAAACCACGACTCGGCGGCTGGATTCTCAATAACTATTGCATACAGGTTTCTGGCAAACTCGGCAACAGGCCTGTATTTCCGGACTCTCTGCTTGAGCACGTCTGTGAAATCAATTAACCCCTCGGTCTTGTAGCGCGCCCACTCTCTTGCAAAATCAGGATCTTTATTCGGGTCAGTGATGATGACGTCCCTGCCGAAGCGTTCTGTATATCTGCGTATTGCCTCGGGATGAAAATCCTCATAATCTGTCAGGTATGCATCATCCTGAAAAAGGATGCCATGTAGGTGAGAGTGAGAAGCAAGGTCCTCATATAGTTGTCCTACCCGCGTGGACGTTTCTTTGCTAAAGGGGGTCAGTCTGCGATACCAGGACGTGCTCGGAAGAATTGTTCCGTCCCTGTTTTCACGCACCCTGAGCCTCTCATTCAGCTCACTGTCGGGGATTTCAATGCTCAGTACCGGCATCCACGCGTATACCCTCATGCTGCGAATGGCCATCTGGTGCACTGCATGGCTGAAGAAGTCGGCACGCACCGGCAGGACGCTGTTTTGGAAATACACGCTCTCTATATTGCCCGTACCTTCGGGGTCCGCAAAGGCCTGCAGGAATACCGTATTTACCCCCATAGCCACAAGCCGGTCTATAAGCTTGCCGAGGTTCCTGTCCATCTGGTCCATATCAGGATCGTAGATGAGATCGAGGTCCACCTGCATTGCCCTGATCATCGGCTTGTCCCCGAGAGGATCTTTCAGCATACTGATAAAATGCTCCATCCCGGTGTTCTCGACCAGATTGCGTTGAATGGTATCAATGTGAGCGATACTGGAAAAACCTTCTTCAAGGGTAAAGGTAGATATCATCCCTGATTTTTTTGCAACCTCAACACTTATTTGATTAAACCACCCATAGGGCCAGACCATCAGCCGCGGCGTGATGCCGAGCTTTTTTTGAAATAATATGTTCTGTGCAATAAAATCTTCTTCTACACGCGCCCTGTATTGCCCTTCGGTTTCATAGGTTTGTGTCACGGGATTAAATACCATGACACTGGCAGCGGCTGCCTCGTTGCCCTGAGGATTATATTGAACACCCTTGTGCAGATCATATGAATGGGACACCACCTCAACCAGCTTGTGTGTGCTTGCCTCTTTTATCTGCTCCCAGCTCATCAGAGGCTCCGACAGGCCTCCGGGAGGAGAATACTCTATGAAATTACCCACAATTGCCAGGATAGACGGATACCCGAGTTCCTCGAGCACCGGCAGGACAAAGTCCCGATATGAGACGTACCCGTCGTCAAACGTAAGCAGGACCGCCTTGTCCGGAAGCTCTTTTAGACCGTTATGTGCATTGAGGACATCTTGAAAAGATACCGGATGGTATCCGTGTGTCCGCAGGTACTCCATCTGCTCAACAAACTTCTGCTGCGGAATGCTGAATGTATCACCCGGCAGCGCCTTTTGTGGCACCGCGTGATAGCAAAGGACGATAAATTCACCCGGCTTCATCGCGCCAGTACCCATAGAATGGGACAACACGATACCAAGGACAAGTGAACACACAATAAGAGGTTTCCGCATCAGAATAATAGCCTCCATTTCAGATAAAAACTGTACCCGGTCACGGATTCTCCGTCATAGGCCTGACTGCCCACACTGGCGCCGTAGAGAAGTGAATGTGTGTCGGACAGATCAATATCATGTTCGTATCTCACAGAGCCAATCGGTCGAATGGAGAAACCTGCCTGCGTATATGCCCCGGCAGAAAGATAAATCCTGTATACAAATCCCTTCCGGTATGTACGTCTCACCGTATGTTCTGTCATATGTGTAAGCGAGATGCTCAGGTCATTATCAGGATTAAAATACGGCGCGTCTTCACGTGAATTCACGGATGCATAGAGGTCAATAAAAATCCTTTCTCTCCAGTCATTCCTTACCCACAGGCCCTGTTCATATCCCATCAGTCCCTGGTATCGTGTGTTATCATCCGAGAATCTCGCGTGTGACAAAGAGAGGTGATAGCTCCGCCATTCACTCTCCCTGTAGGTAACAGCCGCCTCAGTTTTATCAGCTTCAATTTCAAATACACGGGCGCGTATCGGGATATCGGTGTCAAATGAATCATATGAGAGCCCGAGGGTCCAGTAGTCATCAGGGGTGAACGTGAGGTGGGTTAAGGAGCCGAGATCATTTCCGTCATTATAGTTCACGGAAAACTCCTGTCTTACCCTCCAGTCACTGTTGAAAATATGTTCCGCGCCAAGCCCTGCCCTGCGAAAATAAGCAAGAAGGTCGTCGTTGTCAGCATATGATCTCTGCCAGTATACGAACCCATAGATATCCGTAGAGAGAGAGAGAGGCTGAGTCAGCCCGACCCGGGCCGATACTTCCTGAAACCCTTCATCGTCACCGGTAAACGCTATATCCGTATTACATAAACGCATCTCTTCCAGTTTCAGCTTCCTTGCCAGCGCCTGCACATGCTTGTTCCTGGGATATTTGTTCAGCAGGGCGGATGAATCCTCTCTGGCCTGCTCCCTGAATGCCAGTTCATTCAATGTCGCAGCTTTTCCTGTCTTTACCTTCACTTCTTTGGGATCAAGTGTTTCCGTGATACGGAAGTCGCGCAATGCCTTCCGGGGCCAACCGCGCCATAGGTAGGTATGGGATAATCCGGTCCTCACCCCGCTGTCCGCAGGCGCCTTTTCGTGCATCTCCCGGAAATAATCCTCCGCTTCCTGCAATCTGTCCTCGTGCAATAAAAGCCATCCCCTGGCCAGTGCGATCTCCATCTTGTCCCAGTTTGGCTCCGGGGTCTTTCCTGTTGTTAATGTCTCCGGGGTATCCATGTCGAGATCATCCAGTGCTTGCCTTGCATGTTCCCAGTCCCTGATTTCCTGGAGAACATAGAATCTGCCGATGCTGCTGTTATACGACGGGCTGATTGCCAGCACCCTGTTATATAGCTCCAATGCCGTGTATGGCTGTTCCAGATATAGATATGCCTCGGCACCTTTTTCCATAACCCAGGGAGATATCGGAAGTCCTTCGTGAACCAGCTCTTCGTATGCCCGGACAGCCTCTTTCATGTCTTCATTCTCAACCCGTGCGACTATATAGTCATATCTGGCCCTGAGATTTTTCTTGTCCTCTTCCAGTGGCTTCAACATGTCTATAGCTACAGGGAATTCTTTCCAGTTAATCCGGTCCGCCGCCATATCACCTTCGATACTTTCATGAAGTTTTACATCCTGGGGAAATTCCTTTGCGGCAATTTCAAAGGCATGAGAGCTTGCGCCCAGATCAGACAGGGCCATGATTCTCAATCTTCCTGCAGCAACATTCCGCCGGTTTATTTTCAGAATCCTGTCATATACTTCAATCGCCTCCCAGAACATTCCGGACTTCTCATACACATAGGCCTGACCGAACATGACTTCGGGATTCCCGGGGTCCCTTGAAAGAAGATTAGCAATAATATTGCCTGCCTCCGCCGTGTCTTTCTCTTGTGCCAGACAATAGGCAAGGCCGAGTTCCGCCCTTTCGTAATCAGGCGTTGCGGCAAGTATTTTCTTATAGTATTGTTTTGCCCTTTCAGTATTATTTGTCTGAAAATATGCCCAGGCAATCCAGCTGAGAAGATAGTCCGGATATTGAAAGACATCCGTTTCCAGACTCTCCAGGACTTTTACAACTGCCTCGTAATCCCTGTCGGCTACAAGCAGGAGAAGGTAGTCCGTCAATGCCGTTGCGTCTCCTGCCTCCACAGACGTTCTCAGTGTTTGAGCGAGCAATGTCCGGGTTTCAACAGGGAGAGATGCGATAAAATCATACCGCGACTTATACGCATATTCCGAACCCTTGCCTTCCCTTTCTGTAATGGAGCGGAACATATCCAGTGCTTCGGCAGATTTACCCTGAGAGGACAGGAGATTCACCCCCAGGACGGCCAGTGACAATGAATCAGGATTCTTCGATAAGAATGTATTGAGACGTTCAGATGCCTTTTCAAGATCGCCTGATTGAATAAGGCTCAGCACGATACCCTTTTCGGACTCCCCATCTGAAGGGGACTGTTCATGCGCGGCATGGTATAAAGAATAGGACTTCGAATATTCCTTTTTATCGTAGTAGGCCTTAGCTATATTACGTAACAGGTACCCGGTACGCGGAAATGCCGGTGGTAATTTTTCATATATACTTATGGCCTCATCATGTCTTCCCTCCCATACGAGAATGGAAATATAGTCAGAGACGGCATCGGGATATTTGACCGGGTCTGAGATAAAGGGAAAAAGGACAGCCAGTGCCTCTCTATATTTGCCTTCACGTATCAACTGTCTGGATGGGTCTGAGGCATACGAGGCCTTTGTAGATGTCTTTTTCTTTATGGCTGCCTGTTTTTTTATAGAACCGGCGTGCTTCTCATCAGGAACCTTAGGATTTTCTGCTGCTACGTGTNNTAGGCAGGAAGGTGGCCAATAGCATCACGGCAACCAGGGGAAGCACTATAATTCTGATCTTCATGAAACTCATTTACCTCTGTACTTGTATTTAAAATTTCTCCTCTTTTCCTGCCTGTGCCCATGGTAAGCTCTCCATAGATTGACTGTATACAACGCTAATTGCCTATATACTATTATGATTACCGTTCAATGCTCTTATCGGAATTACCTACATAATTCTTGATTACTTAAATAACGTGAAGCTCTCCGTATACAAGACAGTGTTTAAAAGAATAATTTTATTCATACCTAGTGGTATGTATTCCCCTGGTTGGCAATAGGGACGCGAGGGGCGGATTTGAAGAAAGTATAATTATAAAATCCCCTTCCCCCGGGTACGAGTCTATCCCGACCATTTTCAAAGGGAGGAGAGTTTACATCTCCCGTTTACCACAAGGGGGATTCAAGTTCATTTTGAATAAAATACAGATGTTTTTACGGAGGGTGAGAATCATATGACAGAGAAAATTAATGCGTATTTTTCATGGTAGCGGAATGCGTGATAATAATTACTGCCAGAATAAACCGACGAGGATTATAAACATTATTCCCTTGATCAGTTCTGTATACCCAGTAGTTCTGAGTTTTTCCTCTCTCATTAATAGTACGGATACTACATTTTCTAACAACGGCAGAAGTAAAATCACAGGAATATTCATGAGGGAATAAAGGATAACTGCCACGGCACAATATAGCACCATTATCCATCTGTATTTCATTGTCTTTCTGGTTCTGACTCTGACCTTAAAAACACCGGCTCCGAAGAAGAGTAATACAGCAGCGTAAAGTTTAAATGACAATACCCCGGTCAAGGTAAAGTATATGACTGGCGCGGCCAGTGTAAGCAGGGCAAATCCGTTATATTCTGTGAAGAGACTGTGCTCTTTGCCTCGATATAACAGTATTCCATAGCTGAGCACAAGTATTGAAAACATGAAAAAGCTTCTGAACCCGTCACGCAAAAATGGGATTAATACTACAAGGCCTGAAACAATGAAAAACAAAAACCATACTACATGTTCTTTCTTATTCCCCCGGGTTCGTAATGCTGATGCGAGAGGATTTTTGGCATTGATAAGCAAGGCCATCCCTAAAACGGTAAGCAGCGTTACATGGGAAAAACCCCTTCCTGTCTCCCACGGACGTGTTAATATCCCGGCTACAAGCGCCGCGAGTGAAGATGAAAAGAACACGGCCCAGGAACCCCACTCTTTGACAACCGGTATTTTCATATCACACAGAGTAATAATAATAAATAATATTCAACCTTCTGTTCGTCCATTTACACAGCACAAGAAAATCGGTTTCACATATCTAAATTTATATGACACGCATTTTCGATTGACTAAACAAAAATATTATACCTCCGATTTTCTTATATATCGATGATTTGACTCTGACAACTGTTATGAGTACGTTAAAAAGATATGCGGACAGACGCTATGAACTGGGTCATATGAGGGAGCATAATTCTCCTTATGTCCAGTCATGCCGTTGTCATCTGTGTCTCCCTCGCACAGCATGCCGGTAACACACGTGTTACCCGTAAGAATAGCGTCATTGCCCCATTCATTATGCAGTCGAATAAAGGGAAATCGCGACAACTACTCTTCAAAACAGATCTCAATAAAAAAATTGCCGGCCTGAGTATTAAACGGCACGATGATAATCGGAGCCTTGGATTTATGGCGGATAATGTGGTCCTTGCCGCAAACAACCGACGGGATAGCCATATCAAAACGGTACCCCTGTTCACTCAGTATCCTTTTTGCCCCGCCGGTGACCATGTTTGTTATTTCTCCCACCATATCGGTCACCGTATCATCAATCCTGGTCATTTCTTCTCCTAACATGCGTTTTGTGATCTCAAGGATCACAGGTTCGGTAAAAGTAATGGCCAATGTTCCTTTTGCCTGTTCCCCGGTCATTCCCATAAGGCCAGTGACATCACCCTTTGCTACCTCACTCGTCTTAACTGCAGGTTTGCCCGGTCTCGCTTCGAGCATTGCCATTGTCTTCAACACATTCAGAATTGATTCAAGGAAAGGATTAATAAATTGCACCTTCATCGTGTTACCTCTACTGTCTCATTGATATTCATAAGAAAAAATCATATGCCTCAGTGTGCATTTGTCACACATATATATATCGATTTTGCACAGAATAATCTTTAGCAACATCTGCAGCCATCTATCTCATTTATCATAATACAATACAATTCTGTTACACTTGTCATATATTGAAAGACCGTAATATACACAGGGGAACACTACCGTCCCGTTTCTTCGTATGCTCGAAAATATATCATTAATTGCATGCATAATAAGCGCCTTGTCTGTGATTACCACGTCATTTCGCGCCATTGGGGTATCGAGAGAATTTTCACGCCACCACTCTGAGGACGCATTACGCACAAGTTGCCGCATTGAAGGCCACCCTTCCAAACAGCCTGTCCATCAACGGAGCAGCCTCCGGCTCCATGTGTCAGTAACCATCGTCTGGTACGTACTTTCTGTGATATGTTCGATCCCTTTTTTTATTAATAAAATCGAATCTCACAGGGACATGTGGCTGTTTATCTGGATCTCGGCATATCTGCTGCTCATTATCCTGACTTCTTTTATCTGGAAGAAGGCATTGCAAAAAGATTAGAACCCAGTATTTTCATACGTGCATAATCAATCCTGCAATAACTTCACTACCGATCATTTCTTGGTTCATTACTCATATCAAGCTTATATCGTGTTCTTAATGACTTCAGCCTGAACATAAAGATTGATCCGAAAGCAATCATCGCTACAGACCCCAGAATGAAAGCCAGCCGTATCCACGGCATGCCCATTGCCTGACGTCTGGACACGAGTCTTAACATGGTTATTAACCATTCAATGCTGCCGATAGCAAGCAGTGTCTGAATTATTCTTACAACCCAGCGATGCGGTACAAAAAGAAAGAAGGGGACAACGGAAACAATCACGGCTACGGGTACTAATCCGGCGCGATAGAAATGAGCTCCCATGAGAAAAAGGCTGATAATAACAGGCAACAGCTTTATAAAATTCATCACTGCCTCACACCTGATTATAAATTTACACAATATTTATCACGTAACAAATTAAGCCAGAATTATTTGATCCATAAAAAATGAAAACACCCAGTTCTACGTGCTCAGTTCACCAAGTGTTAATATTTATTACAGAATACCGTATCATGTTAAATATTTCTTGACAGTTAAGATTAGGTAGGTTAAATTATAACATGAGTTGCGTTTCACCGGGCTGTCAAACCAAAGGATCAAGTAACTCATTAAGGGAGCAGGAGACAGGGACTGTTGAGCAAGCCTACATTAGGGAGAGGACGCCTGAGGTCGCTGCCGAAGCACCCACCCAAGACATAAAGCTTCCTGGTTTCCCGGTTCCGGTGAACGCA
>DKBK01000075.1 GCA_002451135.1 Nitrospiraceae bacterium UBA6902
CGGCACACCGTCGAAGGAGGTTAAGGTACCTAACTGGGTTTCGAGTTTGTCGGGTGTGCTGATACCCGGTGGTATCTCGGTGGTCATTTTCATCTTGGGTGGTTGCTGGGCCCATGCCTGTGTGATAACTAAGGCCAAGGTCAATCCGAATATGAACGTCTTGGCTAGGGGTAATGTCTGCATTCTCTAATCTCCTTTTTTCATGGTTGATAATAGTAACAGCTAACGCCTCAAACACCGGCTCAGCTTTGCTGCGTCCGAGTGCTTTGACTGTTAGCTGATAGGTCTATTCAGCCAGCTCGATTTCGCTAGGCCTCCAAGTCTTTTCTATCCATGGCTCGAGCGGGCCATACATGCGTAGAATAGCAAACCAACTTTTCCCAGAAATGGTCTGTATCCAGTTGCCTTCTTTGCCTTTCGGAGCCTTCGGCGAAAAATACACGTCATAAGAACCATCGGCGTTCATTTTCATACCTTTGTCTTGGCTGCCAACCGTTGGGAACGTCCGATCGATCTGCAATAGCGATCGCGTTTGGGTATCGTAAAGTGTAACGGCCCAGAAATTATTTACCGGAACGTCGGGCGGCAGATGCAATCTATAGGTTTTGGAACCATCGAAGGCTTGCTTGTTGGCATCCAGGAAGGCCATCGCATAGTCTGAACCTTGGCCGGCGCTGGTAACGGCCATGGCCGGAGTTACACCTGTGTAGGTGTAGTAAAACATGACGCGAGCATCCAGGTCCATCGCGCCATTCGTTTCGAACGAGGTATTTTTATTTGCGTACGCCATCGTCCAAGAGCTATTAGTATCAGGATAGATATATGCACCTTCTATACGAGGCTCGTAGGTGATTGCCCGTGCGGACGCTGCACCGATGACCGCTGCTTCGTTTAGTAATTTCTTCATTCTGGAATCAGGTTTGAAAGGCTTACCTTTTACTATTCCAATCGATGCAAGCAGACCTCGTGTCTCTGGACCAATAACATTGATCGGCTCTTCCTGCACGAGCTGGTTAAGGCTTTCATAGAAACTCAGGTCATCCTTCACAAGCGTGCTGTATTGCTTGCCGGAGAAATTAACAAACTCAGTTGCGGGTGGATTTTTAGCCGTTGAAAATGGATAAATCTTAAGTTTTGACTTTATATCTTTAACGGCTGGTTCCAGCCCATTCTTAATTGAGCCGCGCAAGAACAGTATATTATTGTAGCTGACAGATTTGATAATGAAGTAGCCCTCTGGCACATCGCCCTTGTAGCCTGGTGGCAACCATAAATATTTGCCGCCTTTTCCTTTGTCTGGGCCTATCACTCCCAGGTCGGTAACGTATCTGAACCAGGCGTCATCAACAAAGCCAAGCATTCCAGGAGGGAGTTCCATTACTAGCGGGCCGTCGACCTTTAGATCAATGTAAGCAAGCGCATACAAGGTCGAGGTGTTGCCAGTTAAATACAGAGAATCCGGTTTGAGTAACTGCTCGGTAATCGTGATCTTATTCGAAGCGTCTGCACCAATACCCGCGTTACCCTTGCGCATTGCATAAAGTGAAGCCGCACCCTGATTATCCAGGTACACCTGCACTGCTCGCATCCTATCTAGGTTGTCATAGACCTTGTCGATAGTCTCTTTATTGGGCACGCCATCAAAAAACTCTAGCGTACCAATTGATGTCTCGACTTTGTCTGGCATCGAAATGGATTTCAGTGTGTCAGCAGATACCCCTGCTTGAGCTATCGATAAACTGAAAAATGTTGCTATCACGACCGTACTAATACTAAAAAAAATCGGTGGATTCTTTTTCATTGCCGTCCTCTCTTTGAGATTAAAAGTGTTGAGTGAAAAGTATTCATTCAGCTAACGTTGCAGATCAGGCGCGGCTACAAGCCGTCGCCTGCATCTAGCTTGTTAGAGGAAGTACCATACGTTAACCAATTAATAGCCTCTTGACGTTCCAGTTTGCTCTTTATTACCATGATAGGCGGCACGTCCTCTGTAAAATTGTCTTAAAAGGGTCATGGCATGAAAAAACTATCTCTATCTGANNACAAAAAAACAACATTATAGTGAATTATTGAGAACCCGTCATCCTCTGATGAACTGTTCATTTCATTGAGTTATCATTCTCGTTCATCACTTTAAAACTCTCATTCAGAGACTCAAGGATCACAGATTGCCAGCTGCAATCATGACAGATAGGATTTATCGCAGTAAGGATGTGAGTGTGAGTCTGAAAATTATCGTTATGCACAATAGCGGGGATTCGAAGTCAAAATCAAACAGGTCTACAAAGATGTAGACCTGTTTAAACACTATGGATTTTTAATAGCGTGATCTATTATTTAACAACAAGCACAGGGCGGCACTTTGTTTTACTTATGACCCTTTCCGCAACACTGCCGATAAATACCTTTCCAAGACCCGTACGGCCGTGGCTTCCCATGATGATAAGGTCAGCGTCTTGCTCCTCAGCTACTTCACATATTCTTTCATATGGGATACCGTCTTCAACATGTGTCTGAATTTTAACTCCCGCTTGGGAAGCAAGACTCTTCACTTCAGAAAGTATACTCTCCCCTTCCTTTCTGAGGCCATTAAGAAGCATCTCGGGTTTGAAGGACTCAATATCCGTGACATCAATAGGCGGAACGACATGGATAGCAATCAACTCTCCCCCCGTGCTCTTTGCAAGCGCCACTGCGTGTTTTGCTGCGTTCTTACTGATTTCAGAACCGTCAACTGCAAGAACTATCTTTTTATACATATCTATTATTCCCCTTCCTGTACATCATTGTTTCACTCATTTCAGGCCGTGTGAGAAACCGAGTTCATTGGACTTTTTCTCTTTGGCCTTCGCGCTGAACGTCCAGAACAGAACTAAAAAAGTAGCAACAATTCCGCTTCCAAACAGGAAGAACTTGCTTCCCATTTCAAGCATCTGAATATTTTCCTTACTTATGTCGATCAGGTTCAGATTTTTGCAGTAACCAGGTATCGCAAGCGCCCTTGAGACAACACATAAAAGGATAAGGATCGCTGTCACCATCCTGATATACAGCTCCTTGACTAACTTGGTGCCGACCGCTCCAAAATATATCCCCATCAGAGACCCTGCATAAAGAAGGAGGGTCAGCCGGAGGTCAACGTAACCCTGGAGCCCGTAGTTGAAGGCGCCCCATGCGCCCATAAACATGGCAAGGAAAAGCTCGGTGCCGGCAGCAACAACAGTGGGAACTCCGAATACATAAATCATGGCTGGCACGCCTATAAAACCTCCCACTCCGATCGTACCCGCCATATAACCCGTGGCCAGTCCTACCACAAGGAGGACTACCAGAGAAACTTCCACTTTAGCTACCTTAAATTGTACCAGGGGTTTAATCTGGAATTTCTTGGACAGCTTAAGCAGTTTGTCCGACGGTCCCGCGCCGGGCTCTTTCGCGGACCTCATTGCGTCTTTAAACAATGACGCGCCTACGATACTGAGCACAATTACAAAAAAGGCGCTGACATAAAGTCCTGAGCCGGCCTTGCCCAGTTTTTCAAAAAAATAGCCGTTTACCCAAACCGCGCCGTTAATACCGACGGCAGCTGTTGCAAGTAAATAAATACCCAGTTTCCTGTCCACATTACCCAGTTCACCATGCTTCTTTGAGCCCATCATCGCCTTTCCAAACTTATGGGTGATATTTGCGGAGACCGCCATAACCCCGGGAATGCCGAGGTTCATCATACCGGGGGTCATTAAAAATGCGCCTCCCGAACCGATAAACCCTGAGATGGTTCCTCCCAGAAAACCAAGCAGTATGACACCTAACATCGTCCAGGGAGCGGCCTCGAAAATTTGTGTTACCACTGTGACTTTATCTATTGCCTGTGCGGCTGCATCAACCATTAATCATTTCCTCCTTATCCTATTTCTCGAGTTTAAATAACTTAGGCAGGATATGCGTCGTATTGCCCCATACCCATGCGTGTATGACAACCACAGCCATTGTGGCAATAGCTCCAAGGACGGTTCCTGTCATAAATAACTTCTCATTGAGCATCTTGACATTAGGGAAAAATACAAAATACATTAATGCCGAAGCTATTGCATAAACAATCCACATGCCCCAATTTGTGCCTTTGCTAGGTTTTTCCTCTGCGTGACTGGCGGCTGCAATGTTCTCAGTCGTGGTAACAGGGCACGCCAGCTTTTCCCTGAGCGCCTCAGTACTCACTCCTCCCTTGACCATGTCCGCAGAGAACTTCACGTCACCGACAATGACCAGGCTTGCAGGCATTAAGTCATTTATCCTTTTCATGAAAGCCTGGGCGTCCTGCGCTACCACATAAGAACTGAAACCGACCCCCTCGGAAGCCATCTTCTGCTTCACAGTTTTAAGGACCGCCTCGGCCTTCTCAATTGTCTCCTTGCCACTGTCTGCGGCCAGGAAGACGCCGACTATCTCGGTGTCTGTGCCTTTTGACGCCTTAAGGGCATATTGAATCGCTTGGGTTTGAGTGTCCCATGTTCCATCGATTACTATTATTTTTTTCAATGCTACCCTCCTTATTACTTAGGAAATTATGTGTATGTGTATACGTCTTTTTCTATTTCTATCGTTGTCCCTCAGCTCAAGGTTACATCCCGCGGAGCAGACACTTCTCCGCCCTCGCGTCCGATGCATAGCCCATTGTGTTTGGAAATAGTGAGCGAATGAGAATGTTTCTCTGTCCACCTTTCAATATCTTAAAAATGAGCATCCTATATTAACAAAAAACATAATAGAAATCTCTTTTTTTTTCTTATAGAGAAGTAAATTAAAATTATGTTTCAGAATTCAACAAATGTCCATGAATAAATACAGGTTCTCTCAATCGGTACATGTAATATAACTGCAATTACACGTGTCCGTTAATTGATTCGGCATTTTTTCGTTCATTTCCCTTCATGTTCTTCATATAATTTATTCTTTAACCTATTTGTTTTTCAGCTTAAAAATATTGTAATCTTAGAACACATGCGTTTAAAAATCTGGCATAAGATGATTATCGGCATCGCTATTCCCTCCCTGATTGTGGTCCTCGGCAGTTTAATCAATTATGGGTATATCAGCGATACCGAAAACAGGCAGCGGTATGTCCTGATCGCAGATGATTTAAAAGAGCATGTGCTTGAAGTTCGACGAAACGAAAAAAACTTTTTCCACTTTAAAAATGCCGATTACCTGCATAATCTGCAGAGTGAAATTTCAACCCTCGCTACTTCAGTCAAGCATATCTCTCCAAAGGCAGTTGAAGAAATAGGGAAAGAAGAGTTTGCGTTGTTTAATGAAACCCTCAATGCATACGCGAATCTTTTAAATGACCTTTATGAAAGTTATCAGCAGGAATCCCAGGTTGTCGAAGAAGTCAGAGCAGAGGGAAGGGAACTTGAAACTCTTGTTTCTCAGGGGAAACTCTCGCAGGAGATTACCACAAGCTTTATCCTCCACTTAAGACTCCTGGAAAAGAACTACATGCTTTTTCGTGATAAAAAATCTTTTAACGAATTAAATAACAGACTCAAACAGATAAGAAATGTGACTCCATTCTGTTACCGATGTAATCCCTACATTGCCGCTATTAATAATCTCTTTTCAACGTATAATAAAAGTGATGCACTGGCAAATAAAATACAGGACACCGGAAACTCGCTTGAAGTAATTACCGGTAAAATAGTCGTCCGTGAAAGAGAAAAAATCGGTGTTTTTTTTACCAAGACCAAGCGCCTCCTTGTTATCGCCTTAATAATTCTCTGTACCGTGGGGCCCCTTCTCGTATATAAGACCGCCAGTTATATAGTTGCACCGATTAAAAGGCTGGCGGAAATTACGGAGAAAATCGCAGAAGGAGATCTGACACAGCGGGCACCACTGAGGGAACACGATGAGACGTACTCTCTGTCCACATCATTTAACACCATGCTGGACCATTTGCAGCTGACACACGACTCGCTGGAGCATAGCCTGCAACTTTTACATCAAAAGCAGGCGCAGCTTGTGGAATCGGAAAAGCGCGCTACGCTGGGTCTTCTTGTATCAGGGGTGGCACATGAACTGAACAATCCTTTAAATAACATTTCTCTTACAGCAGAAACAATGAGAGAGGGACTGGAAGAATTCTCCAGAGAGGAGCTGGACGATTATATAAAAGATATTCTCTCGCAGAGCGAACGTGCCCATAATATCGTAGAGAATTTGCTCGATTTTGCCAGGGCGCGCAGGTCTACGATAATGGAAAAACAGGACATCATTCGTATTGTAAAAGAATCTTTCCATCTCGTTGCCAATCAGCTGAGAATAAACAACATAAAACTGGAACAGCATATCCCGGATATCGCGTTGTTTGTCAAAGGAAACCGCAGCAAACTCGAACAGATTCTTGTCAGTATTTTTACTAATGCCATTCAGGCAATGAAGACCGATGGTACCCTGACCGTACGCGTCACGCAAGAGAGTGAAAACAAAAATATACTCATAAAGATACATGATACCGGACCGGGCATATCTGAGAATGATATCAAAAATATTTTTGAGCCTTTTTTTACCACTAAACCCGTAGGAGAGGGCACCGGACTTGGACTATCGGTCAGCCGGAGCCTGGTAATGGAGCACAAAGGGGAACTCAGGGTAGAAAGCACGTTAGATAAGGGCACTACGTTTATCATTACATTACCGCCTTTTGAAGTAACATCCTGACTGCCCGGCTTTGAATAACGATATGGAAAATAATATTCGCATTATGGTGGTTGATGATGAACCGATTGTGGGGAAGAGGCTGAAACAGACCCTTGAGAAGGATGGCTATGTAGTTGAAGCATTCACCGACAGTCTCATTGCCACGAATGAGTTTGAAAAAAACCCTTTCGATATTATCATAACCGACCTCAAGATGGAAAAAATTGATGGAATGAATATTCTTGAAAACGTTAAAAGGAAAAATCCTGACACCAAAGTTATTATTATCACCGGGGTCGGCAAATGGCTGACGGCTACTGAAGCCTTTGAGAAAGGTGCCTTTGATTTTATCATCAAGCCGTTTAAGCTCGACGAGATTAGAGATGTTGTACAGAGAGCCGTAAAGGACCTGTCAACATAATATTGCGGGCATACAACCGGACAAATATATGACAAGAAATTACAGCCTGACTATATCGAGGATATCTCCCAGGGGGCTTTGAATATCTTCAGCACTACTGGCTGTTACAATAAAAATAACATGCGAGAGATCAAACGGCACATCCAGATAGCGGTCGGTAAAATTTCTGTTCTTAAGGGGAGCAATCACGTTCACCAGGACAGATGCAAGGTCACCCCTGAAATCCCGGGAGGCCGCGTCCAGCCCCTCGAGCATGAACACAGGATCGGCAGCCCCTGCACAGCGTAACTCATCAATAATTCGTCCGGGATGTGCACTTTCCTCAGCCCTGCCGAGTCCGCAGAGTTCAGATTCCTCCCTTATTTCTGACAGTGAAATGCTCACAAACTTTCTGTCCAGGGTACTGGCAATCATTTTACCGAGAGATATCTGTGCTTCCCGTGTCGGCCCCTCAAAGCAAAGGACGTTGCGCTTTCCGTTTGAATATTTCTTCCTGAGAGCGTCTTTCACAGACGAGAGGAGGTCGTCGACCCTGACAGGCTTTTCAATGTAGTGAAATGCCCCCATCCTGAGGGCCTGCACCGCGGTGTCCACGGTGGCGTAACCCGTAATCATAATGACCCGCGTGTCAGGATGCCTGCTGATGGTTTCCTTAATAATCGCGGTCCCGTCAACTTCTCCCATAATCAGGTCGGTAATTACCAGGTCAATATCAGACTCTTTTAACTTGGCAATTGCCTCGTTCCCGCTGCCAGCCGTGACAACTGTGTAGTCCTCTTTTTCAAGGATGTATGCTAAACTCTCAAGGGCAATCCGTTCATCATCAACTACCAGTATCGTGGGCTTTTTATAGGTATCCGATGACTTGCCCCTCAGGTGCTCCAGTATTTTCTCCCTGCTGCCGCTATCACGCACGTGTTCATTCAATATTTTTTCAACGCCCTGAAGGTCCGGCTTATGTGCCGCTTTCCTGTTCCACGGGAGGCTGGCAAGATACCCGACATAGGCAAGCGCGTTTTCATGTGTGGAGGTGACGGGAGTCACTGTGGAAAGAGCTTCCAGTGCTTCAAGTGCCGTGTCGGTTNNTGTGATCCCTGACCCCATAATATTAGCGATTCGATCAACTTCTTTAAATTGCATGTAAGTATACCAGTTTATGTAACGCAAGTAAAATTCGCAGTTTCGATATTATATACTTTATGAGCAGACTTTTCTTTATCATTATCTTCAAAATATTGTATCCTACATACGCAAAAACAGATGAAATTAAAGATCTGGCATAAAATGATAATCGGCATAACCATCCCTTCCCTGATTGCCGTGTTAGGAGGCATACTTACCTACGGCTATATGAACGACATAAAAAACAGACAGGGGTCCATGCGTATCGCGGACGGGTTAAAAGAGAACGTTCTTGAAATAAGAAGAAATGAAAGAAATTTTCTTCATTACAGGGACACTGAGCATCAAACGAGCCTCCTTGATGCCATATATACATTGACCCGGTCAGTTAATAGTATTCCCCCCAAAACATCTGAAAAAATCGCGAGACGCGGATTTCCCCTTCTCAGCAAAACCAGGGAAGAATATGCGGAGCTTACAGAGAAGCTGCATGAGAATTTCCTGAAAGAGACAGAGATCGCTGAGAAAGTGAGAAAGGAAGGCGATAAGCTGGAAACCCTTGTCGCGACAAAGAAACAGGCAAGAGAACTTTCTACTGACTTTGTACTTCGCCTGAGACTCCTCGAAAAAAACTACATGTTTTATCGTGACAAAGAGTCTTATTCAGATCTGGACAAGAGCCTTTCACAGATAAAAAATATAACCCCTTTCTGTTATGGCTGTATTTCTTATATTGACGCTGTCCGCGAGCTTTTCACGGTCTATAAAACAAGTGATTCCCTGACAGGCAGCCTTCAGGCCTCAGGTGATCGTCTGGAAAAAATAACAGAAGACATCGCGGAGCATGAAAGGCAGCGGATCAGTTCCTTTATTGACCACACGCAGAACCTTCTGCTTGCGGCCCTCGCGCTTCTTTTTTCTGTAGGTCCGTTGTTCGTATATAAAACCGCCTCTTATATCGTAACGCCGATTAAGAGGCTTGCAGAGATTACAAGGAAGATTTCCGAGGGAGATATTACACTGAGAGCGCCCCTTAAAGAACATGATGAAACATACTCTCTTGCCGTCTCCTTCAACAGCATGCTGGATAATCTCCAGGAGACCCAGCATTCTCTGAAAGAGAGTCTGGCGCTCCTGAATGAAAAGCAGGCCCAGCTTGTTGAATCAGAGAAACGCGCCTCAATGGGTTTTCTCGTGGCCGGGGTGGCGCATGAACTGAACAATCCTTTAAATAATATTTCTCTCCGGGCAGAGATAGTGAATAAGGAGATACAGAAATTTTCTGACGAACGACTCCGTAATTACGTACAGGACATCGTTATACAGAGTGAACGCGCCCATAACATAATAAACAATTTACTCGATTTCGCAAGGGCGCGCAAATCCGCTGAAATGGAGAAACAGGACATCGTCGGTATTGTAAATGATTCCTTGGACCTGGTCGCCAGCCAGCTCAGAATCACCAATATAAAACTGAACAAGGATATCCCGGAGGGGTCTTTCATTGTCAATGGGAACCGCAGTAAACTCGAACAGATACTTATCAGTATCATGACAAACGCCATCCAGACGATGAAGGATGCCGGCACACTGACCGTACGTGTCGGGCCGGATAATAAGGGCCGGCATGTACTAGTAAAAATCAGCGATACCGGGAAAGGGATACCGAAAAGTGAGATCAAGAACATATTTGAACCTTTCTTTACCACAAAACCCCCAGGGGAAGGCACCGGACTCGGGTTAGCAGTCAGCAAGACCCTTGTTACGGAACACAAAGGGGAAATACTGGTTGAAAGCACTGTCGGGAGCGGATCCACATTTACTATCAAATTACCTCTTTATGAGCAAAATGGATAACAGGCCAGGCTTATTCAGTCGAGCGTCACAGAGTCCGGCTCCGCGTCGAATCCGGTCAGGGTAAAGGATCCGTGTTTTTCTTCCCTATTCCCCGGAGTGACCATTCACAGGGAATACACACAGAAACATAAACGTACCGCCATCGCTCATTGGCAACTTCATACACTATGGATCAGATAAATCACCAGAAAGATGCCTATTGCGATTACCGAGATCGCAAGCAATACATCAAGAATCGGTGATGGCCGGTATGTATCTTCGTCTATCTGTTTCTCGAGCTTTTTGTATCTTATAAACGCAAGCACTCCCATCAATACGCCAAGTGCAACAAGGATGATTCCAAAGGGGGTAGAAGACGCGCTCGGGGGAGCAGCAGCCTCTTTCCCGGCAAGAAAGGAAAACCGTTGTGTAAATATTGCGAACCTCTCCACTACAAAACCGAATGCCATTATCGCTATCCCTGTTCTTATCCACGCCAGAAAAGTCCTCTCATTAGCCATGTGCACACGGCGGTTGCGGACCTTGGGAATATCTTTATCTTCAATGTTCTTCATTAATCCATCCCTTCAAGAGTAATTATACTCTTTCTCTCCTTTCTGTTAAAATTATAGACCGATGGGTTCACTCCTTGCCATTGACCTTGGGATAAAGACCGGCCTTGCGCTGTACGCTCAGGAGGGAAGGCTGTGCTGGTACCGGTCCAAAAACTTCGGGACCGCAACAGCATTAAGGCGCGGCGCACATACCCTGCTGAACAGTCTCCCTGATCTTTCCCTGCTTGTAGTTGAGGGCAGCGGGCCGCTCGCTGTAATATGGGAGCGTGAAGCGGATCGGCGAAAAATTCCTTTTAAACAGATCTCTGCCGAACAGTGGCGGCATACACTCCTGTATCCCAGGGAACAGCATACCGGTCTTGAGGCAAAGCATTATGCAGATGACCTGGCCCGCAGGATTATCAGATGGTCCGGTATCGCCCGGCCGGCTTCCCTGAGACATGATACCGCAGAGGCAGTCCTGATCGGGTTCTGGGCGGTAGTGGACGCCGGGTGGCTGAAAGAATTTCCCCATGAACTCCGAAGATGAAGATAGGGAGAATATTCTCCCTTAGCACTATCCATTCTCCAGGGCCTGAAGTGCAACACCGCATGAATCAACACTGTCAAGAAAAATCGGATACGGTTCTTCAGGGCAAAGATCATAGAGCTTCTTCACGAAGTCCATTACATACGGGGCGCTGCGATGACGCATATGGGCTGCATTGTCAGCGAAAATCATAAAGTGAATAAAACTTGCCGGGTCCTTCTTTAACTGGAGTGATTTGTAGAGCAGTGTTTTGGGTTCATGCTCCCTTACATTTGAGATAAGTTCACTTATGACCTTCTTCGCCTCTTCAACCTTGTCTGCATGCACATGGAATGGAATTATCACGTATTCTTTCATTGTTACCCTCTCTTATTTTATTTTACACATTCAACGTCAGTGCCAGAGACCTCACAGTGCCACAGTCCCGTAAAGACATACAGCCATTCGCCCTTACTAGAGAATCACGGCCTGACCTGTTTTATGCATCCGTCTTTTTATTAAGCACATCAACGACCGTCTTCATCAGTAAAAACAAATACCCCATATCCTCTTCTCCCAGAAGTATGGGGTCCTCTTCCTGGTCTGCCTCAAACAGGGTCTCCACAATATACCTGATCACATACGGCTGAGAGGACATCTGTACCCTTGCTATCCTCTCAAAGAACTTTTCATGCACCCCGCCAAGACTCTCCAGGAGCTTTTCATTATCTTCGTAACATGTAATTATTTCCTCCGACGTCACTTTCTGAATTTTTTTGCCGTACCCGTTGTTAAACATGCGATGTATGACAAAGAACATATAGATGGCAAGCTCCCTGATTTCCTGATCAAGGTCCTCGGTCATTTCCATAATAAAGGCCAGGATCTCAGGCTGATTTTTTCCAACAACCTGCGCCTCTTCATATGCCTGCTCGTCAGTATAGCCGGCAAATCCCTCCCATGTTTCGTCAACTAATTCTTCTGATAACGGATCCATTTATCTTTCCTGATGTAAAATTATTAACATTCAATTGAGGCTTCAATTATTATTCGGGCATTGGCATTTGATATTATATCTTTTTTTAAAAGGTAATTCGCCCCCATCGTCCTGTACCTCAATTGTGAAGGGCAGAAGCTTTTCGGCTTCCTTATCAATACCTTTACACATTGAATTAAGGTATAACCTGCAATAAAAACACTTTACATATCATTCGCCAAATTATAAGATTATAGCATTCTCATGTTGCAGATATAACTTCTTGTTCTCATCTTCTTTGAAGAATGCGGCATACAAATATAAGATACTTCCGGAAATTACATGTGGCCGTCAGAGAGAAATACCATCGTTAACAGCAGGCGTGAAACTCAGGATTTCGAATAAGCGACGTACTGAAACATGAAATATATAGCGACATTTCTGATCCTCTTTGTTAACTGGCTCATCTGGTCGGGAATGTTTGATTCCTTTCACATGTCCCTGGGGGTGATCTCATGCGCCATCGTGACTTTTATGTCCCATGACCTCTTTTTCGCAAGCGGCCAGTTTCATTTCAGGTACATTACTGAATTCATCCGCTTTGTCCTGTATATCCCATGGCTCTTATACCAGATCATCCTTTCCAATATCCATGTGGCATACCTGGTGCTTCATCCTAAAATGCCGATTGAGCCTTCAATCATAACTTTTAAAACAACCCTGAAAAAAGACATGTCTCTCGTGGCATTTGCCAACTCGATCACACTTACCCCCGGGACCATAACCATGGATATCCAGGACGGGAAATATTTTGTGATACATTGCATAAGTAGAAAGGTGGCTGATGACCTTCTTTCAGGAGAAATGGAAAGGAAGATCGCCCGAATATTCGGGGAGGAATAAATGGAAAACTTTTTTCTGATCACATCACTTATTCTCGGCTTCTTGGTAATTTTTAGTCTTTACCGCGGGGTATTCGGCCCCACTGTGCTTGACCGGATAGTAAGCGTCGGCGTTATCGGAACAAAGACCACTGTTATCCTTGCGCTTTTGGGCTTCATATACGGGAGGATTGATATGTTCGTGGACATATGTCTTGCATATGCACTGCTTAACTTCATAACCACGCTGGCTGCCGCAAAGTTTTTCCGCGTGAGAAAGAGCATTGTTCCAGGCTCTAAATTCCTTAATGACAAGGGGACTGACTTATGATTATGCTGTCTGTAATTCTCATCATAACAGGGGTGTTTTTCTTCTTCACCGCGACCTTCGGTTTATTGCGTTTCCCTGATTTCTACTCAAGGCTCCAGGCGACAGGGAAAGGCGACACCCTCGGGTCACTTCTGGTGCTTGCAGGGCTTGCGCTGTACAACCTGAGCAATGGGATTTCACTGGCCTCCGTTTTAGTGAGCGTAAAGCTGCTCCTTATCGCCGTCTTTATATTTATTGCCAACCCGACAGCCACTCACGCCCTCACGAGAGCCGGCCAGGACGCCGGGGTAGAGCCATGGACAAAGGAGGACAAGACCAGATGATATGGCAGCTTGATATCCTGATACTCACAATCGTAGTCATCTGCGCAGTAGCGGCAATTTCCGTGAAGGACCTCCTGAGTTCTGCCATACTCCTGAGCGTGTACAGTTTTCTCATGTGTATCCTCTGGGCGGAGCTTGGGGCAGTTGACGTTGCATTTACCGAAGCCGCTGTCGGCGCGGGAATAAGCACTGCCTTCTTTATCGGCGCTATTTATCAGACCACGAGGAGGACAAAGGATTGAAAGTGTTCGCTCTTATGGCTGTGATAATAACGGGTGCCGCGCTCATTTACAGCACCTTTGGAATGCCGGACTGGGGCGATGCAGATTCACCGGCAAACACGCATGTTTCGCCCAGGTATATCGAGAAATCCATTGAAGAGACGGCCACTCCGAACATCGTAACATCTGTGCTTGCGGATTACAGGGGCTATGACACACTGGGGGAAACCACGGTCATCTTTACCGCCGGCATAGTCTGCATGCTTCTGTTGAGGAATAAAAAAGATGATTAAAGACTTTGACAATATCATAATAAAGACGGTCTGCAGGATTCTGACGCCTTTCCTCCAGATATTCGCCTTTTATGTCATCGCTCACGGCCATTACAGCCCTGGCGGGGGGTTTCAGGGAGGCTGTATACTGGGGGCTAGTTTCATACTGCTGGTCATCGCACATGATATTAACACTGTCAAAAAGAGGATGTCAGAAAAACTGAATACCTTCCTGTGCAGCATAGGAGTCATGATATATGCGGGGATCGGCCTCCTGTGCCTGATGCTCGGGGCCAATTATCTTGATTACGGTATCCTGCACACGATTCTGCCTGTTGACGCTGTAAAGGCACGGGCCATGGGCACCCTCGGCATCGAGATAGGGGTTGGGCTCACCGTCATGTCTGTCATGGTATCCATTTTCCTCAATATAGCCTCAGGGGGGAAGCATGAAGAAGGGGCGCCGGAATAATGGAATTCGTTATCGGCAAATATAATTTCTGGGTCTACATAGTGCTCATGATGATAGGATTTTACGCTATGATCGCAAAGAGAAACCTCGTCAAGAAACTCGTGGGCATGAACATATTCCAGACGGCAATCATACTGTTTTTTGTCTCTATTGCCTCAAAAAAAGGCGGTGCTACTATCCCAATACTCCAAAAGGGAATGACTATCAATCCTTCGCAGTACATGAATCCGCTCCCCCATGTCCTCATGCTCACCGCCATAGTGGTCATGGTCAGCACATTCGGAGTGGCCCTTGCATTGATAATGATGATCTACAAGAAATACGGAACACTGGAAGAAGATGAAATACTCGAAATCGAGAGGAACAGAAAATGAACATCCAGGCCCAGGCTCCGGTGCTGATTATTATAATTCCCCTGCTCGCCTCGCTCATAAACATACTTATAGGCACATGGAGAAGGGACCTCTGCTACCCCTTTGCACTCATCGTATTGGGCTCATGCCTTCTGCTTGCCTTCAATATCATGGATACGGTTATAAACACAGGCACTATTCATTACAGGATCGGCGGATGGGCACCGCCATGGGGCATTGAATATGTAATTGACCATCTTAATGCTTTTATCGCAGTCATTGTAACGAGCATGAGCTTTATTGTATCAGTCTACTCAAGAAGAAGCATAGAGAAGGAACTCCGGGCAAGCAAAATCCCTTACTTCTATACCCTGTATATTCTGCTTACCACCGGGCTCCTTGGAATAACAGTAACCGGAGACGTCTTCAATATTTATGTCTTTCTGGAAATAACTTCACTTGCCGGATATGCCCTGATAGCAATCGGCGATGAGAAGGCGCCAATGGCAAGTTTCAATTATGTGGTCATGGGGACCATCGGCGCGTGTTTTTATCTGCTCGGCGTTGGTTATCTCTATATCATGACAGGCTCGCTCAACATAGCAGACCTGCAGCGCCTGCTCCCTGATTTATACGGTTCTACCGTTATACTGGTCGCCTTCGCATTTTTCTTGATAGGCGTGTCGATAAAGATAGCATTCTTCCCTCTGCATACATGGCTGCCTGATGCGTACACCCATGCCCCTTCAGCAGTCAGCGCTGTTGTAGCATCAACGATGACCAAGGTCGGTGCATATGTGATGATACGGATCACCTTTACCGTATTTGAACCGCGCTTCTCATCAGAGATAATCCCCATGACCTCCATTCTCGGCTGGTCCTCGGTCCTTGCCATCATCTCCGGCTCTGTCCTGGCACTTGCTCAGACCGACTTCAAGAGGACCCTCTCCTATATCCTTATCGCCGAAGTCGGCTACATAGTAATAGGCCTGAGCGTGGGGAACAGGGCAGGATTCACAGGCTCTGTGCTTCATATCCTGAATGATGCCTTTATGGTAGCTTGTCTTTTCATGGTGGCAGGAGCCGTTGTGTACAAAAAGGGATCGAGGAACATAGACGCCTTTACCGGCCTTAACAAAAGGATGCCCTTTACAATGGCAGCCTTCGGCATTGCCGCCATTTCCATGATAGGCGTACCGCCAACTGCCGGGTTCTTCAGCAAGTGGTATCTTGTGCTCGGTACAATAGAGGCAGGTCAATGGGTATTTGCCAGCGCCCTTCTCTTCAGCAGTCTTATTAACGCAGTTATTTTCGTGAGGATACTTGAGAAGGTATATTTCAATGGTGAAAATGTAAGCATCCCCCAGTCAAGGGACGAAGTACCTCTGAGCATGCTCTTCCCGGTCATATTCATGGGAGCGGGCATACTGGTGCTCGGTTTATACAGCGGCGACATCATTTCGTCAGTAATCCAGCACACGGTTCCGAAAGGCTTTTGATATATGGACATACTGGTTTCCATTAAGCCTGTACTTGCGATGGCGGTCTCCCTTGCAGCGGCCTTTCTCATCCTGATCACAGGGGAAAGTGCAAGGAACCTCAGGGAAACCTGGACAATACTTGCTGCCGTGATAAAGTTCCTGATCGTTGCCTCCATGCTCCCTCAGATACTAGACAACAAGGTAATTGAGTATACCCTTGTATCAATCGCACCCGGCCTCCTTATAAAATTCAGGGTCGATGCGCTCGGGATATTCTTCGGCCTCACGGCCTCGTTCCTATGGATTATTACGTCATTTTATTCCATCGGATACGTGCGATCTTCAAATGAACATGCCCAGACGAGATACTTCATGTGTTTTTCAATAGCCCTGTCCGCAACCATGGGGGTCGCGTTTTCTGCGAACATGTTCACTACATTCCTCTTCTACGAAATAATAACTCTCTGCACGTTCCCCCTTGTAGGACATAAGGGAACACAAGAGGCTCTGAAAGGTGCAAAGCGGTATCTCACGTATCTCCTCGGCACGTCAGTGGCATTTCAGCTTCTGGCCGTAATACTCACTTACCATACGGCAGGGACTCTGGACTTCTCAAACCACGGTATAATGAGCGCTGCCAGGGACCGCGGGGCAAGCGATGCATTTCTTACTGTAATCTTTGTACTCTACATGGCAGGGATCACAAAGGCGGCAATGATGCCATTTCATTCATGGCTGCCTGCTGCAATGGTAGCACCGACGCCTGTAAGCGCCCTCCTGCACGCGGTCGCGGTCGTCAAGACAGGTGTGTTCGTGGTCGTGAAGATCGTCCTCCATATATTCGGAATCGACCTCCTCAGGCAGCTCGGGCTGGGCACCGCACTCGCCTATTTCTCCTCATTTACGATAATCGTTGCTTCGGTCATTGCACTCAAACAGGACAATCTTAAGCGAAGGCTCGCATACTCAACAGTAAGCCAACTTTCCTATGTAATATTAGGCGTCGCGCTTCTTACCCCGTCCGGTATCACCGGAAGCATTATGCACATAGTCATACACGCCTTTGGAAAGATAACACTCTTCTTCACCGCAGGAGCGATTTATATAGCGTCTCATAAAACGGAAATCAGCCAGTTGGACGGGATCGGGAAAAAGATGCCTTTTACTATGGCGGCATTTACCGTCGGCGCCCTTTCGATGATAGGATTACCGCCTTTCGGCGGGTTTATAAGCAAGTGGTATATCGCCATCGGATCGATCGAGGCACGCGAACTGCCGATCATACTGGTCATAGCAACAAGCACGATACTCAATGCCTGTTATTTTCTGCCTGTGGTATACGCGGCTTTTTTCAAAGAACCGAAACCTGCACATACCCATTCACACGGCTCTGATGCTTACCAGTCACCAGTCACTCATCACCCTTCAATTCATGAGGCTCCGGCCATGATGGTGGTACCGCTTATAGTTACAGCCATCGGTGTGGTAGCACTGTTCTTTTCGCCGTCAAGATTCCTTGAACTTGCAAAGATCGTGGTCTCATCCGTTACAGGAGGAAACTAAAATGAACGATGACCATATTAATACACATGAAGAACTGAGGGAACTGAAACATGACCCTGTACCAGGGTACAGGCCGGTGTTTTATGTAATCATGACCATAGCATCGTTATATCTTGCATTTATCATATTTAAAACTCTTTGAAGACAAAAGGAGACCCCATGGATAAACAACATATATTCGATAAGCCCAAAAACGTGACGAGGCTCCTGGTATTTTTTTACGCAATCCTTGTAATTCTTGTCGCCATCGATTTTGTTATTCAGAAGCACCCCCATTTCGCATGGGAAGAATGGCCTCAGTTTTTTGCGGTGTTCGGCTTTGTGGCCTGCGTCTTACTTGTGCTGGTATCAAAGTACGTGTTAAGACCGCTGGTAAAGAGGAAGGAAGACTACTATGATTAATGCGGTCCATCCTGCACTGGTATTTATGGCGGGCGCCCTGCTCATCCCTCTTTTAAAAGGGAAAGCCAAGTCCGCCTATATGCTGCTGCTGCCCATTTTAAGTTTCATGAACCTTCTTCAGATACCCGCAGGCTCGCACTGGGTCATCGGTTTTCTGGAATATAACCTTACCCTGTGCAAAATAGACAGGCTGAGCATGGTCTTTGGATACATATTCCACATCATATCCTTTATCGCGATCCTGTATGCCATAAATGTAAAAGATGACGGCCAGCATGTAGCTGCAGTACTTTATTCAGGTGCGGCACTGGGAGTGGTGTATGCCGGTGATCTGTTCACCCTCTTTATTTTCTGGGAAATCATGGCGGTGACCGCCACATATCTCATATGGGCAAGAAGGACAAAGGCATCGTCATCCGCAGGCATGCGTTACCTTATGGTGCATCTGTTCGGCGGTCTTTGTCTCCTGGTAGGTATTATCCTCCAGCTCCACAATACCGGCTCTGTAGAATTCGGACATATCGATCTGGACGGGCTCGCCTCTGTATTGATATTTATTGGCTTCGGCATAAACTGCGCATGGCCGGGATTCCATTCCTGGCTCACTGACGCCTACCCTGAAGCGACGATCACCGGGACGGTCTTTCTGAGCGCCTTTACCACCAAATGCGCGGTATATGCCCTGGCCCGGGGTTTCGCCGGCACAGAAATCCTGATCTGGATTGGAGCTGCCATGGCCGCGTTCCCGATCTTTTACGCGGTCATCGAGAATGACCTGAGGAGGGTGCTGTCGTACAGCCTCATCAATCAGGTAGGTTTTATGGTGGTCGGCATAGGGATAGGCACAGAACTGGGGATAAACGGCGCCGTAGCGCATGCATTTGCGGACATCCTGTTTAAGGGCCTCCTCTTTATGGCAATGGGCGCTGTCATGCATCAGACAGGAAAGATCAACTGCACTGACCTCGGCGGGCTCTACAAGAGCATGCCCGTTACCGCAATTTTCTGTGTAATTGGCGCTGCCTCGATATCGGCATTCCCGCTTTTCAGCGCTTTTGCGACCAAATCGATGGTGATGGATGCGACCGCCAAGGACCACCTGACCGTCATATGGTTCATCTTGCTGTTCGCATCTGCGGGTGTGTTCCATCACGCGGGCATCAAGATCCCCTTTTTCGCGTTCTTTTCCCATGACTCCGGGATACGGACCAAGGAGGCGCCCTTAAACATGCTCCTTGCGATGGGCATCGCAGCGTTCCTGTGTATTTTTATAGGCTCATTCCCCGGTTACCTTTACCGTATACTCCCCTACCCTGTTGATTATGCGCCGTATACGGCACCCCATGTGATGGCCCAGCTTCAGCTGCTATTCTTTTCTGCCCTGGCATTTACCCTTCTCATGCTGTCCGGCATATACCCGGCTGAGATCAGGGCCATCAACATTGATGCAGACTGGGCCTACAGGAAGGGCTCAAAGGCATTCATGTGGCTGCTGACCAATCCGATGTCAAAATTCGGTGCATGGATCAGCAGGACGGTTTTTGACGTCATACCTTCAGCGCTTGGATGGGCAAGCAGAAATCCTGTCGCTATACTCAAGATCGCATCTGACTCCCTGCTTCTGAAGTTCGCTGTCCCGGAAAAGAGGGACGAGATCAGGAGGCGGATTCAGAGGGAAAAGGAAATATATCCTGGCGACATAATAAGGCATTGGCCCATCGGGACGAGAGTGCTGTGGGCCATACTGTTTTTTCTGGCATACTTGCTGGTCAACTACCTGTCCGGGGTGAAACAATAGGTTCGTGCGGAAACAGCGTGGACACGCTCACCACCATCATTACTTTTTATTAAAGGCGTCCTTAACGATTTCGTATTTCTTCAGTTGTTCGTAAAGGGGTTTCCCGGATATGCCCAGATATATACTTACCGGTAATCGACCCGTTATGATGACAGAGCGCTTCAATAATCTGTTTTTTCTCGTCAGCTTCCCTGCATTCACTGAGGGACATATTTCCCCTCGGCACTTCCATGAGAGCCGGCCTATATTGCCATTTCATACCGCCTGTTCCGGACTGATTGTTAAGAACGCATAACTGGTTAGTGAAATTATTAAGCTCCCATACATTGCCCGGCCTGTCAGGGAAGCAACTTCTTTATCATGTTGTCCTTTTTTCTGTTATGGTGGTCACTGGCGCTCGGGGCCTGTCTGGGAGGATACATCACAGCTATTGACACGTCAGCAAACGTGATTGTGTTAATAACAAACACCTGCAGGCCCGAAGTTTCGGCGCAAAATTTACAATTTCATATCGGCAGCAACTTGCCACCCACATATTGAACAATGTATCATAATAAAATGGGCAATTACCTAATATGGCTTTTAGTAGCAATCCTGTACTATCCCTTATTTTCTTATCTCTATAATATTCGCTGGGATACAGTTGATTATAGTCATGCCTATTTTATCTTTCCTCTGTCTCTGTGGTTAATATGGCGAAAGCGCGGGGAAATTAGAAATATATATCAGGAACCAGCTTCTGATAAAATGAATATTTTGGGGTTCTCCCTCCTATCAGTAGGGATATTAATGTTTATTTTTGGCTGGCATCAGGATTACATATCTATTCAAACGCTTTCATTAATCCCACTGCTGTTCGGTCTCACGGGGTTTCTCTACGGAACAAAAATGGCAAAGGCCTTGTCCTTTCCGATTCTCTATCTCATGCTTCTGGTCCCTCCGCCCTTGGGGATTTTAGACAGTATTACTCTCCCCATGCGTCACGGCATTTCCGTCCTCACAGAGAAAATATTATTTTTCCTGAACTATCCGATTTCACGGGAAGGGCTCCTGTTAAAAATAGGATATAATGATATATTTATGGGAGCACCCTGCAGCGGCTTTCGCTCTCTGATCACCATGTTTTCCTTAGTCCTGGTATATGTGTACATAAGTAAAGGGACCCTGTTTAAAAAGCTTATTCTTACCTCGCTGATAATTCCCATGGCATTATTCGGCAACCTTATACGGGTTATTACGTTATGTCTTATCACCTTTTATTTTGGAGAAGAGGCAGGGCAGGGATTTTTTCATAATTTCAGTGGAATCGTCATATTCATTATTACGTTATCCGGCTTGATGGGTGCAGAATCATTCCTGGACAGAATGAAAATTGGCAGGGTTTCATAGTTTTTTAAATAACTTACTTCATCAAATAAAACAATATAAGTTTATTTTAATGTTACATTCATCCAATTTAAAAAAAACGGCACGCAGCACATATTGATCAGGTAGATATGAAATCTAAAAAAATATTAACCGTAATTATATTGCTTATACTGACTATTATAATCAGCTATTCTTTGCCTAAGGTTAAATATACAGGCACCGGTTTTATTTCTGAGTTAAAGATACCCAAATCCATACCCGGCTGGACAGGAAAAGACGTCACACAGCAAGTGGGATTAAATCTCAATGAAGACAAATATAATTTTGTGAGCGGGGCACTCGCGTATCAATATGTGAACAACGAAGGCAAAACCCTCTTGTTTATTATTCTGGATGCAGGGAACTTCCATCACCCTAAAGTATGCTTTACCGGAGCGGGATTTACCATAAAAGAACTGCCTGATACAGAATTTCACCTTCCGAACCATACTCTTAAAGTACATACGCTCTTTACCGAAAAGGGGCGAGCTAATAATTTAAGCTTCTACTGGATCGTTATTGANNCCTATATTCTTGGAATACAATAAATTACAGGTTGATGCTCTATCGTGACTATATATAACTCGCGTTATGTGCTTAAGGCATTTCACTCTGCGGCTATTACTTCGTAGCCTGCACTGTTCAAGACAATGATAGTACGTGATACTTTCACGGGAGACTAGGTGAGAATTCTCGTTATTGAAGACGAAGAGAAGATTGCCGGTTTTATAAAGCGGGGCTTGAAGGAGGAAGGGTATTCCGCAGTAACCGCCGCAAATGGGGAAGAAGGATATGCCCTGGCCGCAACAGACAACTACGATCTGATCATCCTTGATCTTATGATCCCGAAGATGGACGGATTAAGTTTATGCCGTCGCTTACGAAGTGAGAACATTACCACACCCATCCTCATGCTGACAGCCAAATATGCTGTGAAAGATAAAGTCACAGGACTGGATGCCGGTGCCAATGACTATTTAACAAAGCCTTTCGCATTTGAGGAATTACTGGCGAGAATCCGGGTACTTTTAAGGAAACAGGAGACGTATACAAAAACCACACTCCAGGCAGGAGATCTTCTCCTTGATCTGTTAACCCATAAAGTTACCCGCGCGGGCAAGGAAATAGATTTAACTTCCAAAGAATATGCATTATTGGAATATCTTATGAGAAATAAAGGAGCTGTCATCACGAGAACCATGATTTCGGAAAACGTATGGGATGAACACTTCGATACTCTCACAAATATCATAGAGGTCTATATTAATTATCTGCGCAACAAAATCGACAGAGGGCATGAGAAAAAATTAATTCACACGTTACGGGGAAGAGGATACGTCCTGAAGGACTAGGGGATATATGTTCTTACAATCTATAAGAATCAAGATCATCCTCTATTATATGCTCATACTGACTCTTACTCTTTCCGGATTCAGTACGTTACTGTATCGGTATTTCAGCCAAATAATGTATCAATATAAAGACAATCTCATTCAATCGAGGATGAGCGGCATTGTCAGTGCTATGGACGTGTATTGGGAGGCTGAGCGATTGAACACAGTAGCTGCAGGTATACCTATGGATGATACATTAAGCAAAAGAGCAAATGATAACTTTACTAACATCGCCCAGAAACTGGTGGACGAAAAATCAGATGATGCCGATCTGATTAATATGATAGTACAGATATTTGACATGAAGGGGACACTGGTTGCGTCTTCACGACAATTGCCGACCTCACCTGTATTATCCAATGAAGCGGTTGCTTCCGAATTACGTATAGAAAAGCGTTTTACAACCGTCCGGATGGAAATTTCTCCCGGTGAGCCAATTTCATCAAGGGTGCTTACCATGCCTATTGTGAAGAATAACAGAGTTGCTTATGTTGCACAAATTGCCAGCCCTCTTAATACGATAACTGCAGCCTTAAAGAATCTCAGGTTACTCCTGTTCATACTTCTCCCTTTGACTGTTATATTCACAGGTATCATCGGGGTATTCCTCGCCAAGGTGGCATTGAAGCCTGTTGACAAAATGATTGATACAATTCATCAGATTACCGCTGAGAATTTAAAACTGAAAATACATATTCCTGATACCAAAGACGAAATCAAAAGACTCGCTGAAACGTTCAACGAAATGCTTGAGAGACTCGAACTGACCTTTACATCACAGCGCCAATTTATTGAAGACTTTGCCCATGAACTCAAGACTCCCCTGTCGGTTTTAAAAGGCGAACTTGAGGTGACATTGAAGAAGATCCGTTCAACAGAAGAATATGAGTCCGTGCTGTATAGTAATCTGGAAGAGGTGAACAGAATCAGCAAGATTGTAGAGGACTTGTTGATACTTGCTCAGTTTGAGAACAAAGAAATTGTTCTTGAAAAAAATCCACTGGATATCTGTTTCATGATAAAAGAAATTGTTAAAGAAATGCGAACGCTGGCAGTTCAAAAAGGCATCGCTATAAATCTTTCAGCATCAGGTGCCATGTCCGTTTACGGCGATGAAAGCAGGTTGAGGCGTCTTTTCATTAATTTGCTCGAGAATGCCATAAAATACACCCCGGACCAGGGCAACGTGGCTGTAACCATTGATCCTGCTGATGAATATGTGAGAATCTCGGTCAGCGATAGCGGAATAGGAATTCCGGAGAACGAATTATATAAAATATTCAACCGGTTTTATCGTATTGATAAGTCTCGCCATAAACCGGGTTTCGGCCTTGGATTAAGTATATCCAAATCAATAGTCGAGGCACACAAGGGCCGGATAGAAGTTCAAAGCACATCAAATCTTGGAACAACTTTCATAGTCCTTCTCCCTTTAACTTATTATCTGAGCACAGGTTAACTTTCCTGCCCGAAACAATTTTCCACAGCCTTTTGCCTGCCTGACAAATATTAGATTTTTCTAATGTTAGATTAATGTTGTGCTAAGATAGCCATTGGTATACTGTAGGTAGCAACACAATAATAGGATCACAATATCACAATATTATGAAACAATCCTCATCCCTTTCTCAGCATCCGCCATTTTTATATTTAATGCTTTTGTTATCCTTGTTATTATTACTAGTTACATCCTCTCATGCACTGGCTGTTGATGTAAGATTCGGGGTTTTCTCAGACACTCATACATACTTCAATCCAGCAAGATATCCAGATCAATTCCAAAACGCCGAAAACAAGCTTCTTCCTATCCTCCAGAAATATCGTGAAGTAAACCGGAGCGTGGGCCTCCCCTTTGTGGTTCATCTCGGAGATATGTATGAAGATCATATCGGCATTGGCACACCGGCAGGCAATATTAACTATACTGAAGGATACCTCGATCAGTATAGTTGCAGACTGCTTTCTTCGGATTGTTTTGATATATATCTGGCTATGGGAAACCATGACAGCAATATGTCTAACAGTGGTATTAACAGATCTTATGTAGGAACCAATCTTTCAAAATATTATCGTTCGGATGACCTGACATTCACGAGGTATGATTACGATTGGGTATATAATGGCTATAGGTTCATAATTATCGACAGCAGCCAAAACGGTAATGTTGCCGGTGGTGCAATTTCATCAGACACAGTGGCATGGCTTGCAAATACACTTGCAGATGCAAGGCTTCTGGGGCAGTCAGTTTTTATCTTTCTTCACCATAGACTTGACGATTCAGATAATAAGCGTGGTGGAATTTCTGATGTAGTAATGTGGAGTCCAGATGCTCACCTTGTAAGGAAAGTCATTAGTGATTCAGGTGCAAATGTGTTGGGCGTCTTTATGGGTCATAACCACATAAATGATGCAAGATCATCTGAAGAAGTAAAAGGATGGCCTGTTGTTCCTGAAAATAACTGGTATAAAGTGCCGCTGCAAATAGAGCCATCGCTTGGTGATTTGGTTACAGAAGACGGGATAAAGTTGCTTAGAGGAACGGGAAACAAAGGTTGCAACGGTATCGGTGTTCCGGGGACGTGGGATTGGAATGCAGGGACTTTTTGCTATAGTCCGAGTTCGGGAGTACCTTCAGAACATCAGATAGATGTATTCGGAACACTTGACGATTATAGAGTTAACTATTATGAAATAATGGCAAGTCAGGGCTCTACCTCAGTATCTCCAACAAAGGGGGATCAGGGAGGCGCTATTGTTGAAGTTACAGGAACAGTGAAGACAGGGGTAGTGATTCATGGCTTTGCCGAGATGGCTAATTACCATACTCCGTACACTGCATATATCAATGAAAACGGCAAAGTAATGTGGGATCCTGAGGGTGCAAATGACACATATTCCAGCGGAAGCATTTACGATCCGTTCCCTACCATAAGGATAGCCGAGTCAAGGTTGCCGTCAGACAAACCGCTCACCGTGCTAATCCAAGCTGGCCACATACGTGAATCTAATACGATCTTTCCCAAGAGCGGCTCTTCAAACGCCCCGCGCATATGGACCTGTGAAAATGGCGCCAAGATTACAAATGCTACTGATGTAAGTAATAGCGCGTGGAGCGGGCCGAATGGAAACGGCTGGTATACTCTAACACTTGCAAATGTTGGGACTGTCAGTGAGGATGATAAAATGGTGCCACGCTTTTCAGGGAACGCTTCATCTGCAGGTCCAACTGCAACACCACAGTGGGACCTGGAAGGGTCTACTTTATATTACAATCCTTCTTCAGGGGTGCCATCGGCTCATTTGGTAGAGGCGGGCACATATTCTTCAGTTTTGTACCCCATAGCGCCTATTAGTTATCTGACCTTTTCAGGCCCCTGTTTATTTTATGGGGCACGGTATAGGGGGATCTCATTCTATGGAGGAGTTTACAACAATATCACTATAGACGGAGCCATATCAGAGAGAAACGGAGAGACGGG
>DKBK01000145.1 GCA_002451135.1 Nitrospiraceae bacterium UBA6902
CTCAAAGGCACGGACCACATGCACAATCGCATCAGCGTCCTTGATTAGATTGAAGACCTTTGTATTTTGAGATACGCTGCCCCCGGCAGAGGCGGAGGTAATGCCGAGGAAATCGATGTACTCCACGGTCGCATACGTCGTTTTCTTCGGTTCATAGATCGATGACAGTTTATCAATACGCGCATCAGGGATTTTTACAACTCCGATATGAGGTTCAACCTCGGCTGAAATGGAGGTTGGGTAGGTAGTCGTCTCCAGTGCAAGCCCGGTAAGGGCATTGAAGACCGTGGTCTTGCCAGAGTTGGAGAAGCCTGTGATTATGAGTTTCATTTATCGAATGCACTATCCTGCTGGCCGAATAACAGGTATTATCAATTTCGGTCATTCCCGCGAAAGCGGGAATCCAGAAAAAAACTGGATTCCGGGTCAAGCCCGGAATGACAATAATCAAGAGGATAGTATCCCTTTCTATTTTATTTGTTTAAATGATTCGTATGCCGCCCGCGCGGTCTTGCGTATATCAGCCGGTGAATGGGCAAGGGACATAAAGCCTGCCTCAAACGCGGAGGGGGCCAGGTTGACGCCTTTTTCAAGCATCTTTCTGAAAAACTTTGCAAACATCGCCGTATCGGTCTTTGCGGCATCAGAGAAGGTATAGACCTCTTTGTCGGTAAAATAGGTGCAGAACATGGTCCCAGCCCTGTAAAACTTTGTCTTTATACCGGCACGATTTGCCGCATCTTTCAGGGCCGCTTCAAGTGCCTTTGATTTAGCCATCAACTGTGTGTATGTGTCGGGCTTTGACAATATTTTCAAGGTTTCAATTCCTGCTGTCATTGCAAGCGGGTTTCCTGATAGTGTGCCTGCCTGATATACCGGACCGTCCGGTGCGATCTTTCTCATTATCTCTGACCTTCCGCCGTATGCGCCGACAGGCAGGCCGCCGCCTATTACCTTGCCCAGGCATGTCATGTCCGGTTTAATCTTAAACGCCTTCTGCGCACCGCCATACGACACCCTGAAGCCGGTCATTACCTCATCGAATATTAAAACGATTCCGTATTTCTGAGTTATCTTTCTCAAGCCTTCAAGGTAGCCGGGTTTCGGAAGGATGCACCCGCTGTTGCCCACCACCGGCTCAATGATTACACATGCGATGCTCTTTCCCGTTTTTTCGCAGAGCTTTTTAAAGGCCCGCAGGTCATTGTAGGGAAGTGTTAATGTATTTCTGGCATAATCCTTCGGAACGCCCGGACTTGTGGGCACTCCGAATGTTGCGGCACCAGAGCCTGCCTTTACCAGCAGCCCGTCCGCATGGCCGTGATAACAGCCCTCAAATTTTACTATCTTGTCCCTGCCGGTAAAACCGCGTGCGGCCCTGATAGCGCTCATGGTTGCCTCGGTCCCTGAATTGACCATTCGTAAGATTTCCATGGAAGGATACGCCTTCCGCACCATTTCAGCGAGCTCCACCTCAAGGGGGGTAGGAGCGCCGAAACTTGTGCCCTTTTCAGTCGCCTTCTGAAGCGCCTTCACAACTGCGGGATGGGAATGACCGAGGATCATCGGCCCCCACGACAGGACGTAGTCTATATACTCATTTCCATCAACATCATAGATCTTAGACCCCTTTGCTGATTGTATAAAGAGCGGGCTCCCTCCGACTGCCTTGAAGGCCCTTACCGGACTGTTCACCCCGCCGGGGATGATGCGTTTTGCCTTTTTAAAAAGTTCGTTTGATTTTTTGTGGTTCAGTGCCATGGTAGACTCCTCTAATTACAGATTATATCAAGGCTTTTATTTAACAACAATTCCTGGAGAGTTGTCAAAAATAGACGAGACTATTTTTTAAATTCCCGTATCTTCCTTATCCTCTCCAGCACGGGCGGATGGGAATAATGAAACAGGGCGTAAAGAGGATGGGGATGGAGGTTGGAGAGGTTGTCTTTTGAGAGTTTCACCAGGGCGCTTATCATGCTGTCAGGATTTCCGGTCAGGTCAAAGGAATATTTATCAGCTTCATTCTCGTGCTTTCTGGAGAAATAATGGAACACCGGGCCAAAGGGGAAAGACACGATAGAGCCTATAAACCCGAGGATAATGAGCTTTGCAAAGAGTGAGCTCTCTTTAATGTTGAACAGGGTTATGAGAAAATCGCTTTGGATCACGTGATATGCTACAAAGATTGATATCAATGCAATGGTCTCTGTCATGATTATGGACTTCAAAATGTGCTTTTTCTTCCAGTGCCCTGCCTCATGGGCCAGAACTGACATGATTTCGTTATAGTCCATTTTCTCGATGAGGGTGTCATAGAGGACGATCCTTTTTACCTTTCCAATGCCTGTGAAATACGCGTTTGTATGCTTTGTCCGTTTAGATGCATCCATCTTGAATACTCTGCTTACTTTTATGCCGACCTTTTGCATCAGGGCCCGGATGCCTTCTTCGAGTCTGTCATCCCCGACAGGGGTGAACTTATGAAACAGGGGCTCGATCACATACGGGGAAATATACATCATGAAGATGCCGAATGCGAGGAAGAAACACCATACCCAGAACCACCATACATCCGGGCTTTTCTGAATGATGAACAGGCCCGCGGCGATAAGCAGCCCCGTCAGGATAGTGGAAATCAGCAGTGATTTAATAGTATCCATCACCCATAATTTGAATGTCATAGTGTTGAACCCGTACCTGTTCTCGATTTTAAACGTACTGTACAGGCTGAACGGAAGGGAGATGATCGTTTCGCCATATGTCAGCAGAAGGAAAAAGACGATGCCGGAAAGGATAAAGGAATAATCCAGTGAGATGACCCAGGAATTATAAATGTTCAGCAGCACTAATATAAAAAGCAGAAAGAGAAGGTTATTAAAGACAGAAGAGACAAAACCGAACTTTGTATGCGCAACAGTATAATCCCTTGTTTTACTCAACAGGGCCTGGTCTATCTGTCCTTCGAATTCAGGAGGGATGACAGAACCGCATTTTTTTAAATGGGAGAGATTCAGGAAGTCGAGCCAGTAGCCGAAGGCGACGATTACTAAATACGAAATAATAATTATTATTAAAAATTCATTCATTGCGAATTCTGTTCTTATGGTTGCAAGCACGTCAGTGGAGGGCAGATTTAAAAATTCATAATTCGATAAGATATTGAAAAGCGTGTTCTGCCGATTTGCACTATCACCCTGCTATTAATATAATCTCACTGCCGGGGCTGCGCTTAAGGTGTCTAAATTAATTATTAAATCTCCCCTCCCCTGACTTTTTGTCCTGAGATTTTAAGTATTTTCATATAAGAAACTAAAAAAGCTGTTAACAACAATATATCCCCGATTATCAATAAATCATACCGGTACGGTTTCGGCATCTGCCCGTGCAGCATTGCACCGGTATCGCACATGAAAGAGTAGAGTACCAGTACTGTCCCGGCTAATGCAAGGAGGAGCGGGAGAAGCTTTGGCCTGAAGGCAGTCTCTTTATCGGATAATCGTGCCAGGAGAATGCCGGAGATTATCATCAGAACGGAAATGGAAACCGGGGCGATCACAGGGCCTATCCACGGCAGAGGGATTAAAAACAGGATGTCCCAGTCAAATACCGACGCAGGCCAATCGAGCAGTATCTTGAGCCAGACATAATAAAAAATGTCCCATACCCCGAATGTCAGCATTAAACAGGCAAAACGTTCCTGGAAATTTCTTCCGGCAAGATGCGCGACAGTCAAAAGCATGATGATGGTGGCAACTTCCCTGAATACCTCGACGGTGATTTTATAATCCGTTATCAATTTCAATGGGAAGATGAAACCCTCCGGATAGTATATTGCCCTGAGATACACAACAACGGCTGACTCGACATAGGCCATGGCGATGCTGAAGAGGGTCAGCCAGAGGAGTTTGGGAATCAGACCATATTGCCTCATGGGGGAATCTATAACTCCAGCTTAAACAGCGACTCCGGATTAATGCTCATCCCGTTCAGCCTCACGCTCATATGGAGATGAGGTCCGGAGGCCCTTCCGGTACTTCCTACAGATCCTACGACCTGGGACTTTGATATCCTCTCGCCCTTTGACACACTGAACTTTGAAAGGTGCATGTAAACAGAATAGAGGCCCATACCGTGATCAACAATTAACGTATTGCCGCCGAAAAAAAGTTCTTCAGTCAACACAACGGTCCCTGAATTTATGGCCTTTACAGGGTCACCAGCGGCCCCCCGAAAATCGGTCCCCTTATGAACGCTTGTCTTTTTTTCGTTCATGATGCGTTTAACCCCAAAGGCGGTTGAGACATCGGAGTTGGTAGGTGAGATGAACCGTCCGTTCCATACCGGCACAGTGTATTCGGGCCATATTTTATTGAGCAGTTCCGCTTCCCGCACCGCGCGTGCCTCGTTTTCGGGGCTGAGGGTGACCTTCTCTTCCGGGAGGGTCAGCTTAATGGTCCTGAATGTATGACGCCTTACGGTAATTTCAGCCTTATGCCGGTCATCCCCCACAGTGACGTTTACCTTATATTTAGCGGGTGCGGTATCAATATCAACGGGGACCATGGCCACGAGCTGATTTCCCTTTGCCGGATAGAGGGGTATTTTAATGCCAAGGAACTCAGCTTCAGCAGGCTTCGCTCTATCAGTCTCCACCTGTAAAATAAAGACATCCCCCGGGATAACTTCTTTTGGCTTTACGATGACTTTCATTGCGTACACCACGTGAGGGATAAGCAGGGCAAAAACAACTAAGATGAAAAGTCTGATGATAATTGATCTGATCAAGGTATTTTATTATAGCAAAAGATCACGGCATTATTATTTCAGGATATACTTACCTATATGAAAAATATAATTGAAATCGACGGAAGCTTCGGCGAGGGCGGGGGTCAGATATTAAGGACGGCCTTGAGCCTCAGCTGTATAACAGGACTCAGCCTTAAACTCTTCAATATCAGAAAGGGCCGGAGGAAACCAGGTCTTATGCCGCAGCATATTACATGTGTAAACGCCGCCGCTGTCATCAGTCATGCTCAGGTCTCAGGAAACGACAAGGGTTCAACGGAACTGACATTCAGCCCGGGGGATATCCGCGCAGGCCATTATGTTTTTGATATCGGGACCGCTGGCTCGTGTTCTCTTGTCTTCCAAACCCTCCTGCCTCCTCTGACCTTGTCCGGCGAACCGTCTCATATAACTATAAAAGGAGGCACTCATGTTCCCTTTAGCCCCACATACGATTATGTCTCCAGTGTCTTTTTGCCCATGCTCAGCAGAATCGGCATTCATGTTGAATCATCAATCACAAGATACGGTTTTTATCCTAAGGGAGGCGGAGAGGCAAACTGGAGGATTGATCCTGTAAAAACAATTAAGGGCATGCAGTTGACCGCAAGAGGGCCCTTTCTGTCCGTACATGGGCATTCCGGTGTTTCGAACCTGCCACTCAGCATCGCCGAAAGACAAAAGATGTCCGTGATACAGAATCTGCCTCTGTCTGATACTGATGTGAGGGTTATAGAAGTCCCCTCATATGGCCAGGGCACATTTGTCTTTTTAAAGGCGGAATATGAAAATGCCCTGGCAGGGTTTTCATCTTTGGGGGAAAGGGGCAAGCCTGCAGAGGCAGTCGGCAGGGAGGCTGCTGAACAGTTCAAAATTTTCCAGAAATCTTCGGCATGCCTTGATCCGCACCTTGCCGATCAGATCGTACTGTATCTCAGCCTTGCTCAGGAGGAATCATCATTTACCACTTCCCGCATTACACAGCACCTGATAACAAATCTCAGAGTGATCGAAAAATTTCTGAATATCCGGTATGAGATTCAGGGGGAACTGGACACGGAGGGGGGGGTAAGATTATTTGGCAGCCATTATTGATTTTTAATTTATTTTGCCTTACCTTATATAATGCAAATGAGAAAGGGTAGGTAATGTATGCTTGAGATCAAACTGGTAAGAGAAGATACGGATAAGGTAAGAGAGGCCCTGAAGAAACGAGGGGAAGGCACAGGGATACTTGATACGATACTTAACATTGAGGAACAACGAAGGGACGTGCTGAAAGTCGTTGAGGACCTGCGGCAATCCCGGAACAGATTATCGCAGGAAATCGGCTACCTGAAGAAGGAGGGCAAGGACGCATCAGGACTGCTGACTGACGCAAAATCAATATCCGATCAGATCACAGAAAAAGAGAACAGGTTAAGGGAACTTGAGGATAAGGCATTGCAGGAACTGCTTTTAATCCCCAATATCCCTGATGAATCGGTACCTGTGGGGAAAGATGAGACTGAAAACAAAGAGGTCAGAATATGGGGAAACAGGCCGGAATTTTCCTTTGAACCGAAAAATCACTGGGACATCGGGGAAGACCTCGATATTCTGGATTTTGACAGGGCGAGCAAGATCGCCGGGGCAAGGTTTGTGATCAATAAAGGCGCAGGTGCAAAGCTCGAACGGGCCTTGATGAACTTTATGCTGAATTTACATACAAAAGAACACGGATATACCGAAATTTTTCCTCCGATCCTGGTGAATAAGGAGTCCATGACAGGCACGGGCCAGCTTCCGAAATTCGAGGAGGACCTGTTCAGGGAGAATTCAAAGGGATTGTATTTGATCCCGACTGCAGAAGTGCCTGTAACCAATATCCACAGGGACGAAATACTCCGGGAAGAAGACCTGCCGATATATTACACGGCGTATACCCCCTGTTTCAGGAAAGAAGCAGGTTCATACGGCAAGGACACCAGAGGGATGATAAGGCAGCATCAGTTTAACAAAGTCGAACTGGTCAAGTTTGTAAAGCCCGAGGATTCGTTTAATGAACTTGAGTCACTTACAAACAATGCAGAGGAGGTCTTAAAGAGGCTGGGGCTTCATTATCGTGTGGTGGCACTTTGCACCGGGGACATGGGGTTTTCCGCGGCAAAAACGTATGACCTTGAGGTATGGTTTCCTGCACAGCAGAAATTCAGGGAGATTTCCTCCTGCTCCAACTTCACGGATTTTCAGGCAAGGAGGGCAAACATCCGCTTTAAGCGGACAGGGAAAAAAGGAACGGAATTTGTTCATACATTAAACGGCTCCGGTCTCGCGATCGGCAGGACCTGCGCCGCGATACTGGAGAATTTCCAACAGGAAGACGGTTCTGTTATAATACCTGACGCCCTGAGACATTCTATGGGCACAGATACAATAGAGGGAAAAGCTAAGAGGTAAGAGTATGGAAAAGGTTTTTTATGTTCATACGAAACTCATGACTCATAATTCATAACGTTACAATGGAGGAGTGGCCGAGTGGACGATGGCGACGGTCTTGAAAACCGTAGACTGAAAGGTCCGTGGGTTCGAATCCTACCTCCTCCGCCATATCCTGCTAAAAGATATGAATAATTAAATGAAAATATTTTCAACAATAGGAGTCTTGTACCTGCTATACTAACTGTCAAAATTTATGATCTGAACTCAGCGGTTTTGTGTGCTCAGTCGTTACTGCAAATCCACTAAACAACAATAGGGGGTATTATCGTAACGGCTATGAGCATTCCTTGAATCGCACTATCTGAATAAACCAAAAGAGAGAGGAGGTGAAATTTTGAAAAAGATAATCGGATTTGTTTCAGTGCTGTTCGTTATGGCTCTGTTTCTCGTGACCAATGCCGTTGCAGCAGATTATATCAGCGCAAAGAAGTGTAAGGCATGTCACATGAAGCAGTACAAGTCATGGAGTCAGACGAACATGGCCAACAGTTTTGAGAATCTCAAGGCAGGGGTGAAAGTAGAGGAAAAGAAGAAGGCCGGACTTGAGGACAAAGACTATACCACTGATCCCAAATGCCTGAAATGCCATACAACCGGATACGGAAAAGGCGGATTTGTAAGCATGGAGAAGACGCCGGACCTGGCTGGTGTTCAGTGTGAATCATGTCATGGTCCTGGCAGCGACTTCAGTGCAATCATGAAGAAAAACAAGGAATTTGCATTGGCTGATGTCAAAGCTGCAGGCCTTATCATTCCCTCAGAAGATGAAAAAGGCTGCATGGCATGCCATGGCGGGGAAAGCCCGTTTGTTGAAAAGGTCGATCCCAAGTACAAGTTTGATTTTAAAGAAAGGCTCAAGAATACTCACGAGCATTTCCCTTTAAAGAACAAACACTAATGTGTACACATAAAGCCGGTATCCTTATCAACAGGGATGCCGGCTTTTTTATTCTTTCAAAAGAAGAGATAACACCACAGAGGCACAAAGTTCTTATTTCTCTTCTGAGTGCCTTTGTCCCTTTGCCACTGCAATCATTAAGAGCGAAATTGCAGCCGGTGTTACCCCGGGGATCCTGCCTGCCTGCCCGAGGTTGAGGGGCCTGACCTCTTCAAGTTTTTCTACGATTTCCCTCGAAAGGCCGTTAATGCCCTTGTACACAAATCCCTCTGGTATGATCTTTTCTTCGACCTTCCTGAATTTCTCCGCATGCTCCGCCTGCCGCCGGATATAGCCTGTATATTTTGTCTGGATTTCGACCTGGTCTATGACGTCCTGTGAAATACTGTTGCCAGAGGGTGCAGCTTCGGCTATGTTGACATACCTGACCTCGGGCCGTTTGAGCAATTGATCTAGTGACGTATCTTCTTTTACAGGCGATCCGCCGAGTTTATTTAATATTGGGTTTATCACATGCGGTTTTACCCGTGTTGATTTTATTCTCTTGAGTTCCGATGCGATGGCGGCTTTTTTATTGAGAAACGAGGCATGCTGCTGTTCATTTATGAGGCCGAGTTCATGCCCTTTTTCCAGAAGCCGCAGGTCTGCATTGTCCTGTCTCAGCAGAAGCCTGTACTCTGCCCTTGAGGTAAACATCCTGTAGGGTTCCTGTGTCCCCTTGGTGACCAGATCATCGATTAATACACCAATGTAGGCCTCATGCCTTCCAAGGACAAACGGCCCTTTGTTTTTAAGTTTCAGGGAGGCGTTTATCCCGGCGACAAGCCCCTGGGCAGCGGCCTCTTCATAACCGGAGGTACCGTTGATCTGTCCTGCAAGGAAGAGTCCTTCAATAATTTTTGTCTCAAGTGTAGGCTTGAGCTGAGGAGGGTATACGAAATCGTATTCTATCGCGTAGCCGTATTTATTTATCTTTGCCCCCTCAAGCCCTTTAATGCTTTGCACCATCTTTATCTGGACGTCACGCGGGAGGCTCGTTGAAATGCCGTTTGCGTAATATTCGTCGCTGTCGAGCCCCTCTGGTTCAAGAAATATCTGGTGCCTTATCTTCTCTTTAAATCTGACAACCTTGTCTTCTATGGAAGGACAGTAACGCGGGCCGATGCCCTTGATCACCCCGCTGTACAGCGGAGAATGTTCAAGATTATCAAGGATCGTCTGATGCGTATGCGCATTTGTATAGGTCATGTAACACGGGAGCTGAGGGTTGGTAATTTTTTCAGTGAATAAAGACATTGGCGGAGGAGGGACATCTCCTTCCTGGATTTGCATAACCGAAAAATCAATACTCTTTGCGTCAAGCCTCGGAGGAGTCCCGGTCTTCAGTCTTCCGATCTTCAGGCCAAGTCCGTTAAGGCTTTTAGAGAGATGTATCGAGGAAGGCTCGCCTATCCTTCCCGCGGGGAAATTCTCCAACCCGATATGGATCAATCCGTTTAAAAAGGTCCCTGTTGCGACAATCACCGCCTTTGCCTGATAAAGCCGTTTCTCTTCCCCCGCGTGAGCCGGAATTGACTCGTGCCCGGGTACGGGGTTTGTTTTAATCCCCCTGACATTGCCACGGGCTATCAATATCTCTTCAATTCTTTCCTGTTTAATGTCGAGCCCGGCCTGTACTTCAAGTGCCCGTCTCATATGTCTCCTATAGAGCGCCCGGTCCGCCTGTACCCTGGTGGCCCAGACAGCAGGGCCTTTGCTCTTGTTAAGTATCTTGAATTGTATCCCGGCCAGGTCTGTGATTTTTGCCATTTCGCCGCCGAGGGCGTCTATCTCCTTTACAAGATGACTCTTGGCAAGCCCCCCGATTGCCGGATTGCAGGACATCTGGCCGATGCTGTCAAGGCTCATTGTAAAAATGGCTGTACGGAAGCCCATCCTTGCAGCTGCTAATGCGGCCTCGCAGCCTGCGTGTCCGGCACCGATGACAATTATGTCGTAATCGAATGACTGATTCATGATTAATTAATCGTATAACGGCGGTTGGCCGCTGACAACTACTGATAAATAGTGATGAACTGAAAAGTTGTGAATGCCCCGTGACCAGAAGGGCAGGGAATGAACTCATTACAACTTTCAATACCAGTTCGTGTAAATCAGTGGCTACATGCCGTTTTTAAGGTTAATATAAGTAAAAGGACAAACACAACTCAACAGCAGGGTCAGCATACGGGGAACAGAAAGGGAACAGCACTAAGCATAGAGGGTACAAATCTCATCAAATACAGGGCCAAGCTCAATAAACGCATTCAGTACATCAGGGTCAAAATGTTCGGGCAGGGTCCTTCCATCGCCCTCTGTTATTATCCTGAAAGCCTCCTGGTGGCTTAGCGGCAGTTTATATGGTCTCTTGCTCCTCAGCGCATCGTACTGGTCACAGAGCATGACTATTCTTCCCGCAATGGGCACCGCATCGGCTTTCAGTCCATTAGGATATCCTGTGCCGTCCCATCTCTCATGATGATGGAGGGCAATTGATGCTGCCATCTTTATGTTGGCATAAGATGAACCAAGGAGTACCTTCTCACCGATAAGCGTATGTTTCTTCATGATATTGAATTCCTCACCTGTGAGGGGCCCCTGTTTTAAAAGGATGTTGTCCGGTATCCCGATCTTCCCTATATCGTGCATCTGGCTTGCAAATGTTATGTCGTCTATAAAATCCTTGGGCATGTTCATTGCCTCGGCAATCTTGTGTGAATAGAGGCCGATCCTTGAGATGTGGGCCCCTGTGTCCGTGTCCCTGAATTCAGCCATGGATGTCAGGCGTTGTATCATCTCCTGGCTCACATTCCTTACAAGCGTCAGGGCAGTCTCCAAATCCTGGGTTCTCCGTTCAATCGTGCTTTCCAGCATGCGCCTGTACTCCCTGTCTACCTGCATGAGCGTGCTGTGTTCGACCGCTTTTTCTAATGAGGAAATAAGGTATTCAGGATTATATGGTTTCATGATAAAGTCAAAGGCACCGTATCGTATGCCGGCAACCGCCACATCCATCTCCGCATTGGCCGTCAAAAGAATTACCGGTGTTTCCTTATTGATGGTATGTATTTTCGCGAGAAGATCGATTCCTGACATATGCGGCATCTTGATGTCTGTCAGGACGATGTCAATTTCGTTTCTTTGAAACCTGTCAAGGGCGTCCCCTGCGTTTTTGCAGGAGGTAACTGAATACCCCCATTCTCTCAATAAACCGGTAAGGGAATCGAGCACAAGGGGTTCGTCGTCAACAACAAGAATATGAGCTTTTGCAGAAGTCATTTTGCCAGTGCTTCTTTCACCTTTTTGATATGACAGGCGGGAGAAACCGGCTTCGCAATAAAGGGTATTCCCTCCTGTTGATTTCCTGGTTCTGTATAAAATCCAGGGGGTAGTCGCTGTTCATCTTCGATATTGTCTCGTCTCGTATCATCATATCAACCCTGTCCCTGTGTGCAATTAATCCATTCACTGCTTCCCCGCCGTCGGCATCNNTTTTCCGATTATTACAGAGAGGACAGCGGAGAGGATCCCCCATGGCAAATATAGAAGCCTGATGACCGTATGTGTCTTACGGCATGAATGAGAACTTACGTCAGGGCATTTGCGAGTCTTACAAAGTCCTCGACACTCAACTTTTCAGGCCTTAGCCCCGGATCCATCCCGATATCCGACAACGCGTTCTTTATGCCCTCAAATTTCTTTAAACTGTTTGATATCGTCTTTCTCCTCTGCGCAAACGCTGTTTTTACTACATCAAAAAACAGCTCCTCATTACGTACCGGGTAAAGGGGAGAAGGAGATACTTCAAAGTGCACAACTGCCGAATCGACCTCAGGGGGCGGCACAAAGGCCTTCCGTGATACCATAAATTTTAATTCAGGCCTTGTATAAAACTGCGCTGAGATCGAAAGCACGCCGTAATCTTTGCTGCCGTGTGAAGCGGTGATCCTTTTTGCCACTTCTTTCTGCATCAGTAATGTCATGCCGGTGACCTTGTCTTTGAATTCAAGCAGCCTGAAGAAAAGAGGCGTGGTTATATAGTAGGGGATGTTCGCCACGACCTTGAATTTGCCCTCAATCGTATCATACGGAAATTTCAATGCATCGGCCTGAATTAACTCAACATTTCCAAATCCCCCCCCGGCCCCTCGGCACGACTCGATCCCGCCCTTTTCTAAAGGGGGGACCGCAAGTATTCTATCGAGTTTCCCGATCAGCTTCCTGTCAATCTCGATCGCGATTACTTTCTTTGCATACAATGAAAGAAACCTGGTTAACGTGCCAAGGCCGGGACCGATTTCAACAACCGTATCTTCCCGCGTTACTTCTCCGCAGGCGATGATCTTTTTAAGGATATTAGGGTCAAAGAGAAAGTGCTGGCCGAATGGTCTTTTCATGGTAAGGATAGCCACAGATTATGCAGATCTTTACAGGGGTAGAGAGATTATGTGATGTGCTCTGGTGCGGCAGGAAATTAACATGGTGCAGAGCGCTGTTTCCCATTACTGGATCTCTCCTGATCTCCGGACTCAACCCTCCTTTATCTCTCCCGTATGAGTAAATACAATATACGATTTTACACTATCCACATTAAATAAACTCCTCACGGCCTTCTTATATATGTTCATCTGGAACCCGTACTCCTTAAGGAGATACTCCATCTCTTTCTCCTTCACGGGGAATGTCTTGTAGTCATAAATTTTATATTCATTGTCCTCTTTTATTATCCTGTCGATCCTTCCATTATATACCGCATCTCCGGCATCGAGTATAAACGGGAGTTCGGCGAATGAATTTTTTCTCGGCATAATGACGTCCCGCCAGATGCCCTTTCCCTTCAATGTTTCTATGTCTCTTTTGATGATCATGATCTTTTCCGCGATCTGTTGACTGCCCATGCCTTTTGACCTGAAGAGGTTCTCTGCCTTTGCCTGAATGTCCTGTTCACGGAGGAGCCCTTTTGATATGTATTCAAAAATCCTGTGCATTATATCTCCGATTATCAGCCAGTCCTCGCCGTGCCGTCTCCGGACGTCAGCGGTTTCGGCCACGGATTTCCATGAAGCGGTTTTCGGAAGCGATAATGGGATGACCTCAATCCGGCGGTGGTCCACGGGGATTACTACCTCTTTATGCACCTCTGCATAAAGCCTGCTGACGTCTTCTTCTGAAAGCAGTGCCAGTCCAGGAATGTCGGCGTTTTCAACAACAACGGTGTCATTCTGCGTGTGAAGCTCCAGCGCTTTGGTGAGAAATCCCAGAAAGCTGTTCTCTCTGCGGTCCCAGTACCCGGTGAGAACGAGGGCCTCCTCAGCCCTAGTCACAGCCACATAGAAAAGTCTTATCTGTTCCTCTATTTCCTTTGCCTTATGAATGAGAAAATCGTCATCACCATCCCGGATTGAAGGTTCAGGCACTGATTTAAAAAAGAACCTCCCCCACTCTTGCCCCCCCTTAACAGTGGGGGGTATTTCATATACGAGGTTGTCGCCGGTTTTGGGAGAGAATGGTTCCTCGATTCCCGGCACAATAACGACCGGAAATTCAAGCCCTTTTGCCGCATGAATGGTCATGATCCTTACTGCGTCCATGCCCTCGGTATTCACGTGAGCCTTTGCGTCCTGTTCGTCAATTGTCCTCTCAAGGAATTCCCTTATTCTGATAAGTGGCTTCCCGCCTGCCTCCAGGTCTTCCACAACGCGCAGGAATTTTTTTATATTCGCCCTTTTCTGCTCCTCATGGAAATGTCTCCATGCCTTTGTGCTGACGAGGGCATGTTCTATCAGCTCGGCGAGCGGCATGTACGCTGATTGTGTGAGCCAGTTTTGGAGAAGGGTGAAGGTTTCTTCAAATCTGCCTATTTCTAAAGGAGGAGATACTCCCCTAACCCCTTGTGATAGAGAGGAATAATCCCCGTTGTTTCTCATCTTCTCAAACAGACTTTCCCCTTCGCGTCTGACCAAGTGAAGGATGTCGCTTTCGGCAATGTTGAACAGGGGACTTTTCAGAAGCATATACAGACTGTAATCGTCATGAGGATTTGACAGGAAAAACACCAGTGCCCTCAGTACCGCAATTTCGGTCTCCTGATAAAATCCGATTCCTTTCACGGCGACAAAGGGGATAGCGTATTTCCTCAGGGCCTCTTCATAAGGGGCAAGATGTGTCCTCTTTTTGAGCAATATGGCAATATCTGAATACCTGCATGACCTCTTCTGATCGCTGCCGCGCTCCACAAGCTCAAAATTGCCGATAAGGGACTTTATCCTCTGCGCGATAACGTCTGCCTCTTTCTGTTTTCTCTCAGCCATTTTTACATCTTCCTCAGGTTGAAGGAGTAGTAACTCAACACGTCCCGGATACGGGTGGCCGGGTCTCTTTGCGGTAAAAGGGCTGTATCGTGTTATCCATGGATAGTTCCCGGGACGGCCCATGAGCTTTGAAAAAATCAGGTTGGTAAAATCAATAATCGCAGGCCGGCTCCGGTAATTTTCCTTTGCCTCCTCATACAGAAATTCATCACCGAGCCAGGCCTCCATCTGCGTCTTCGCCCTGCGGAAAATCTCAACATTCGCCCCTCTGAAAAAGTAGATGGACTGCTTTTCATCCCCCACAAAAAAAATCGTGGGCCTGGTGCCTCCCTCCCTTTTTGCGCCCAGGCCAGATCGCCACTCTTCGGTCAGCTTGCTGATGACCGCCCACTGGAAATTGTTCGTGTCCTGAAATTCGTCAACGAGGATGTGGTCGGTCTTTTCGTCAAAGGCGTAAAGGATATTCGCCCATTCCGGGTTTTCAGTGAGCATCCTGTAGGCGAGATATTCAAGGTCACTGAAGTCCAGGACCCCTTTCATTTTTTTTCGCCCTGAGTAATTGCGGAGACAGGTGTGAAATATGGTCCACAGCCTCTGGCTCCGCTCTGAACACTCCTCAAGCCTGATGTCCTTCCAGTAGAGAGACATTTTTAGCGTCCACTGCTGAAAATCCGCAATGCCTTTCAGCGCGGAAGGCGCCTTTTTGCGGGGCATTCCGTCCGATGTCAGAAAGCAGTCTTTAATGGAGAGTAATTCCCTCTGAGAAACTTTCATGAAAAGTTTTTCGTAATTATCTATCGCATCTGCCGCGCCCTCCCAGGAGAGCAGCTCTTCTCTTAATTCATCGCCTACTGAAGGGACATGGATAAAGGACTGCGCTTCCAGTGAAAACGGCCTTTTACTGAAAAGATAATCCAACGTACCTTTAAGATAATCCAGCCCCCTGAAGCCTTTTTCACTGAGGGTCTGCAGGATAAAATCAGATTGCTGATTATGTAAGGGCGAAGAGACCTCGCCGCTGCTGCCATGGTCCATCAGTACGTCATACAATATCTGTTCCCACTCCATGCCTGAAGCCATCTCGTCCGCGATACCGTAATTTGGGTCAATGCCCGCGTCAAAGGAAAAGCGCCTGAGCAGGGTCCCGCAGAAGGAATGAATAGTGGTTACGCGCATGAGAGGCATCTTTTCGAGCAGGGAGTGGAATAATGTGGCGTCTTCATCCCTGAGAATGCGCAGTATCCTCTGCTTCATCTCCGCCGCTGCCTTATCGGTGAACGTTATTGCCAGGATCCTCTCTACGTCCACACCACGTTGCAGCAGTGCAATATAGCGGCGCGCCAGCTTCTCGGTCTTGCCGGAACCCGCGGGGGAGGAGATCATTACGCTCTTATCTGTATTGAGATAGCTCATCTTTCGTTATCAGTTACCGGTTGTCAGACTAAAAACTAACAACTAATCACTCTTTTTATTATCCTTTTCCGCACAACGCGCCGTGGCCGCAGTTCCTGCATTCATTTGTGACCGGCTCTGCCGGGAACATCCCTTTCTTCATCTGCCTGATCAGCGCCGCTGTTTCCTCCAGAGCCTCGTGAATAAATTCCTCCATGCTTTTTTTCTTCGGTGGATACGAGGTCACCCGGCCGTCCTTCAGAGAATAAAAACCGGCTTCATCCACCTGCGGGGAATGCGTTACCTGCCACATTCTGGCATACAGCGGCAGCTGAAGGCTTTTTTTATCTATCTGACCGGTCTTATAATCGAGGAGGATAACCGTCTCCTGTTGTCCGTTGTCCATTGTCTGCTGTTCTTTTGCTTCGTCCTTCTTTCTTCTCCCATCCGCCTTTTTTTTATCTATCCTGTCAATCTTGCCTCTCAATGTGATCCCGTCGATCTCCGCCTCTATCTTTTCCTCAGCTAGCCACGGACGGTATCCTTTCATCCTGATTTCATCCTCCTGCTTTCTGAGAAGAGGGAGAAGATTGCGGAATATTTCCCTTGTGACATTGGCCCAGAATTCAGCGATCGGGATTTCCTTCAGGCTTTTCTCAAGCGCCTTGAAAAGCCGTGTTTCGAACGCATCCATGTCCCAGTCTTTATCTTTGAATACATATTCCATTGTCCTGTGCGCAAGAGTCCCCCACTCCCTGTACTCCACCTCGAATCTCGGGGGGGGTTGAATTTCAAGACCGAGTATCCTGTCGAGGTAAAATCTGAAGGGGCATTTTCTGTAATAATCAAGGTCCGTCACCCTGAAATATCTCTTTGACATTGATCCGATTATCCTGCGCAGGATGCCGTTCGCGTTATGGTCAAAATAGGTTTCTGCACGGGAGCCGCTATGCACTTTCAGTGAAATACCTTCTCTTACCAGGACCTCTTCCTCAGTGTAAATATTGATGTCATCTGGTCCAAGCATCTTCTCCCAGTCCAGAAAAGGCGAGGGCAGGAATATTTTATCGCCGTCGGCCGCAGGACAGGAAAACACAGGGTCATGCCGTGAAATATGGAGGAGCCTGTTAAAATACAATTTCTGCCGGTTCATGTAATACTCCAGATGAGGCATCCCCAGGGCCTTCTTCACTTTTTCGGGCAAAATGGGGTCTATGTCAGGCCTTGAAGGAAAATCACCCTCGAGCACCCCCCCGAAAAAAAAGGCCTCTGTCTCAATCACCGCNNCAGGGAGTCAAAAAAACCCCATTGTCCGAGGGTCGTCTCACATTCATCGAGAAAGAGGATAAGGTCTTTCTTTTGTTTTATATTTTCAATAACAGCTATAATTCGGCTGATCTCTCGCTGGAAATCGTCCAGGCGTTTCTTTTTGGTCTCTGCCCCCCCTTCTTCATG
>DKBK01000041.1 GCA_002451135.1 Nitrospiraceae bacterium UBA6902
TTATGTCTGTAATCGTTATTGTTAAGCTTTAGTCACAATATGATTTTAAGATACAACGCTAATATTGTTAATCAAAAGCAGACGCAAAATATACCGCAACAGGGATATTCATTCAAGTTAGATTGGGCGCTACATTGTATTCTACGTCTGCTCAGTAATTATGAATTTAAGAGTGTACTTGATATTGGATCGGGGGAGGGAGAGCACAAGAAATTCCTTCAATTGTTCGGGAAGAATGTTTTTTCCGTGGACATATTAAAAAATGCTGATTATGTTGGCGCTTTTCTTGAAATTGACTTTGACAGAAAATTTGACGTGGTTTGGTGCTCTCATGTTTTAGAACATCAGAGGAATACAGGTATTTTTCTCGATAAAATTTATGATGTGCTAAAAGAAAACGGTATTCTTGCGATAACAGTTCCCATTCATCCCAGAGAGCGTTTAATTTCTGGACATTTAAGTTCATGGAGCGCTCCTCTCTTATGTTATAACCTAATAATGACTGGATTTAATTGTAATAAGGCAGAAATCTTATCCACTTATGAACTTAGCCTAATCGTTCGGAAAGAACATGCTAATCATAAAGAACTGAGAAAAAGTTCAGCTCACGGAGCAGATGCTGGGGTTGAATTTATTGATATAGCTAAGTACTTTCCTTTTCCAGCCAAACAGGGATTAGAATTTTGCGGCCCTGGCCAATTAAACTGGGAAAATCCAACGCAGTACTTATTACCGACCCCAGTCATACATGAGAATTTTGAGTTACAAATCAAATGCAAGAATCTTGATATCAGCTCAGCTCTTGTACCTAATTTACAGTTTGCACCGCGATAGTAAACCGAGTGAGGGTAGCGAGGTCAGGCTTTTATTCATGCAAATATAACTTTCTAAAGAAGTCGTTAGCGTCTTGCTTATTAATATAAATCCTCTGTTCATTCCCTTTACACTGCATCTTTGTTAGCAGAATCAACATTCCTTACAACCTGTAATCATTAAATTATTAAACATCTAAAATTATTGATAAGCACCCAATAGAGGGCATCACCGAGATTATTGTTGTGGGCTAGAAGTTGCGGGTTTTCCCTTAATATCTCTAACTCCAGGTAATCCCCCTAAGTGCTACATTCCGAATAGAAATCATTGAGGTAAGGCATCTCTCATTTTAAAATAATTCCGCTTAATATCCAAATTAATACTTTTAAGTGGACAGGGGTGAGAATAGGGAGTATATGAATTATAAAAATATAGACACACGATAAAACAGACTATTCCATGATAACTAATGGTCAGAAGCAAGTCTAATATGGAAAAACGAGATTTTAAAAGAATAGATGCAAGTTTAGAAACTCACTATTTAGATATAAGATGCTTTGGAACTGTGACGAATATCTCAGGGAATGGCATGTTTATCAAATCTCCCAAAATAATCTTTCCTCTTAATTTACAATTTGAAATTTCTCTTCCTTTTAAAGAAGAGATGTTAAATGTGCCCGTAATAACTAAGAGGCTTAGCGAGTCAAATGGATATTATGATGGGATGGGAGTTGAGATTATAAGTATACAAAAAAATTACTTAGAATTGTTAATCAAGCTTAACCTTTGTTCTGAGTTGTAAAGTATATCGCTAAAATTTATTGAACCATTAATGATTTGCGCTCAGTCTTGCTACTAACCATAAATCTGTACTGGCCGGCAAGGAAGAGGAACAAGAAACCCATGAATCCGAAGATCGTTATCAGGAGCGAGACCGATGCCGATGTGAGCGCCATAGCCGAGGTGACTGTCGCCGCGTTTAAGNNCCCTGGAGATCAGCAATCACACCGAGCAGTTCATCATCGCGGCGTTACGAGCCGCCAAGGCCCTCACGTTATCGCTCGTCGCAGAGGCAGATGGCCGTGTGATAGGGCATATTGCCTTCTCTCCCGTGACCATTTCGGACGGTACTCGGAACTGGTATGGCCTTGGCCCTGTTTCGGTGTTGCCGGAGTACCAGCGGCAAGGGATTGGCAAAGCCCTGATACAGGAAGGGCTGTCACGGCTGAAAGATATGAATGCTCAAGGATGTTGTCTCGTGGGACATCCGGATTACTACAGGAAATTCGGGTTCAGCAACATGCCTGGACTTGTGCATGAGGGAGTCCCCCAGGAGGTGTTCTTCGCTCTGTCTTTCGACGGGCATACTCCGCAGGGCACTGTCACGTTCCACGAGGGATTCAAAGCGGATGGCCAACAAGTCGCTCCAGCGGACGTCTGATCGCCGCCGTTGAGCTTTGCGTTATTACTTTCAACTGGTATTCCTTAATCCTAAGATTATCGCAGCATATTGACAGGCGGGTAAAAGCAATAACGGCAACCATGTTTGAAAACACACGATGTCCGTAAATTATCGTTGCCCATGAATCTGAAAATTGAGTTTACTATTACAGGAGTGAAAAAATATGACCAGAATCTGCTTTAACCGGGAGAGCACGAGTATCATATTGCAACCAGAAATCTTCGCCTGCAATTAAACTTCCCATTTTTTAGTTTTTTCCCATAGAATGAGACATGGACACTTCATTGTTTCTTCTCATCAACCATAGACTTCAGAATAACGTCCTTGATACGTTAATGTTTTTTGTAACGAATAAATCATATATTTTATATATTGTTATTGTGGTCCCATTATTCTTTAAGGACTGGCGGAAGGGACTTCTTGTTTTTTCACTTTGCGCCGTGGGATTTTTTACTGCTGACGGCATCGGAGATATTTTAAAACATCTGTTAGCGAGACCAAGGCCGTGTCATGAGCTTCAAAGCGTAAGACTTCTTGGCGATTGCCTTACATCCTTTTCTTTTCCTTCCGGTCATGCCGCAACTTCATTTGCCATGGCTTCCATTATCGGTCATTATTCCAGGCGGGCGGCAGTCCCGGCATTCCTCCTCGCAGCACTCGTGGCTTTTTCAAGGATATATGTCGGCGTTCATTATCCGTCCGATGTGCTGGGCGGGGCGGTCCTTGGATGCGCTACAGGCGGGTTTATTATTTTTCTGCATCAATGGCCTGCCAGGCATCTATAGTGAATGGGGATTGGTGGGAGGGGGTATCCGAGGAGGTGTCGCAGAAGATTTCAGGTTAAGTGCTTCAATTTCTTTTCATAAACCTCAAGCGCCTTTTGTCCGAACAGAACGAATCGAATGAGCTCTATATCCGTATGTTCTTTTAAATAGGTTATTGCGGTGTTCAGGGCGATTTCCGAAGCCTCTTCCAGGGGATATCCATATGCCCCTGTACTTATGGAGGGGAAGGCGATACTCTTCAGGCCTTTTAATGACGCGAGTTTCAGGCTGTTTGAGTACGCATTCGTCAGTCGTGCGGGTTCATTATGAAGGCCGTCTCTGTAAACCGGCCCTACCGTGTGAATGACATATGTGGCTCTGAGGTTCCCGCCTGACGTGATGACCGCCTCACCGGTTTCACAGCCGCCTATTTTTATACATTCCTCAAGTATCTTCGGTCCGCCGGCCCTGTGAATGGCGCCGTCAACGCCCCCGCCTCCCCGAAGGCTCTTATTAGCGGCGTTCACTATCGCGTCCGTGTCCTGCGTGGTGATGTCGCCTTCGATAAGGGACAACACTCCCCTGTTGATTTTTATTTCCATAATCCCCCGTTTTCATCCCGGCCTGTTTCAATTACTGCTGGGGAGGGTTCTCTGCGTCAAGCGGGATGAGTACGATCTCTATTCTCCTGTTCTTTGCCTTTCCCTCGTCGGTCTCATTGGACTCGACCGGCTTGTATTCTGAATAGCCCGCCGCGTTGAGAAAGGCCGGACTCACGCCTTTTTCCTGCAGATATCTGACCACCGTGGTTGCCCGGGCGGTTGAAAGTTCCCAGTTGGTCGGGAATTTCCCGGCAAGCGTTGCACCGATAGGAACGTTGTCAGTATGCCCCTCTATCTTTATCTGCTTGTCAGTGATGTTCTTCAGGATTTCAGCCACCCTGTCGAGTACTTTCTTACCGTTTACCTTTATATCAGCCTTGCCCGAATCAAAGAGGATCTTTTCGACCATGGTAAGGGTAAGTTTGTCCTTAAGCTGCTTGACTTGGATCTCCCCTTTTTTTATCTCCTCAGTAAGCTCGGAGACAAGGTTGTCATATGAATGCTTCTGCTCCGCGATGGCGCGGTCTCTTTCTTTAATGGCGTTCATTTTTTCCTGTGTGAGCTCGGTGATGATACGGTCTTTATCTTTAATTGCATTCAGTTTTTCCCGGGAAATCTCCGCAACGGACTTATTCATGTCCTTATTAGCCGTCATTAATAACTCATTGGTCCGCATGAGTTCTTCTTTCTCTTGCACGAGTTTGGCCACATCAGTCTCACGGGACGCTTTTTCATTTGTGAGGCTCTTCTCGGTCTCCTGCAGCTTTCCGCTGAGCGCTGTATTTTCAGCAGTCAGGGTATCAATGTCGCTGAGGCGTGCTTCATATTTTTTTGTTGTGACACAACCGGTTGTAAGGGCCAGACCTGCAATTGCCAGTAAAACGATCTTCATGAATCTCATAGCTGTCTCCTCATGAGGGTATTTGAATTATAAAATATACTGTTTCTTTATCACGGCAAATTCTATCATGAAATTCTCATATCATCAATACCTGAAGGGCTGAACAGCGCAGGAACGGCTTTTACCCCTGCCCCTGTCGGTGAACGATATCAATGATCGTCACTTCAGGCGTGGAAAGAAAACGGACCGGGGGCCCTGCGGTGCCGGTGCCCCGGCTTGTATAGATTGCCGAGCCTCTAGACAGTGTGGTAAAGCCGGTGTGATATTGAAAAAGAAACATCGTTGCAAGGCTTACGGGAAAAATCTGGCCCTTGTGGCTGTGCCCGGAAAGCTGCAGGTCGAAAAGGCCGAGGGCCTCTTCGGTCACATCAGACTTGTGTTTCAGCAGGAGCGTGAAGAGGCCGGGCCGGAGGGAAGAAAGCACGTCCCTCTCCTCCTGTCTGGGGGCATCATTGCGGTATCCGCGTGTTTCAGTTCCCGTAAAATCCATCCCTGCGATATTAATGATATTTTCTGCGGTAACACCCCGGTCTCTCAGAACAGTGAATCCCGAATCTTCAATGAATTGCACAGTATGTCGTAACCCGCCGTAGAATTCGTGATTGCCGGTGACTGCGAATTTACCGTATCGGGCATTGAGTTTTCTCAAGCTGCCTGAAAGGTGGTTGACATGCCTCACAACCCCATCCATAAGATCGCCGGTTGAGACGATGATATCGGGTTTTTCCTTTTCTATTATTTCTATAATTTTGTCTATTACATACCCTCCTACCGTGACGCTTAAATGAAGGTCAGAGATTTGCGCGACCCTGACTTTCCCGGGGTCCTTCGGTAATTTTGGTGAATGGATAACAAGCCGCTCAATGCGTAAATTTCTTGCCTCAAAATAACCATAGGCAACGATTGTGAGAGAAAGGAACACGGGGATGAAAAAAGTGCGGTCCGCTGGAATGAGAAATGCGGTCATCTGGCGGTCAATAAGAGGGCCGCTGTAGTGAACGGCTATATTATAGAGATCGAGAACGGACGCGACAGGGAAGAAAATGATCAGAAAAGCGAGCCACAAGTAGCCGGTATAAGAAATGATCTTCATTGAGCGTTGAGAAGCCTTATGGCTGTATATCGGGATAAAAACCGGCAGCAGGGTCATGAGGAACACCACACTGCCTGTAAGGATATCAACGGCGGTCCCGAAGTCAAATACTGAAGTGACCTTATAAAAAAAATATAAATTGGCCGAACAGTATGATATTACGATAAAGAAAAAGATCAGCATCCTGTTTTATTATGCACAACAGCACAGTGAATGTGGCATGATGCAAGAGCAAACGGCCGTTCGCCCCTGAACTCTCCTCACCCTTACTCATATCTCAATGCCTCTATCGGGTCGAGCAGCGACGCCTTGTAGGCAGGGTAAAATCCGAAGGATATCCCCACCAGCCCGGAGAAGCCGAACGCGAGCAGGATCGAGAGGGGAGACACTACCGTCGTCCATCCGGCAAGCTCCGCTATTATCTGTGAGGTTGAGATCCCGGCGATAATGCCGATGATCCCTCCTATGAATGAAAGCGTCAGGGCCTCGATGATGAACTGGAGCCTGATGTCCCAGGTTTTTGCGCCTACTGCCATGCGTATCCCTATTTCCCTTGTCCTCTCAGTGACCGATACGAGCATGATGTTCATGATGCCGATCCCGCCGACAAGCAGGGAGACGGACGCTATGGCGCCAAGCAGCATGGTCATGACCTTTGAGGACTGCTCTGCGGCCTGCATCATCTGTGTGAGGTTCCGGACAGTAAAATCATTATCCTGCTTCTGGCCGATGCGATGCCTCTGCCTGAGCAGTTCGTTAATCTCCCTCTCTGCTGAATCAAGGGCGTCCGTGCTTTTTGCCTTTACCATAAGGATTCTTATCATGCCGGGGAATGCGGTGCCGAAGAGCTTTTTCTGCGCTGTGGTCACCGGCACAAATATGGTGTCATCCTGATCGCGTCCTCTTGGGTCCTGGCCTTTTGGCTCAAGGACGCCGATGACGGTAAACGGTATCTTTTTTATCCGTACTATATGTCCCACCGGGTCCAATCCAAAGAGCATGTCCACAACCGTTTGTCCCAGAAGGCATACCTTTGTGGCGCTTTTTACATCCTGCTCGGTAAAAGGCCTGCCGGCAGACAGCTTCCAGTCGCGCACGTTTAACATACCCGGGGTCGTCCCTGTCACGCCTGTGGACCAGTTCTGATTGCCGTACACGACCTGCGCAACCCCGCTGAGCACCGGGGCCACATCAGCTACTGAGGGGCATTCCTTCAATACGGCGTCGGCATCTCCCAGCGTCAGCGTTGATTGCGTCCCTGCACCCATCCTCACGCCTCCTGCGGTGGTTGCACCGGGAAGCACCATCAGGAGGTTGCTCCCCATACTTGAGATCTGCTGCTGTATCTGTTGGCTTGCTCCTGTGCCGACTGCAAGCATGGCGATCACTGCGCCGACACCGATGATGATTCCGAGCATAGTGAGGGCTGAGCGCATCTTGTTTACCCTCAGCGCCCTGAATGATATTTTAAATGTCGAAGGGATATTGATCATTATTAAAATGTGTCCGCAGAATTCGCAGATAAC
>DKBK01000129.1 GCA_002451135.1 Nitrospiraceae bacterium UBA6902
GCCCTCGCCTTTACGGTGATTGCGGGCCTGCCGGTACAAGTCGGATTATATTCGGCATTCGTCCCCATGGTTGTGTATTCCCTGTTGGGGACATCACAAAAATTAAGTGTTTCCACCACCTCGGCTATTGCCATCTTAACGGCAGCAGAATTGTCCAGGGTCGTTCACGGAGGGTCTCCGGGAGAACTGATGACTGCTGCGGCGACCTTGGCATTTCTGGTCGGGGTCTTTTTATGCCTGGCCGCGGTCCTGCGGTTAGGGTTCCTGGCGTATTTTATTTCTACCCCGGTATTGACCGGGTTTAAGGCCGGCTTAGGGCTGGTGATCATTGTGGACCAGCTTCCGAAGATCCTGGGCGTTCATATCGATAAGATCGGTATTTTCCGCGATATCGTATCGGTCTTCCATCATCTCCCCGAGACGCATGTCCCCACCGTACTTGTCGGCGGAGCAGGGTTGCTAATGATCGTGATACTGGAAAAAGTGAGACCCCATTCGCCGGCGCCGCTTTTTGCGGTGGCTGCCGGGATCGCACTCTCCTATCTGCTGGGATTAAAATCCATGGGTGTGCATATCGTTGGGGACATTACCGCCGGTCTGCCGACTTTGTCCATACCGGATGTTTCTCTTTTTGTAAAACTGTGGCCCGGCGCCCTGGGGATCGCGCTTATGTCCTTCACAGAATCAATCGCTGCCGGGCGGGCCTTTGCCGGGCAGGGAGACCCCAAGCCTGCCGTGAATCGCGAGTTGTTCGCACTAGGGGCGGCCGGATTACTGGGTGGCCTATTTCAGGCGATGCCGGCAGGCGGCGGCACGTCACAAACAGCGGTAAACAGCAGCGCCGGGGCCCGAACGCAAGCCGCGGAACTGGTTACCGCAGCCTGCACCCTCATCGTCATGGTATTTTTGTCGGGGGTCATCGCACGTATGCCGCTCTGTGTCCTGGCCGCGGTTGTCATTGTGACAACGGTTCCCCTGCTCAACCCTGCCGACTTTAAGGCCATATATCATGTCCGGAGGAATGAATTTTACTGGAGCCTTGTGGCTTTTGCCGGCGTCATGGTCCTGGGGACCCTGGATGGGATATTGGTCGCGGTGGCCATATCGGTGCTGATGCTCATGTATCATGCCAATCATCCCCCGGTTTATCTATTGGGCAGAAAGAAGGGGACGGACATCTATCGCAACCTTGAAGTCCATCCTCAGGATGAGGAGATACCTGGGATGCTGATTGTTCGCACCGAGGGGATGCTCACCTTTGCCAGTATGCCACGTGCTGCGGATACATTTAACGCGCTGATAGAGGGACAGGAAGCCAAAGTTCTGTTGCTTGACTTAAGCGCTGTGCCGGACATCGAATATACTGCCCTGATGCAACTGGAAGAAGCGGAGCGTAATATGGCTGACAAAGGCAGGTCTCTCAGGGTTGCAGGCTTAAACAGGCGGGTGTTCGAATCCATTCAACGTACTTCCCTGGGAGAAAGGCTTAAAGATGACAGGATGTTTGATACGGTAGAAGAAGCTGTACAACAACACATGAAAAAAAGGGATTGAAACGGTGAAGAAAATAGAGACCGGGAAGGGAGGTTAAGAAATGGAAGAAAACGAAATCAAACCTGAAGAAATGAAACTTAGCGACAGGCTTGCAGTTGAACGGACCATGTTGGCTGCAGACCGGACCCTGTTGGCCTGGGTGCGCACATCGTTGTCATTGATCGGATTCGGATTCACGATATTTAAGATCCTCGACTACCTCTATGAGAAGGGCGGCACGGCAGTCATGCGGCAGCAGACGCCGAGGAATATCGGGATTATCATGATCATGACAGGTACTGTCCCCCTGTTTTTCATGATGCTGCAATATAGCCGGACGCTGAGGCGTATGGGCAGGAAAGAGAGCATCTTTCTAAACCCGAATTTCCTGACGGCCGGTCTAATTTTTATACTTGGGATACTTCTTCTGTTAACTGTTTTAACTAACTTTGTTCTGCTNNCAGTGCCCGGCAACTGGGTCAGGAGGTAGGATGATGGTACATTTGCAAGAATGGATAGAACTGGCTGCTCAGGGAGTAGAGGCCCTTGCTGTAGTGATCATGGTTTCCTTCATCACATACGGGACTGCCCGCTGGCTTTTTCACTCTGTGAAAAAAATTGCGGGGTCCTACGAGAAGTACCGTGTCATGTTAGGGAAAACGTTGCTGATAGGACTCGAACTTCTGGTTGCAGCAGACATTATAAGTACAGTGGCCCTTGATATGACTCTGATAAATCTGGCGCTGTTGGGTGGCCTTGTGGTGGTGCGGACGTTCCTGGGATGGTCCCTGACCGTTGAGACCGAGGGCCATTGGCCATGGCAGAAAGCAAAGGAATCCCCTCCCTGTGCGGGGAAAGAAACGAAGAAAACCCCTGCCTCTTAGTGGTGATGTCACCCGGGGGTGAATAGGATGCAGAAAGAAAGGAGAAACGCTGATGGATGACATAGTAACGAGAATTATTGAGAATCTTGCAGACCGGGTGAGCGGACCTATGAAGTTTCGGCTGATTCTCCAACCCCTTATGGCCACCATCTTTGCCATCAGGGACGGAAGAAAGGACGCACGGGAGGGAAAAGCACCCTATGCCTGGGCCGTGTTCACCAATCCGGAGCACCGGCGGGAGTTATTGCAGGATGGATGGAAAGCAGTGGGAAAGGTATTCGTCATCGCGGTCATCATCGACGTAATTTACCAGTTCGTTGTCCTTAAATGGGTATATCCTGTTGAGGCGCTCATTGTGGCCGCGCTCCTGGCATTTATTCCCTATCTGGTTATTCGGGGGCCGGTGAACCGATTAATATCTCGGAAGGGGAAGGAGGATTTATAATCACCCGCCTGGTTGACAGGAAGACCGTAGGGACATACGTCCCGGGAACTGCGCATTTTGTGCCGCCGGCACCTTATTACTGTGGCTGGCACAGTCATTACAGGAACAAAACAGCTCGATGATTGACTTACGTCTGTTCTGTGATAATATTATTTTTAGTAATGTCTCCTTTTCTTTGTTGATTGCACACGGGTACAAGGTCTCAATCCAATGGAGCTAATAAAGGAACGTAAGCATGAACAGACATTGCGATCAAAAAGCAGCAGATTCAGGCAGGAAAGGGCTCTCGTTATATTCTTTATCCATGGCAGCCTGCCCTGAAGGTTCACTGGAGGATGAGTTTGTCCGTGGACTTTCCGGAGCGGCACTTTATTTTTTGAAAGACGGTAAGCTCTGCATTGACCTGAAGTATGACACCGGGACCATGAGGTCTTCAAATCAGAAAAAAGAATTATGAAAGCAGGCGTGTGAGAAATAACAAACCTGGACATTCCGGTGAGCGACTCTGCGCGAAGACTCGCTTCATGTGCGATATTCATCATTCGTATTCAGGAGGATACCCATGCATAAGATAAAAGCGTTGCTGATTATGGGGGTCGCGGCCCTCTTTTTGTGTTCCTGTGCCTCTCTTTCCGGGCCGGACAGGGGGCGCTCAGCCGCAGGACACCTGGCCCGAATTGTGGAACGGGGGGAATTCGTTGTCGGGACAACCGGCAATATGCCGCCTTTAAACATGACCGCAAAAGACGGCGAGGTCATTGGCTATGAGATTGACATGGTACGCATGATGGCCGATGCGCTTGGGGTTAAGCTGAAGGTCAAGACAATGGAATTTTATGAGCTGCTGCCCGCACTGGAATTAAACAGTGTCGATATCGTTATTTCCGGAATGACGATCACGCCGGTGCGCAACCTGAGATTTGCCTTTGTGGGGCCCTATCTCCATTCAGGCAAGGCCATCCTGGCCAAAAGTGAAACCATTGCCGGTGTATCGGATGCAACGGAGGTAAACAGCCCTTCAACGAGGGTGGCCGCGCTGAAGGGATCCACGAGTCAGGAATTTATTGAAACCGTGATTCCGAAGGCACAGCTCACCGCAACCGAAGACTATGACGAGGCGATTAGGCTTGTCCTCGAGGATAAGGTTGATGCCCTTATTGCCGACTATCCGATTTGTATTGTCGCGTTACTGCGCTATCCCGATGCCGGACTTGTTTCCACATTTACCGCGCTGACGTATGAACCTTACGGGATTGCAATGCCGCCCGATGATCCCCATTTTATGAACTGGGTAGAAAATTTTCTGGCGAGTATGGAGGGGAGCGGCGACGTGGAGTATCTCCAGGATAAATGGTTTAAAAGCGGGGACTGGATTGAAAGGGTCTGGTAACCATTTCTGCACAACAGCCGGTCACACGGCACACAGTAATCATGGAGGGAATATCAACATTATGTATGCAAGATATATGTACATGACATTTTTCGTTCTGATTCTGATAATCGGATGTGCACCCAAACGGCCTGTCCTCTATCCTAACGATCATTATAAGCAGACAGGGGCGGCTGTGTCTCAGGAGTCTATTGACGAGTGCATGAGGATGGCTCAAGAAAGTGGCGCCAACGACGAAAAAGGGAAAGAAATTGCAAAAAACACCGCAGGTGCCGCAGTGATAGGGGGTGTGGGTGGGGCAGCATGGGGTGCATTTTTTGGAGATGTCGGAAGGAGTGCTGGTGCAGGCGCTGCTGCCGCAGCAGCCGGAACGCTGGCCCATGGCGCAATAAAATCGGATGAGCCCGGAGTGATATTCCGCGGGTTTGTTGAAAGATGTTTGAGGGAAAAGGGATATGATGTGATCGGATGGAAGTAGCGCATGGCATACGTCAGCCTGAAAACGGCATGTATATCCACAGATTTCACAGACAAACGCACAGATATAAATCAGATAGATACATTTTATATATTTGCCCAAAAGGTGACAGGGAAAACACAGGTAAGCTTTTACTGCATCTGTGATAATCTGTGGTCATCTGTGGACAAATGTTTTTTTTCAGGATCAAAGCTGAGAAGGAATTACTGATGATCAGGAGGACGTAGTGCCTTTTCAGGCCGCCTCACCAGCTACTCAGCGTTCAATCTTAAACAGCACGTCTCCTCCGCTTTCATTTCCGTGTTCTGACTCCACTATCCAGTTTGGACTCAGGTCATAGCGCATGCGCAGCGTACTGATTGGCTCAAAAAGTCCTATCCCATAACTTATATACAGTTTTGGTGACAGATACTTGCCTATCACAAGGGCGCTTTCCTCTAATGTATCCCCATCAACGATCCCAACATCTTTCAATCCAAATGCCGCTCCAATTTTTTTTGCAATAAGGTCCCCTCCGCTTAAGCCGGCGGATGATGCGGCACTATATAACTTTCCTCCTTCTGCGCCGGACAACTGGCTGGTGCCCCTCCCGAAAAGAAGGTAGGAAAGGGCTTCGCTCTGTTCCATTGCAGGAGTGGAGAATACCGTCATTTCAGGGGTCTTTAAGGTGCCTGTCACCTGAACACCCGCAACGACTTCCTCTACCTCGCGTTCTGCCCTGATGTCAAGCCCGGGATCGTCGATGATGCCGACAAAGAGGAGCCGTCCTTTTTTTATCTTCAGGTCCTGTCCATAGGCTTTATAGCGACCGTCCACAATCCGTAATTCACCTTCTGCTTTTGTGGGAATCCCTGGTGCCTCTGTGATATGAATACCCCCTGTAACGCGTGATGTTAACCCGAATCCCGTGAACCTGATGCTGTCCCCCAGTCTCAGGCGGACATTACTGCTGATTTTCCATGTTTCCTGCTCACTTTTGAGGGGAGATTCAGAGATAATATGCACATCGCTTGATGCCGTGATCCTATCCGACATGTCGGTTGGTTCTATCAACGCTTCGGGGATGAAGAGTGATCCATTCACGTCAAGATCTTTGTCCTGAAGCCGTATCGTGATATCAGGGGAAGCTAACAGCGATAATTCCGGCAATTTGACAGCCTCAAAATTCTCACCCCGCACATGGAATGCGGCACTCATCTTGTAAGGGTCTTTAAGAGCAAGTTCACCCGTTACCGTGGCCGTTCCCTTGCCAGAGGCGAACCGTCCATCCACATTCACTGTACCCGATTGATTGACGGTGAGATCGAAATGCATATCTTTCAGTGTGATGCCGAGGGCGGGTATCCCCGCATTCCCTTCAGTGAGGGTAATGTGTCCTGTGATGATCGGACGGGCCATAGTCCCTGAGACATTAAGATCAGTACTGATATGTCCCTTTGTGTCGTGAACTTCCGATATAAACAGCGGGATGAGGTCAAGTCCTTTGAGATCGGAACGCAGCCAGCCGGAAACTGCCTGCTCCTCTTTTCGGACTTCCTGCAGCGTAAAGAAGGGAAGATTGAGGGCGCCTTTTATCTGCCCCCTTTCTTTCACTGATAATTCAATCGTCATGCCGAGTGCCTCTTCATTTAAAGACGCTTCAAGCCGGCCTCCCTCAAGAGGAATTCTCAACGGGGCTTCTTTATCTGATGTGTAGGAAATCGAACCTGCCGGCATACGGAAGGCAGCCTGACCATACAATGTATTCGTACGGTATGATATGTCCGCTTCTCCTTCGAGGGTTCCGTCCAGCGCCACGTCAGGGATGAGCGTGCTGAATAGTGATAAGGGTATATCTGAAAGATCAGCCTTTCCTGTAAGTCCGTGGCTGTCTGTCCATTCTGTGTCCACACAGACAGTGGCAGGATCATGTATCCAGCAGAGATCACGGAGGAAAGCATCTTTGGCAGAAAGGGAAAAGGCCGCCGGCTTCTTAAGCTGCCACAGGCCGAAATCAGCAGCGTCCAGTTCACCCTTATTGAGTTCGCCTTCCCATACCCCGTCATGATATCGTGCATCAGCCGACAACAGGATTGATTCCCGCTTTTTTTTAGCTGACAGGGAGATATGGTGGGAGTCAGTTCTGCCATCTGCCTTAAGGGTAAGGTTTATAATTTCCTGCGTATCAATCAACACGTTCTCAGCAGTGATGTCTATGCGCGAATGCTCTCTGTCTGCTGCGTCAACATCCATATTGATTATCAGGCCGGAGGCCTGATAAGAATCAAGCAGGACGTTGCGTCCTGTCAGATGCGCGGTAAATTGCGGTGACCGCGTCTCTCCGCGTATCGTGCCCTTTCCCCTGATATCGCCTTTGCCCCCGGGGAAGAGCTCACTCAATTCGGGGATTTCGGCACTCCATTGAGCATCCCATACATCAGAGTAGGAGCCTGAGGCAGACAGGTGTGCTGACCCTGAACTGAGGTGAAAGAGCGGCAGGGAGTATGAGCCGTCTGTCATTTCAAACTGGGCCTCAGCCTTGAAGGGGTGTCCCCGCAGTTCACCCTGCGCAGAGGCGCTTTTAACAGATATCAGAAGCCTGCCGTCTTTCATTTCTCCTCGTGTCTCTGTTATCAGATCAAGTGTTCCGGGCCAGTCAGGCCAGTAGAGAGCGGGATTTACCGATTGCACATCTAAAGATGCCTGCCAGGTATAATACGGATTCCAGTTGACAGAGCCATGACCGGTCAGCTCTCCATTCAGTAGTTCTGCAAAGACGGACGTGAGGATGATGCCGTCCTGTGTTCCCGTGCCGCTGAGTTTGACTTTACTATCGGGAACCTGATTCGCAGATATATCAGCGGTAAGAGAAAAGCCATATGCATCGGGAGACCCATTCACAGAGAAGGTCCCTTCCCGGCTCTTCACCACAGGTTCTTCACCCTGCAGAGGCCATGACAGGGAATTCCAGTTCCCCTTTGACTGAAACGATATGGCACCATTCACCTGGGAGTATCTGCCTGACAATGAAATGACTGCGTCGTTCCCCGGGATTGAAAGCTTCAGGTTTTTTATGTGCCATATTTCGGTATCCCTGGATATTGAAAAGGCGGTCGACATATTTCCGTATTGTTTCTCGGACAGATCAGCCGTTCCCGTAATGTCAAATGAGGAGACAGTGCCTCTGCTTTGGGCCTGGGCAATCACCCCTATCTCTGGCCACGTGCGGTTGATCTTCTGTAAATCCACATCATGTACTGCGAGATTTCCTTCCCATTGAAGTCCCTTCAGTACATCATGGACATTTGCATGAAGCAGGGCACTGAAGGGGGCCGTAACCGCCTGCGTGACTGTCAAAAGTTTCATCGTTCCCGAGAGCTCGCCTTTGCCGGATATTTCAGCATATCCTTCAGGCCGGATTGCCCATTCTGTCGTGAGGTCCAGTGGATAATCTCCTGCGGGTTCAACCTCCCCGTGTAAAGAAACATCAAAGCCGGGGGTCAGGACCCTGAAACTCTCAATACGTGCTGCGTCTTTGCTGATGTCTGCGTTAAGCATGACTTCTTTTATTATCAAAGGCGATGAGCCGGCTGACGGGACAATGGATATATCTCTGACCAGCAGGTTATCTACTTGTACGGCAAGGGGCAGACGGATCTCCGGAAGACCTGGGCTCTCCTGAGCAGGCTCCGTGCCTGCGCCGGTTTCAACCCGGATACCGGATGCATTGAGGTCGGTAAGATGAAGGTGAAGAAAAAGCAGGTCCAGGGGCCTCCAGTCTATACTCATGGAATCAACAGACACGGCAAGTTCATCAGAACGGTAATTGAGTCCGGTCAGTCGCAGGGGGCCGCTGAGGCTGCCGCTGATGTGTGTAATGGAGAGCTGGCCGGGCACAATGTCTTGTACCTGTGCAATAATCCATGCAAGCCCCTGTTCAGTAGAGGTGAGGTATACGCCGCCGATAGTGCAGAGGAGCAGCATCGTGATCACGATTATGTATAATGCACGTTTCATCAGTCAGGTCCTATAATGAGATGTATGCGCCACGATTTGTCTGCTTTGTCCAGCGGGAATCCCAGATCGACCCGCACAGGGCCCACGGGAGATTTCCAGCGCACGCCGAATCCGGCGCCTTTTTTTAATGTATCCGAAAGTTCATTTATTGCATTGCCCGCATCATAAAATACTGCCGCGCTCCATTTATCGAAATCCAATATCTGATGTTCAAACTCAATGCTTCCGACCACCAGATGCTTGCCGCCCTTCACGTTGCCTTCTTCGTCCTCGGGGCCGAGGGACTGATAGGCATATCCCCGGACGCTGGTATCGCCTCCTGCGAAAAACCGTACGGAGGGAGGCAGCTCGGAAAATTCATTGATTAACGTGCCTCCCCCTTCTCCCCTGAGGATTAGCCGGCTCAGGGGCGTAATACGGAAAATATATTTAAGCAGCATGTGAAATTGCATAAATGACGTATCCGAAAGCAGGGATTCATGTGCCCCCCTGATGTCCAGATACAGCCTGCTGCCCTGAACCAGGAGATGAAAAATGTCGATATTGATTTTTGTCCAGCTGATACCGGGGATTAAAAGGGCCGAATGACCGGTATCATCTCCCACCTCGTATTTTTCAAGCTCGTATTTTATGTATACTGACTCTTTCCAGTCATTTCTGGTGTGGTTATAATGGACACCGCCGGAGTACTTTTGACTCTCACTGGTCTTGGTATTTTCAATCAGCCTCCCGGCATTGTATACGAAATTATCCGTGCGGGGATTCGCGAGAGGGACAATATATTCCGTAGTAAGGCTTGATTTTATTTCTGAAAGGCGAAGATCCGCTTTTAAGCGGTGTCCTGTCCGGGTAATCCTGCGGTTTTCCCAGCCAAGCGATCCCCTGAAGCCTGTATCAGTGCCGTATCCAAGGCCGGCGGTATATTTGTTCCTCTTGCGCGGTAGCAGGGTTATTCTCAAGGGCACTTGGCGATTCTCTGATTCATCCATGAGCGGCGTTATCTCAACAGAGTCGAAATAATCACTGTTATTAAGCGAATTCTGCAGCATCAGGATATCGGACAGCTGGTAAGGGTCTCCCCTGTGGAATTGGGCGAAGCGTGAAACAAATTCAGGATCGAACGTGTCCTGGATAAACTCGATCTCTCCGAAATAGTATCGGGGGCCGGAATTAAAATGCAGGGTAACGGCAGCAATATAGGTATCAGGGTATACGTCAACCCTGCTTGCAATCATCTCCGCCTTTATATATCCAAATTTCGCTGCCGTATTATAAAACATACGCTTTGCCTCTTCATAGTGCTGATGATTCAGCACATCTCCTTTTTTCAGGGGCAGTTCTTTGAGCATCGTAGTGAAATTCTCGTCTCCTGCAGCCTCTCCCTCAATGGATATATCAATACTATCGATGACAACCGGTTTTCCAGGGTCTATCGTGTAATGTGCCTGCCATACCGAGTCCTCCTGCACCAGTTCAGACTGTATCACGGGATTATAGTATCCAAACGGCTGCAGGGCCTGCCGGATCTGGTCAGGCGCCTGTTTGTGGAGTTTTTCGACAAGGCCGGGGGTGAGATCTGTATCTTTTTTCTGCTGTGCTATGCTCAGGTATTCAAGGATATTGTCTTTGATATCCCCTTCGACGCCTTCGAGAGTGACGATAATATCAGGAGCGGCACCGGCACCCGGGCATGCTCCGAAAGTCCAGGCATACCCGACTAATAATGCGGTACATATAAAGACCTTTCTCATCCGGATGCATAGTACATTGATGTTATTCATAATCTCTGAATAGTGCCTTTACTATGAACGACTCACCCTCTAAAAAAGACAAAGGGCTTATGCCGGCATGCGGGCACACACATATTTTTGTCTTGATGCCTGCTCTTTTTATTGCCAGGTGGTCAGGTAGCGAGACTGATATATTTCCTACCTCACAATCGGTAATTCTGAACATTGTCCATGAAACAGGACGCGGTACCATTCATAAAAGAGAGGCCACTAAGGTTTCCCCACCGCACCGCATGCATACTCTCAATAAATTATATGATACTTCATTCTAAAAGAATAGAGAGTTTTCTTGCGGGAATTATTCACATAATCTCTTGCGGCAGGGATCGAATCGCGCCTGGAAATTAAGTGCCGTTATATTAAAAGGAGCCCCCGAAATTCTAAATCCCCAGGTCGGTATTCGCTGTTCCTCTTTGCCGCAGTTCGCGGCAGGGGCTTTATGCTATAATTTACCATTATGGTCGCTGGAAAGACGATGTGTATATCGGGGCTCAGGGCTGCTGAAAGACAGGATGTCAGATTCAAGATTGATTAATTAAGGCGTGACGGAGAAGGAGAGGTCGTGAAAAAACAATGTCATTTTAATCCGTGTCTGATATGCTCCCTTATTTTTATAGCCCTTATCACAGGATGCAGTTCCCCTGAAGTACGGCACGTATCTGAACACGTTGAAACTGCATGCATCCGGGGGACCGTCTGGCATCACATTCCGAATACCGTTGACCCTGTGACCTATCCCCAGGTAGGGATATATGCCTGGAGCCATGAGCAGAATACTCCCCTGACTGAGACAAAGACAGATAAAAAGGGGAATTTCTGCATTGAGGTCCCCGCAGGGAACTATAAGGTGGACCTGCGGGTTATCGGATTACTGTACCTGGATGGCGAAAGTTTTAAGTGCCGGGGTTCACAGGACGGGATTGTGCTGGAACAGACGTCCGGTTCATGTGCAGGGGAATGTATGCAGGTGAATATAGCTACTGCATGCGATGAATTTTCCTCCATGCGCCGCAAATAGTGATATTTTAAAACAGGGAGACCATTTTAATAATGCCGGGCAGGAGACCCGCGTGCGATAAGGAGATATGAACATGAAATCAGCAAGGCTCTTGTTAACGCTATTTATTGTGATAGGGGTAGTAAGCTGTTCATCAATCAGCTCGGTCAGGGTTGCGTATCAATATGATCCCGGGGCTGAGTTCACCAGCTTTAGATCATATGACTGGTTTCCTGTTCCCCGTAACAATGCCAGATATGCATTGATTGTGAAGCAGATCAAGGGGGCGATGGACAGGCAATTGGCAGCTGAGGGATTTGAAATGATGCCTGGCGATCCTCAGCTATTAATTGCCTTGCATGGAGGCATTCAGGCAAGACTCGATTATAATGAGTGGGAGTATATTCATGAAACATATGAAGCGTATGCAGAAACACGAAGATTGGATTTCATGAAATATACAGATGATATGCTTATTTTTGATTTTATCGATGCAAAAACAGGGCAACTGATTTATCGGGCAACGGTCACCGCTTTCATCAGTATTGAGCCAAGCCCTGAGGAGATAGAGGATAAAATTAACGAGGCGGTAAGGCAGGTGGTGGATAAGTTCCGGCAGATTTCTTTTTCTGTGTCTTCGGGTGATGAAGCCCGTAATTGAATGAAGGGACCGGTTTTACCTAACAATATCATCACACAATAGCTGAATGATGCACATGGTAAAGGCTGCAGAAGAAAAGGAGGAGAAGAGTGGTTTCATTAAAGAAATATAAAAAAGACCTGGAAAAGCTGAGTCTTGATTATCTTATTTTCAACATAAAATATGTGCCGGATATTGTGGGGTGGGCGGCTGAGCGCCATGAGCAGCTGGGGGAGCCCCATTTGCCCATGAAACTTGTCGTTGAGTCTGATGATGATCTTACCATGGTGATACAGTCCGAGGTAAAGGAAGAGATGATCGCGGACGTGATAAGGAACTTCAGCATCAGGTGGTCACTAAAGGACAATGCCACTGACATGGAAAAGAAACTTGATACCACCAGAAAGCGTTTGGCATACTGCTTTCTTAAAGAATATGCCAGGGCGCTGCAGAAAGTTGACGGTGGTGAAATATCGGAAGACGAATGGGTGCTTGAGGAACTGGACTATCTTGGTTATTTTAATCCTGAAGCTACAGGCATGGAGACCTAACCCGCAGGGGATATGGGGTACGGGTTCTTTTTCCAGTAGGGATTTGAGATGTCTTCAAATACCGTAAGCGCCGCTGTTGCACCCTGGGACACGGCAGTGACAATCTGTTTTACGCCCCCTGTGATATCTCCTGCCGCGAACACATAGGGGAGGGAAGTCCTCATGTGAGCATCCACGCTGATGTACCCCTCTTTATCAAGAGTAAGACCCATTTTTTTTGCGATGCGGTTGTTCGGTTCGTATCCTATCGCAACAAAAACACCCTGGACCGCGAGGGTCTTTCCTGTTCCCGTCTTCATGTTTTTTAGTGACACCTCTTCGACTCGTTTTTCCCCGGTAATTCCCTCCACGATACTCTCCCATTCAACAGGGATATTCCTCTGGAACACGCTCTGCTGCAGCCTGTCTTCGGCCCTGAACACCTCCCGTCTGTGGATGATGGTGACATGTGCGCCCAGGCTGTCAAGATAGAGGGCATCAGTCAGGGCGCTGTTGCCCCCTCCGGCGACTATGACCTGCTTGCCGTCCTTGAAGAGATATCCGTCGCACGTTGCGCAGTAACTGACGCCCCTTCCCGCGAGCCTCTCTTCCCCCGGCACATTCAGCTTCCGGCTGTATGCGCCTGTTGCGATGATGAGCGCCTTTGCGCGGTATATCCCCCTGCCCGTGCTCACTTCGAATATCCCGTCTTTTCCTTTCACGTCATTCACTCCTACCCCCTGAAGCAGGGCAGAGTATTCGAGGGTCTGCTTTGCCATCAGATCCACAAGTGTTTTCCCGGCAATCTGGGCAAAGCCGGGATAGTTTTCCACGACAGGGGTAACGGAGATCTGGCCCCCTACATTCGCCTTTTCCAGTACTATGCACTTTAATCCGCTCCTCTCCCCGTATATCGCGGCCGTAAGCCCTGCCGGGCCTCCGCCTATCACAACGATATCGTAATCCCTCATGTCCTCACGTCCCAGGGGCATGACATATTCAACCGGCCTTCCCTCAACAAGGGATTCGATAAAGGAGTCCTCGGGCTGAAGACCGGCAGACAGGAGGTCTTCCCCCATATAGGTTGTCGGCACGGACATGGCGCGGTATTTTTCGGCAAGGTCAGGGTTCTCAAAAATCTCAATGGCCTCGACCGAGACGAGATCCTTTTTCTCAACAGCAGCGGATACCGCAAATATGACCTGCTGAGGGCAGTAGGGACATGTGGGGCTTACAAAGACGCGTATATGTCTTTTTTCCTTAAGCCGTTCGAGCCTTTTGCGTGAGTCCCCGGAAAGGTGCGTCTTACCGGTGGAGGCCATCATAATAGCGAGTATGAAAGAAGCCGCTTCTTCACCGGACGGGGAGCCGGTGTAACGGATATTGAACTTGTCCGGGGCTATCAGTATCGTGGGGGACCGTTCTACGCTGCGCTGTTGAGCGTCCTTATCGCCGAGACGGTGAAATTGAACCTTGATTTTATCAGTAAGCTCCGGCAGTGCCTTTGTGAAACTTACTGCTGTCTCATTGAAGGAATCGTTCACGCCCGCCTGTGTGTACACCTCAATAGCAACAGGCTCGATGAGGTGCATGAAGGCCTTCTTCAGCGAGGTGCGCACCTCTTTTGAAATAAGCTCATCTTTCATACCAGGTATTTTATCAGATAAGTCACGGTATGACGACAGGCGGGAATTTCAGAGGTGCCTGTCAAGATTATCTGATATAATGGGCTTATAAAGATCTGTGACTGTATTGGGTTGACTGCATATGAAAAAGAAATTTACCAGACGGGAGGTGATCAAGGCAGCCGGGGCCGGCGTCATAGGGCTTCAGGCTTCAGGCTCAATTTCCAGCGGACTCATCAGGCATGCCGGGGCTTCTGCAGAGGAAGAAACCCATAAGCTTCTTATGAAGGGGACCGTGAACTTTAAAGGGTTTACGGCAAAGGAGATCACGCCTAATGATGAATTTTACGTCACCTCTTATTCAGAGAAAGTCCCCCGTATCGATGAAAACAAATTCAGGCTTGCGGTTGCAGGTCTTGTGGAAAAGCCGTATGACCTGGGCATGAATGACCTCAGGGCAATGAAAGATAAAACCGAATTTGTCACGCTGGAATGCATCGGCAACCCGGTCGGTGGCGATTCTATCGGCACCGCCCTGTGGGAAGGGGTGACGCTGAAGAGGATAATCGAAAAGGCAGTGCCCAAAAAGGGGGTCGTCAAGACGGTTTTTTATGCGGAAGACGGATACACTGACAGCATCCCGTATGCGCATTCACTCTCTGACGATGTCTTTCTCGCCTTTAAAATGAACGGCGAATTCCTGCCTCCTCAGCATGGATTCCCGTTACGGGTGATTGTGCCCGGGATTTACGGGATGAAAAATGTGAAATGGATATCGAAGATCGAGCTGGTGAACCATGATTATAAAGGGTACTGGGAGAAAAAGGGATGGTCTGACGAGGCAGTGATACCCATCAAGTCACAGATTCTTATGCCGATGGATGGAAAGACAATACCTCCCGGCCCTTATGTCGTAGGCGGCATTGCATATGCCGGACGACACGGGATCGCCAGGGTCCAGGTGTCATTCGATGAGGGCCGCACATGGAGCGATGCTGAAATCAAGGAGCCTTTATCAACATGGGCCTGGGTATTATGGCGCTTTGAATGGTCCCCTCCGAAGGAGGGGGCGTATACGGTTACGGTGCGCGGCGTTGACAAAGCCGGGAAGGTGCAGGAGAAGGGTTCCTTTTTCTCGACATCTTATCCTGACGGCGCAAAGGGATACCACAGTGTGGACGTAAATGTCGGCACGGGTTAGCCGGTTCATTGAAAGAAGGGGTGCGTATATGAAAGAAGAGACTTTTTCAGCAAGGATACGTTTTCTGAGGGCAGGGTGGTGGATAATCCATCTTCTGGCAATTGCCGCGGTATATACCGCCGGGCATCTGCTCTGGTGATCAAATGCTTGCATATTTCATGAGATACAAAATCGGCTGGTGGATACTTCACGCAATTGTGGTAAGCCTGACATTTTATCTGGGCCATATGGCAACATTCCCTTTTTAGTGTGTGTAACATACACCTGCCTTACCGCATGAATAATAGGGTAACAACAAGAAACGCATTATTAGCCGCGCTCTTTCTGCTGGCAGTATCCAATTTGCTGCTGCACTACAGGATACATAATTTCATGGTGAAAGATGCGTTGGACCCCGGCATTATGCATTTCAGCGGCACGAAGTTCCTTGCATTTATGTTCCCCCTGATAGACACGCTCGTAGTGACACTGCTCTTTATGTGGAGGAAGACCTCGGTATACGGGTACCTGTTGAACGGGGTGATCGTTATCTATGGCACGGTGTTCATGTCTCATTTCAGCATTGCCGAATTGACCGCCAGGTCCGCTCCGGCCTCAGACTGGATAATGAAATCAACCCTGCCGGACATAGGTATTGCGTGGGGGGATTTTTTTGTAGGCAAGGCCCTCTATGATATCAGCAGGAAAGAACCATAACCGGAATTAATCAGAAAAGGAGGTCACGTATGAAAAGGAGAGACTTTATAAAAAGCGCGTTGCTGTCATCAGCGGTACTCGCGGCTTCAGGGGGGAGGATATTTGCTGAGGGAACTGGACAGCCTGGCGGGATGGACATTAACCGGCTTCAAAACACAGAGAGCCCGTCGGCACTTGAACAAAAGCACGTCCCTGCCGTTGACGCTCCTGCGTCTGTCAAGCCGGGCGCATGGTTTGATGTACAGGTAAAAATCGGATTCATGGAGGAACATCCCTCTACCGGGGGCCACTGGATAACCATGATCAAGCTTCTTGTGGATGGGAACGATGTTGCAATGACGGATTTTAAAACAGGCGGCATTTCAGCGCCTTATGCCACATTCAGGATCAAACTCGACAGGGCCTCGACAATCGAGGCGGTTGAGCATTGCAATCTCCATGGTACCTGGATCAGCCAGCCGTTACGCATAAAGGTCTCGTAAGCGGGATGTCACGGTCGGTCCTGTTTGAAAATACGTAAACGCTGCATGCATAAGGCGGGAAGCCATGCGCGGAACTCACAGGGGAAAAGAGGCGTTCTCCATTCAGCATACTCGTTG
>DKBK01000128.1 GCA_002451135.1 Nitrospiraceae bacterium UBA6902
ATCATTCCATGGCGGTAAGCTTTTTTTCACCTATCCGCATTGCCACCCATGTGACGATACTGTTCAGAATCAAAACCGCAGAGAAGAGCATCCCGATGATGGTCCATCCCCTGAGTGTCAATACTGCTTCACTCACTTCTTTTATGAACATGCTTAATGTAGGAAGGATTTCAAGCATGATGGTCATTATTATCAACGCAAATGCAAGGAGCATAAAGGCCGTTCCCTGAAAACCCGTCTGGTCCCGGGCTGTTTCAGCGGGGGAAAACCTTGCATTATACGCCCCGATCCCTATCGCGAGTGCCGTTATTGAAGCGACAAGTACCAGGCATGTCCCGGCGCCTAATAGCATAAACCATATCTTGACCCCGAGGAGTATATTGGAAATTACAATAAGCGTTTGTGCCAGTATCAGAAGGGGGAAAAAGGCGATCATGAACTTGCTCCAGAGGAACCTGCGCATGCTGACCGGCGAGACCCTGATTATCCAGAAGGCCCTCCCTTCATTTTCTACTGATGGCAGGACAATACGCGCGGCCACGGCTGTTACGACAAATGCGACAAGCCCTATATTAAGGAAGGAAATCAGATAGTTCAGCTGCACACTCAGATAGGTCCCCCATTCAAGCGGCAGGGCCTTGATGCTGAACAGATAGATGATAATAATCGCAAAGAGTAAGAGCAGTTGCGACGATTGCCCTACATTACGAAAAAACGTCACCAGATCTTTCTCAAATAGCGCCTTTCTGTACCCTTTCACGAAAAAGAGCCAGGCGGATACTGCAAGACCGCCACCCCCATTTTTATGGGTCCATGCCAGGGCGCTGCGCGATTGCTGGGCCTTTATCATCCCCGAGTAGAAAAAGGCCCTGAAAAGCCAGTTGCCACATACAATGAAAGCGCCTGCGGTGAACAACAGCAGCGACATGTAAAAAAAAGGTGTGCCGACCCCTTCTCTGACAAAAGGCATCAGAGATTCAGTGGCCCACATGCTGGGAAGAAACTCAGATACCGGCAGTTTCATTTCAGACAGGAAAATGGTAAGGTTCGCAAACCATTCAGGATTGGCAAAACGCTCAGGCTTCAAGAACCTGAAAAGTAAAAAAAGAATGGCCACTATCAAAAGACCGAGGAACACAAATATGTTTCTTGCCCTCTTTGCCGGCACCAGGGCCATGAGAATAATGCTGATCATGACCCCTATGCCCACAGGAATCAGGACAAAAATAGTAAGCACCGGAAGCAGAAAAATATAGTAGCTCACCGGAGATTTCAAAACAACTCCCAGGGCGATAAAAACAGGGAACACCGCGAATAAAATCATCCATGAGGATTTAACCGCGGTCTCGAGCCACTTTGAAAGGTAAATATTCTCCCACGATACCGGAGACGACAGGATTACGGGGAGGTCACTTGAAAGATAGAAGGTACTTATCCCTGAGAGCAGACTGCTGAATACGAGAAGAAAATACACGAGCATCAGGAGCAGAGAGAGCCCTTTTAATGCGATAACGATCCCGACGTTTCCCTCTATCCCCTGCAGTCGTGTGATGACTAATGTCAGATAATGGAGCACCGCAACCCAGAACCCCGCCCCCAGGAGGAGCACAAATATGGCTTTTACATAAGCCGCTGGTCCGGAACGGAGCAGACGGTTTTTAAACGTCCACCACTGCGGCGAGAATATGGTGATAAGCTCTCTCATGAAATACGCGCCCTATTTCTGCAACTCTTTTACAATATTTATAATGTCTTCTCCTCCGGTTAAATGGAGAAAAACCTGTTCGAGATTGCTCTCAGATGCATGGGCCTGGCTCCTTATCTCGCCAGCGGTGCCTGTCGATATAATGTTACCCTTATTGATAATAGCCATTCTGTCGCACATCTGCTCGGCTATCTCAAGGATATGGGTCGACATGAATATACACATGCCGTTATTTCGCGAGGCATGCAGTATTTCCTTGAAAAGTCTGGCGCCTCTCGGATCAAGCCCGATAAGGGGCTCATCAAGAATCAGCACCTTTGGATCACGCATGAATACAGCCGACAGGTTAAGTCTCTGCTTCATCCCATGGGAGAAATTTTCGATAAGCTCATTGAGACGGTCACCGAGGTTGAATATCTCCAGGAATTTCCGGCCCCTTTCCTCCACATCCTTTTTCTCAACGGCATATAATCCGCCGATAAACTTCATATATTCCCAGGCGGTAAGTTTCTCATAAAGAATCGGCCGGTCCGGGATATATCCCAGGATTTTTTTTGCCGAAACCGGGTCCTTCTGAATATCATGCCCGCCGATTGATATGGTGCCCGAAGAGGGTTTCATAAGGCCCATTATCATTTTTATTGTGCTTGTTTTCCCTGCCCCGTTGGGCCCGAGAAAGCCGAAGATTTCGCCGGCCTGTGCCTTCAGGCTGACATTGTTGACGGCAATATGATCGCCGTACCTCTTCACCACATGGTCAAGTATTATCACCGTGCCTCCATTATATCAATTTTAATGTCTCTCATCCCTTCTCCCAGAGAAGCCAGCGTGTCTATATCTCCTTCCATAAGGCGGATATGCGTGACATCAGCCGGGAACTGACCCATGGACGGGTCTACGGGTACCCATTGGCCAAGCCAGATCTCAGGCCATGTATGAAAATAAAAATATCCCTGCAGGTACACAAGGCCACCGACCATCCTTGCAGGCATTCCTCCGGCCCTCGCAAAAGAAGTGAACAGGACAGTATGTTCATTGCTCTCACCGGCCCGCATGTCGAAAATATCCATGGCGGGAATTAGGTGGAAAGAGGGTGTTTTTGTGATAGTCAAATATAAATTCGATGTCAGAAACCGCGCAAGGCGTAATGCGTTTTTCTCAATTGCAACAAATTTCTTCGCATTGTAGAGGATCGTATGATGATCGCTTTGCACAAAAGGCGTGGGGCTTAAAAAAGGCCCCAGGTCCTTACCTGAATAAGGCAAATCATAGGTCTTCTCCTTTAATGACGCATCATTTTCCCTGCGTAACTCCACGATATTCCCTCTAACTACCTGGCGTCCTCCCTGCAATAAAGGATACCTGGCCACATCAAGGCCTTCAAGCCGTGCTTTCAGATAGGAGAGGTCTTCGGTATTTGATAATAATGTATCTGCCTTAATGACAGGCATGGAAAGATAATCAAATAAAGGCCGGGTGTCTTTTGATTTTGCCATGGTCTCATTTTCCGCCAGATAAAGGACCCCGGAAGCGTCTTTTTCCTTCAGCGTAATCCCGCCGTCGCTGATCCATGAAAAATTATTACCTATCTTTAAGAGGTATGCGGTATTGACATTTATTCCGGTCTTTACAGGAATCAATTTCTCAACTTCAACAACTGTATCTGCGACCATGAATGAAAAGATGTTCAGGACCGGGATACTGATACGCTTCCCCTGCTCCAGTCCACGCGCGAAAAGCGCGTGTTTGACAGTAGCGGGAAGGTAAGGCTGTCCACGAAGCTCTACGGTTTCAGTCTTTTTCTGCTTTTCCGTCTCCATAAACACCAGCAGCACATTGTCCTTATCAAGTTCGCCATGAGATTTATAATAAGTTTCTCCGGACCGGCTTTCATATGCAAAGGATTTTATTCTGTAGGTAAGGTCCGTAAGGCAGGTAAAACTCGAGATATTTTTAATGGTCCTGTCTTCCCTGGTGACTTCGGTTTCCCCGGACTGGGTGAATCTGTACTCATTTCCTATTTTTTCAGATGAAGTCCTGATGTGTCCGATCTTCCTGTTTTCCCAATAAATACCCAACCATTCTTCGCTGGTCCTGAACTGGTTTCCGGATACGGCCCGGAGTTCAGATAATTCAGCGCCTGAAATGTAATGACGGTAGACAAGAAGAGATATGAGGCAGAGCCAGATGCCAACGATTCCTAATTGAATAAACTTAGAAAACCCTTTTGACATGTTCTGAATCTTTTTTATAAATCAGTTTAACCCTTTTAAACCGGTCTTGATTATTGCGGATCCTCCGGTTTATTCGTACGGAAAATATTTTTAGAACTTTAGCCCTTCCCTAGAAAAGTTCAATCTGTTCAACCTTGTCCTGCTGCGAGAAGACCGGATAGTTATCATCAAAGCATGCAGTGCAGTATTTTTCCGGGTTGGGCACTACCTTTAATAATCCTTCAAGGCTTAAGTAATGAAGGGTATCGGATGTGATATATTTTCTTATCTCGTTAACCGTGTGAGTGGATGCGATCAGCTCTTTTCTGGTAGGGGTATCAATTCCATAAAAACACGGACCGATGGTGGGAGGAGAGCTTATTCTCATATGTACTTCTTTCGCACCCCCGCCTTCTCTTATCATTTTGACGATCTTTTTGCTGGTGGTCCCCCTGACGATGGAGTCATCAACGACCACTACCCTTTTCCCTTCAAGGACCTGGCGAACGGGGTTCAATTTGATCTTCACGCCAAAATGCCTGATAGACTGTCTTGGTTCAATAAAAGTGCGGCCCACATAGTGGTTTCTGATTAAGCCCTGATCAAAAGGGAGCCCGCTTTCTTCTGCGAAACCGAGCGCCGCCGGCACACCTGAATCAGGCACGGCAATAACCAGGTCCGCGTCAACAGGATATTCCCTTGCAAGCTGACGGCCGAACTCCTTCCTCTTTTTATTGACGTTGCGGTTCCCGAAGATATTGCTGTCCGGTCGTGCAAAGTATATGAATTCAAATACGCAGAAGGCATGTCTCTGGGAAGGGAGCGTCCTGATATGTTGTATCCCATTTTTATTTATTATCACCATCTCCCCGGGCTCAACGTCCCGGACATACGTTGCCCCGATAAGATCAAAGGCGCAGGTCTCGGACGCAACGACATAGGCACCGTCATATTTCCCGATACTCAAGGGCCTGAATCCGAAGGGGTCTCTGAGTGCAATAAGCTCTTCTTCACTCATCAACAGCACGCTGTATGCTCCGGAAAGACTCTTCATGGTATCAATGACGCGTTCGTGCAAGCCCCCGGCCCTGGAACTTGCGATCAGATGGACAATCACCTCGCTGTCTGCCGTAGACTGGAATATGGCGCCCTGCGACTCCAGTTCATTTTTCAGTTCAAAGGCATTGACAAGGTTTCCGTTATGAGCAATCGCAAGAGATCCCAGAGAAAAATTAACCATTAAAGGCTGAACATTTTTCAGGGAACTCGTCCCTGCTGTTGAATAGCGGTTATGTCCGATCGCAATATTTCCGGGCAGTCTCTTCAGTCTTTTTTCAGAAAAAATATCCGCAACAAGACCCATGGATTTCTCCACATACACCTGCTTGCCGTCCGAAGAGCATATGCCCGCTCCCTCCTGGCCCCGGTGCTGAAGGGCATGAAGCCCCAGATAGGTAAGATTTGAGGCTTCGGGATGGCCGTATACCCCGAACACCCCGCATTCATCATGAAATTTGTCTGCGGGTAATGATGCATAGGGGAGTTGCCCCGACTTGATGTTTCTGATAAGTTTACTGATATTATTCAATGATATGCCTGAAACTGATCGTATTCATTCGAATCATAGTATAACATTTCCTAAAAACTAATCCCTAACCCCTACTGACTGTTTTTATGGACCCATTCCCTTGCGTTCTGAAACATCTTAAACCACGGAGACACCTGTGCGGACGCATTGCCAGATGCCCCTGCTTTCCACTCCTCCGGCATCCACGGCCATTGCCATTTGAGAAAGGTCCTTTCAGGATGAGGCATTACCGCCAGATGCCGGCCATCCGGAGAACAAAGACCTGCGATCCCGAGGGCCGATCCATTCGGATTGAATGGATACTGAAGGGTGATCTCATTGCTGTCATCTACATANNGGACTCTGCAGAATCCTGACGGTAGCGAAGCGGGATTCAAACCTTCCTGACACGTTGTGAATGAACCTCGGCTGGACGCTGTTTTCAATGCCCTGCCACGGTACCCATCCAAGCAGGGCCATGAGCTGACATCCGTTGCACACGCCAAGGCTGAAGGTGTCTTTTCTATTATAGAATTTCTGGAATTCATCCCAGATTTTTTTATTGAACCTGATGACCCCGGCCCAGCCTTTTGCGGAGTCCAGCACATCCGCGTAACTGAACCCTCCGACAAAGGCAAGCCCGTTACAACCTGCCAGCGAAACCCTGTCTTCAAGAAAATCAGTCATTGTGACATCCCATGTCTCAAACCCCGCCTGATAAAAAGCAGACGTCATCTCTCTGTCACTGTTGCTGCCTTCTTCACGTATGATGACGACTTTCGCCGGGTGAGACCGGTACGACCCAATACCGAGGACCGGGTCTTGGGGGTTAGTCTCTTCCGGGTTGAACGTGACAAGGTATCGAGGGCCCTTTCTGTCAAAAATATGTTTCTTCTCCTCTTCTGCACATTCGGGATTTGCCTGCAGGCGTTCCAGTTGATAACTCGTCTCCTCCCACATACCTCTCAGAATCCGCATGTCCTCATCAAAAAGAGTTATGAGTTTAGTGTCATGAGTTTCGTAAGTTATCTTTATCTTTTTTTCTTTTTGCGTTTTACCGATAATTTGATAAGGTAAAGAATATTTGTTAAGAATTGATAGTATCTCTTTTTCCTTGGCAGGGAGATATTCCATCACAAGCCCTAATTCTTCTGAGAACAAGGTTGCGATAGCTACATTATCAACTCCTAACTCTGAACTCTTAATTCCAAACTCTGCATCTATTCCGCAGTTCCCGGCAAACGCCATTTCAAGGAGCGTTGTTATCAAGCCGCCGTCACTCCTGTCATGACCCGCAAGAATCAGGGCCCTGTCAATCAGTGTCTGCACGGCGTTAAACGTACGTTTCAGTAACTGGGGATCATCAACATCAGGGGATTCATCGCCAATCTGATTATAAACCTGCGCCAGCGCGCTTCCCCCGAGGCGGTTCTTGCCGGAGCCCAGGTCAATAAAAATCAGTTTGCTCTGCCCCGGTCTTTTAATATCAGGGGTCATTACCTGAGTAATATCAGGACAAGTCGCGTATGCTGATACAACAAGGGTACCGGGGGATTTGACGGTTTCCGAATTACCTGATGCGTCCCTGACCTGGGCTGCCATCGACAGGCTGTCCTTTCCGCCGTCAATAGCGATCCCGAGGCTGATCAATATGTCGCTGAGGGCAACAGCCGCATCATACAGCTTTGCGCCTTCCCCCGGCAGCTTTGCGGCCCACATCCAGTTGCCGGAACACTTGATATTTTCCAGGGAACTGATCCTGGCCCAGACAATATTTGTTAATGCCTCACCGACACTGAGACGCGCCATGGCAGCCGGGTCTATTAATGTCTTAATCGGCTGCTCTCCTATAGCGATAGCAGAACCGGTTAATCCAAAATGACTTTGAGCGATTACGGCCACATCTGAAACAGTAAGCTGTAACGGCCCGACACACTGCTGCTGTGCTATCAGACCGGTAACGCTGCGGTCGACCTTATTGGTAAGGAACCTCTTTGATCCCACTGAGAGTAAGCGTAACACTCTCTCGAGCGCATCTTTTATTGTGATTCCTTCGGGTAGTTCTAACGGCCTGGTTCTATGGCGGACACGGTCAAGGTGAAAGGTCTTCTGAGGCATGTCACCCAGTATTTTGCCCAGGTCCAGATTGACCGGTGTGCTCCCGTCGGTTTCGTCGTAAAGCACTGCGTAGCCGTCACCTGTAATGGTGCCAATCACTGCACAGGGGACCTTTTCCCGGAGAGACATTTTTTTGAATATCTCAATATGTTCCTTTTTTAAAAGCAGTGCGTTCTGCTCCTGATACTCGGCACCCCAGATCTCAAGGACCGAAAGCGTGCTGTCACCAAGCGGGATTTTTCTGACCTCGATCCTGGCCCCGGCAGGATAAATGATCTCTTTTACCACATTGCAGTTTCCTCCTGCTCCCTGATCGTGGATGCTGACAATGGGATTCTTGCTGCCCATTTCAACACAGGCACGCAGGACCCTGTTCATTTTCTGCTCCATCTCCGCGTCGCCGCGCTGAACAGCGTTAAAGTCAAGCTCAGCGACATTTTCCCCCTGGATCATGCTTGAGGCAGCCCCGCCCCCAATACCGATCCTGTATGCCGGGCCCCCAATCTTTACAACCAGCATCCCTTCTTCAGGTTCGCCCTTCTTTATATGCGTTGCATCCATCTGGCCTATGCCGCCGGTAAACATTATCGGCTTGAGCCATTCATATCGCTCCCCATCAGGCAGCCGCATGCCAAATGAACGGGTATATCCCTGAATAACCGGTTCTCCGAATTTGTTCCCGTAATCAGACGCCCCGTTACTTGCCTGGATTTCGATATCCAGAGGGGAAGCCAGGTTGGTTGGATATTTAAATGATTTGTCTTCCCATGGGAGGTCATCCCCGGGTATCTGAAGATTTCCCACACAGTAGGCGGCCGTCCCTGCAATGACCAGCCCGCCCCTGCCTGTGGCCTCGACATCCCTTATCCTCCCGCCGGTGCCGGTTTCAGCACCCGGGAACGGAGCAACCCCGCTTGGGAAATTATGGGTCTCTGCCGTAAAGATGATATCATACGTCAGCCGGGCCTTTTTAAAAGCAGATGGGGCGAGGGGATTATCAGGAATGATCGTATTGATTTCATATCCTCTTATAGAACTTGAATTGTCCCTGAATGCAATAACGCTGTTTGCAGGGTTTTTCTTCAGGGGTTTCTGGATTATCCTTATGAGGTCCTCCGGTACTTCTTTGCCGTCAACGATCAGCCTGCCTTTAAAAAACCAGTGCCGCGAGTGCTCGCTGTTTGACTGGCTCAGGTCAAAACATTCGACATTGGTAGGGTTTCTGCCAATATCATGCACAAAAAGATTATAGTAATAGTCAATGTCCCACTCATCGAGTCCGAGCCCCATTGACTTATTGATCTTTTCGAGTGATGCTCTCCCCTCTTCTTGAAGCCGTATTTCAAACACATGTTCCGGGGTAACGCCAGTTTCAAAAGTAGTCAGCGGTTCCGGATAGGGACATTCAGTCATGCGGTCATAAAACAGTGATGAGTGATGAGTGATGAGTGACGAGTAAAAATCTTCCTTCTGTGTATTGCTGCATGCCGTATCGTTACTGAATATAAATTCATATCTGCGGGATCGCTCAATGCGAGTAATCTTTTTAAGCCCGCATGCATGACATACTGCCACTGCATTTGCCGACCATGCAGTGGTAAAATTCATTCGCGGTCCTACTTCCAGAAGAACGTGATGAGTGCCGGGTGACGCGTGACGGGTTAAAAAGCTATTGTGAGAGAAATTCGCCGGTTCGAATGTCTCGGATAAAAGCCAGCGGAGGATGACCATTTCCTCCTGCGCTACCGGTCCAACTCCCTCTATATTAAAACAGTATTCGGTTTCAATATCTTCAACTCCTGAAGAAATCCTCTGCCTGACATGCGAAAGCAGTTCATTTTTCCGTGCTCCGGATAAGGCAGGTGCTCTGTAAAAGTGCATCAAGGCCATTTTTATTCTCCATGGGGAAAAGCTTAGCAGCCGCTATTGTATCATTTTTAAAAAAGCCCTGTCATTACCTGCAGATGTCAAGGGATAAAGGGACAGAGGCACAAAGGCATTCAGGCATTCAGATGGAGAGGGGACCGGCATTTTTTTCACTTAGTGCCTCTGTGCCTTTGCCCCTTTGTGCCTTATTTATATTTATCTACCGACTAAAGCTTCCTCTCAGATGTGCCGATATCTAACGTAAGGAAACAGGGTAAAGAAAGAAGGTAACTTTGTATAACTACATGGTATTGAATGTGTCAAAAAAGAAATTGTTCAGGGACTTTTTAGCGTATTATAAGCGGAATCCTGATGATGAGCTTTATTATGTTTCTATCAATAATCCGAAGTTGTTGAAATACCTCGAAGCGTTCATAGTAAGAAGAATGAATTAGCAGGGATAGCTTAATATTCAGTTATATCTTTTATGGCCTCGGCAGTGATTCTGGTGAGGCTTTTTAGTTCCCGGGGGGAGATGCTTAACGGCGGCATTACGACGATAACATTTCCCAGGGGTCTTATAATAAGTCCTTTTTTCCTCGCCGCATAACAGACCCGCGAGCCGATGTTATCCTTAAGCGGATACCGTTCCCTGGTTTTTTTATCTTTTACAAGTTCAATCCCGACCATGAAACCCTTCTGCCTGATGTCCCCGACGTGTTTAAAAGCGGACATCTTCAGCAGCTCCTTTTTCAGTATCTCAATTTTTCTTTGGAGCTTCTGCAGGGTTTTTTCCTTTTTAAACACATTGAGGTTCGCAATGGCGGCTGCACAGGCGAGCTGATTGCCCGTGTAGGTGTGACCGTGGAAGAAGGTCTTTAATTCCGTGTAATTACCGAGGAATGCACGGTAGATTTTTTCTGATGCAACGGTCGCCGCAAGAGGGAGATAGCCGCCGGTGATCCCCTTTGCGAGGCAAAGGATGTCAGGCCTCACGTGTTCGTGTTCACAGGCGAACATCTTTCCTGTCCTTCCAAAGCCGGTAGCGACTTCATCCGCGATCATGAGGGTATCATACTTATCGCATAATCTTTTAATCCCTTTTAAATATCCCGGTGGAGATGCAATCATGCCGCCTGCTCCCTGCATGAGTGGTTCAATAATCAATCCGGCAAGTTCCCGATGGTATTTCTTAAGTATCTTTTCCGCTTCTCTCAGGCAAAAAAGCCTGCATGACGGATATGTTTTCCCCAGTTCACACCGGTAACAATACGGAGAAGGTATTTTATATGACTGGAAAAGCAGCGGAGAGAATATGCGGTGAAACAGGTCAATCCCCCCTACACTGACCGCTCCCAGTGTATCACCATGGTATGAATTATTGAGGAATATAAATTTCGTCTTACGCGTATCCCCTTTGAGCTGCCAGTACTGAAAGGCCATCTTAAGTCCAATTTCTACGGATGTCGATCCATTGTCAGAATAGAAGACCCTTGAAAGGCCTTTCGGTGCTATTGTTGTGAGCATTGCGGCAAGTTCTGCCGCTGGCGGATGGGTCAGTCCCAAGAGGGTGGAGTGGCTTATCCTGTCAATCTGGCTTTTTACGGCATCGTCTATTTCTTTTTTCTTGTGGCCGTGGACGGTTACCCAGAGGGAAGACACCCCGTCAATATACCACGTTCCAAACATGTCCTTAAGAAAAGACCCCTGTCCGTCGGTGATTACCAGGGGGCTTTCTTCTGTCCACTCCTTCATCTGTGTAAAGGGGTGCCAGAGATGCGTTTTGTCGAGGTTTTCTATGTGTCTTCTATAAGACCGGATATTCATACGTTACCATTCTGAAGCAGACGCTCACGCGCTTATCCACGCAGGAAGCAGGCAGTGGGAAATATGAAGTAAATAGCATTTTCCCCTTTTACTTCCCACTGCCTGCTTCCTGCTTTTTCCGCTGTCCTTAAAGGTACCATTGATAATTTTAAATGTCAAAGCATCTTATATCATAGGGAATGCTGATCCAATTGATACAGGCCCATCTGATTTTCCATCTTAATTTCTCAATATTCATCTTTTAGCTTATATAAAATTAATGTATGGTATATTATAAGATTACAATGTACCGTAACCAAGGTATAATTTAGAAAATGAAGAAAATTGCGATAATTATATTAATAGCATTTGCCTTAGTTTCAGGCTATATAATTGGCAACAGAACTGATTTATTTTCTTCCAGGCCTGCATCTCCTCCTTATATGTACAATCTCCAGCTGCCCAAAGAGCTTTCAGGAGAAAATGCGGCCTTCTCCGGAGTCGCGAATGTTATAAGTCCTGTTGTTGCCAACATTTCTACTTCAAAAACCGTTGCACGTAAAGACATGTCTCGAGATCCTCACTCCTTCGATGGTCCCTTCAATGATTTTTTTGAGTCTTTTGACATCCCTAAGAAATGGAAGGAACAGAGCCTGGGATCAGGAGTCGTTGTATCTCCTGACGGGTACATAATTACGAATAATCACGTTGTGGAAAAATCCGATGAAATCAAAGTGACCCTGTTCGATCAGCAGAATTATAAAGGTAAAATTATCGGCACGGACCCGAAGACAGACCTTGCGGTAATAAAAATATCCGCAACAAACCTCCCGGCAATTAAATGGGGAGATTCCGACAAGCTGCAGGTTGGTGAGTTTGTGCTGGCATTTGGCAATCCCTATAGTTTAGGGCATACAGTTACGATGGGCATAGTCAGTGCCCTTGGCAGGGCCAATGTCGGGATTGCAGATTATGAAGATTTTATACAGACCGATGCAGCGATAAACCCCGGGAATTCAGGGGGGCCGCTTGTAAATATAAAGGGAGAACTTGTTGGTATCAATACGGCTATCTTTTCAAGAACAGGGGGGTATCAGGGGATAGGGTTTGCGGTGCCGAGCAATATGGCCAAATCCGTGATGACACAGCTCATGAACGAAGGCAAGGTAACGCGCGGATGGCTGGGGATCACGATACAGAACCTGACCCCTGAGCTCGCTAAAGAATTTGACCTGAAAAAATCCTCCGGTGCTCTAGTAACCGATATATTTAAAGGAAGCCCTGCTGAGAAAGCCGGAATCAGGCGGGGGGATGTGATTCTTGAGATAAACGGCAGGGAGATCAGGAACGTCGAGTCACTGAGAAACATAGTGGCCCAGAGCAAAGTGGGAAGTATGATCAAGCTGGATGTCCTGCGCGACGGCAGGAACCTGTCAAGAAACGTAAGCGTAACAGAATATCCCCAGGAGATGGCCCATGCAGAAAAGGATCAGTCTATGGATGACATGTATACAAAAGATAAGGCCCTTGCGGGAATGAGCGTAATGGATCTTACCCGGGACATTGCAAAACAGCTCGGGCTCTCGAAAAACGACAAGGGCGTTGTAATAGTGAAAGTCCATCCTGACAGCGCTGCTGAGGATGCCGGACTGAAGAAGGGAGACCTGATCCAGGAAGTCAATAAGAAAAGGATCAGGGACTTAAATGATTTCAATAAGATACTGCCTGGGATAAGGGATGGAGATACCGTTTTACTCTTCATTAACAGAAGCGGAAATAAGTTTTATATTACCTTGAAAACATATTCTTAAAAAACAGAGGAGAGAAAAATGTTATACAAAATTATATTTTTCCTCATATTTCTCGCAGGCGGATTTGCTATAGGATTAAGAGAGGGCCTGAATTATCAGGGCCTCTTATGGGGTGCGGGAGTCGGGATCATTGCATTGACCCTGGAATACGTATTAACAATGGTCGGTTTCGGCACAGTGCTTGGGGGATTGGCAGGATTATCAATCGGGCTTTTGTTTGCCAAATTAATCTATTTGCCTCTAAAAACAATTTTCACCAGCATGGACGGGACCTATATTGGCGTCATATTTAATACGGTATTCGGCTACAGCGGCCTGCTCCTGGGATTGCGGGCCGGCAAGGACTTTACCATCTCGAGCATTGTCAAGACCTTCAAAAGCAGGGTGGAAGAGGGGTATGCCAAGGTCATTGATACCAGTGTAATAATAGACGGCCGGATAGTGGATGTCTGCGAGGCGGGCTTTATTGAAGGCACGTTTATTATTCCGCAGTTTATATTGCAGGAGCTCCAGCATATCGCGGATTCAGCGGACTCCCTGAGAAGGGCCCGGGGGAGAAGGGGCCTGGACATCCTGCACAAGATCCAGAAGATGAACAATGTTACGGTAAAGATCGTTGATGAAGATTTCCCAAAGATAAAGGAAGTGGATGCAAAACTGGTGGCATTAGCCAGGCTGCTCGGGGGCAAGATAATCACCAATGACTTCAACCTTAACAAGGTAGCCGAGCTTCAGGGGGTGACCGTGCTCAATCTTAATGAACTTGCGAACGCACTGAAACCCGTTGTGCTGCCCGGGGAGACGATGAATATCTTCATATCCAAAGAAGGCAAAGAATCGAATCAGGGGGTGGGGTATCTTGATGACGGAACGATGGTGGTCGTAGATAATGCAAGAAGAAAAATAAACCAGCAGATGGACGTGGTTGTTACCAGTGTTCTGCAGACAACGGCAGGGAGAATGATATTTGCAAAACTCAAGGAAGAAGCAGACAGGGAAGAACGTCAGATGGCCCGGCATTAATGGATCCAGAAATAATCGCCATAGTGCCTTCAGCAGGTCTCGGTAAAAGGTTTGACCCATCCAGCGGGAAAACATTTGTCAGCATACACGGTGTCCCCCTTCTTATTTATACCTTAAAACGTTTACATAGTGAAGGCGCGATAGCAGAAATAATCCCTGTAATCAGACAGGAAGATACAGGCCGCTTCAATGAAATGGTAAAAGAATACCATCTGGACAAGATCAAAAGGGTGGCGCCCGGAGGCCGGGAACGGCAGGACTCCATATATAATGCCCTGAGCCTTATTGAAGAGGACGTGATTGATCATTACAGAAACAGGTATGTCTTGATTCACGACGGTGTCAGGCCGTATATTCCGGAAGGCATGATTAATAAACTCGCAGATGCAATAAAAGACGTTGACGGGGTGATCCCCGGGATCCCGGTGAAGGATACGATGAAAGAAATCGATGCGGGAGGGATCGTTGTTTCCACATTAAACCGTAGTAAGGTCAGGGCTGTCCAAACCCCGCAGTTTTTTGCTTTCAGGACGGTAAAAAAGGCGTATGACAAGGCCTATGAGGACGGGTTTTATGCAACAGACGATGCTGCCCTTGTCGAGAGAACAGGCGGGAAGATCATGGTAATCGCAGGCAGTCCCTTTAATATAAAGGTTACCACACCCGAGGACCTTGAGATGGTAGAATATGTACTTGCAAAAAAAAGCAATGCGTATTGATCCACATGCACACACTAACGAGATAATTGAGAAGGGGGAAGTTGACGATGCGATTTGCTTCTTATTCCCCTCCTCCCGCTGCCTGTCAGTGAGCGTCTGCGGTAATACCTGAGGAGTATGTCATGAGAATCGGTTCAGGCTATGATTCACACAGACTGGTTGAAGGAAGAAGGCTTATTATCGGCGGGGTGGACATCCCTTTTGAGAAGGGGCTCCACGGGCATTCGGATGCGGACGTATTGTGCCATGCAATCATCGATGCGATATTGGGGGCGCTCGGAGAGGGAGATATCGGTACGCATTTCCCTGACACGGACAGTACATGGAAAGACTCCTCAAGCATTGCCTTGCTTGCAAGAACCATAGAGCTTGTCAAGCAGCATGGCTTTGAAATTTTATGGATTGACTCCACGGTTATTGCGGAAAGACCAAAACTTCAGCCGCATATAGAAATGATGAAAAAAAATATTGCAGGCGTCGGGATACCGTCAGGCACACTTAATATTAAGGCCAAGACGAATGAAGGCATGGGGTTTATAGGAAGCGGAGAGGGAATAGCTGCGCAGGCCGTATGTCTGCTGAAATCCGTATGATCTTATCAGCGGGAGATTAAGGGTACGGTATTAAGGTATAATATATACCGCCTTTTCACATTATTTTCATAATTGTTATTTAGCATAGTTACAGTCAAGACGCCATGGAGGATAATACATGAAATACAAAGGACCTGTGTTAATAATTATTATTGCGATCGGGGCCGCGCTGCTGTTTCTTCTTCCCGAATCCAAAGAATATGAAGAAATCGCTTCAGTAGGCAAGCCTGCCCCTGATTTCAACTACCCTGATACTAGCGGGAAGATGTGGAAACTCTCAGACCTTCGCGGGCAAGTGGTGTTAATAAGTTTCTGGGCAACCTGGTGTACAACATGCGAGTCGGAAATGCCTTCCAAAGATTTCCTTTACAATAAAATGCAGGGGAAACCCTTTCAGATGCTCGGTATGCTGTTCAGGGATGACCCTGCAAATCTAGTCCCTTATAAAAGGACCCATACCGTGAGCCTTCCTACTCTCATAAGTCCTGGAAACGAGGCCGCAAAAAAATATGGCATAACCGGAGTCCCTGAGACCTTTATCATTGATAAAGAGGGCATTGTCAGGGAAAAGATAGTCGGTCCAAGGGGCTGGGACAGTGAAGAGCAGATCGCCCTGATTGAGAAGTGGTTATAGACTGATGTATGAAGAACTGAAAGCTATCGCCTCTTCATCAGGCGCAACCGCATTTGGCGTAGCACAGATAGAAGACCTCAGGCCCCATTTTGACGCGCTCCCATTGGACCAGACCGAAGGCCTGTCCTTCGGGATCACTATCGGATCAAGGGTATCTGCAGCCGTATTAAGGGGCTGCATCATCGGCCCGACCCGCCACTACCTCCACAACTACAGAATGATTAACTGGCTGCTCGACCAGACAGCAGCGAAACTGTCTGTCATGATTCAGAACCAAGGCTACAATGCCATGCCCATCCCGGCAAGCCAGATTGTGGACTGGGAGGCACAGACAGCTCATCTGTCCCATAAAATGATAGCCCTTCGTGCAGGAATAGGATGGATCGGGAGAAACAACCTGCTGGTTCATCCTGAGTATGGCTCAAAGATCAGGCTTGCAACAATACTGACTGACATGCCTCTTAAAACAGACGCTTGTGTTCAAAGGGATTGCGGCGCGTGCAGGAAGTGCATGGAGGTATGTCCTGTGAATGCCATAAAGGAATCACACAAAGACTGGAACAAGGCGGCCTGTCTTGAAAAGCTGAAATACTTTGCCAAGGCGCATAATGTAGGGCAGTATATCTGCGGGCTATGTGTTAAGGCGTGTCAGCCGCAATAGCTAATCAGAGATATCA
>DKBK01000012.1:0-2153 GCA_002451135.1 Nitrospiraceae bacterium UBA6902
ACAAAGCGTCAGTGTCAGCAACAGACTTCTTGTTTTCATACTCCCATCCTTTTTTTATTACCTTATTCAGGGTTTCTCTTCACTTATTCATGGCGTATACCAGATCGGCGAGGTGTAGGCCCGGTCCTGGATGGCCGTGGGCACACCTTTCGGCAGCTCCACCTTGAAGAACTTTGCATCGTACGTGGTCCAGCGCGGTGTGGGGATCTCGATCACGCGAACGTAGTAGAAAGCCCGCTCCCCGGCATCGAACGACGGATCCTTCCAGTAGGCAAACAGCATCGGCTCGCCGATGGTGTTGGTGTAGGACGCATCCGCCACGTTCACTGTGTTGCCCACCGGCGGCAGCTTGCCGTCCGCACCGGGCTTGCGATTGCCGCTCCAGGCCACGTCGTAGACCTTTTCATGCAGCTTGCCACTGGCATCCAGCCAGCCCTTAACGACCTGCACACGGTCGAGGTTCGCGCCGTCAACATCACGAAGCGCCCGGATCACCAGCGCCGGGCTCTTGCCGGCCGGAGCGGTCCACAGGTCGCCGCCCATCGGGACCCCATGCTGATAGCCGCGCCTGGCAAAGTCGGGGCGATGCACGTCATCGGGAGCGAAGTCGTAACCGGCGAATACCCGCACGATCAGTCGCGTACCGGTGGTAGCATACACTTCCTTGCGCGCTATGGCGTCCCATAGTGCCTCGCGGGTGTTCTCCCTGGCCCACACAGCGGCCAGACCCGATGCAGAAGTCTGATAGCTGCGCATCGTGATGTCCGGTCCGTCGGGCTTCTGCAGGAAGCCTGTGATTTTTTCGTCGAAACGCCCGGGGAATGCCTTTGCAGAGGGTTCCGCCGGCGTGGCCTTACTGAAGAAGTTGTCCTCGGTCGTCGTGGCCAGCGAGGTGTGGGTATCCGAGCTGCCGATCATGCCGAACTTGNNCGAACTTGAAGGGGTTGGCGCCGATCTTTTGCTCGTACTCGAGGCCGCGCTTCAGCGCCTCACGTGCATATTCGCGCGGCAGCATGTCCGGTTTCTTTGGCTCGGGCCCGAAACTGCCCTTGTCCCAGGTTTCGAAGTCGGCAAACTCGTCGGCCGGCGAAAGCGAGGGATGGGTCTCACCGTCGCCCTTTATCTGCGTCACTTCGTAGATCGGCTCCCAGCGCATGCGGCGCTCGGCGTAATTGCGGTCGAGCGGCTTCTTCGATGTCAGGGTGACATCGGCGAACATCAGGCCGTTGGAAAGATTCCCATTGTGAGGGATCGCCAGCAGCTGGCCGCCGGTGTTCTTTTCATAGTCGGCCATCCACTGCCACAGCTTTTCCGGGTCGCTGGTGTCATAGTTGGACAGAGGCAGGATGCGGTCGGCCTTGGCCTTGCTGTCGCGGAAGATGACATTGCGATGCAAATTGTTACCACCGGGGCTGGACGTCCATTCGAAACCGATCAGCGCCGTGAATTTGCCGTGCTCATTGAATTTCTCGGCCGAGGCGGTGAGGCGTTCCCACATCGAGTGGGTGAGATCAGTGTTCCCCTTCAACGGGTCTTTCCCCTCGTTCATCGCACCGCCCCAGGCAGCATAGGCGTCGCCGTAATTGCCGGCCTTCACCATATCGTGGACCTTGCGGCCGAACTCCGTTTTCAAAAGGATGGAGTTGGACTCGGCGATCATCGGCGCCAGGCCCAGGTTCTCGGCGTGGTCCGCCACAACCAGGAAATCGAGCGGCCGCTGCAGCCGCGCACGCACCCCAAGGCTGGAGGTGACCTCCTCGCCCCTGGCGAACCGGTAGGCCTCATCCGGGCCGAGCCGGTTGCCGATCATGCCGGCGTCTGTGGAGTACGCCGTGTGAGTGTGCGTATCGCCGAAATAGACGCGGTCGGGATAGTTGTGCTCCAGGTATGGTGAGTATTCCGGTGCCGGCGTCTTGATGCTGGCGGGGTTAATATCGAGGTCCTGGGCAAAGGCCGGCAGGGCAAAGGAGATCGCCGCTGACATGATAACTGCTTTCACAACTCTCAGATTTTTCATATATCATCCTTTCATGTTTAAAAAATTGTTTTCATGAATCGTGATTGTTTCATAACTCCATCTTTGATCGAATGGATGAACTAACAAAATAAAATGTCTATACCTGCAATTATACTCATTATTTTTTTACTGTCAA
>DKBK01000012.1:2256-8299 GCA_002451135.1 Nitrospiraceae bacterium UBA6902
GTACCGGAACTGGTTGAAATCATCCCTTTGTCCACACAATTGTACGGACGTCTGGCAGTCCTTGAAAATACGATTGCCGGTCTGCCGGATGCCTCTGAATTTCAAAAGAAGTACGACAAGATCGAGGCGAATCTGAATGTTCCTGCAGATCAACTGCAAAAACTCAGGGATTCGAAAGATTACAGGTACAAGAAACTTATAGAACTGAAGCAGGAAATCGAACAGGAGAATGAATCGCTGGAAAAAATCAGCGCACCCCTGAGCAAGTCTATCAGCCAGCTTGGAGCCTGGAGAAAAGAGTGGTTGAGGGACAGGGAACGCTGGAACAAATGGCAGTCTTCCATGCCTGAAGAGAGAGAGCTCGATCAGATCAAATCGACCTTTTTAAAAGCGAATGACACTATTGACAGGGCACTTACGCTCATTCTTCCCAAGCTGGAGACGATGCTGATGGTGCAGGAGAAAGCCGGCACAATCCAGAAACGGATGAGATCTCTTGCCGCCGACATAGACGGTCTGCTCCTGCGTATAAAGCGCGGGATTCTGTTTGAGGAATCACCCCCGATGCTCTCCTCCCGGTATTTTTCTCAGTTCGGAAGTGGGTTGTGGCTGTCAGCGCAAAAAGGCATGGATGAGATCTCATGGCCGGGCAAGCGGTTCTTTGACCGGCATGGATGGATCGTTGTCCTTCAGGGGCTTTTTGCGGTCGTCGTATTCATTGCTGTCTACCGGAACAGACGGGTGTTAGATGCATCAAAACGCTGGAATTTTCTTGCCGCCCGGCCTTTTGCTGCAGGGCTGTTCCTGAGTTTTATGACGACAGCGTTTTTGTATGAATATCAGGGGGCACCAGCCACGTGGAAACTGGCAAATTCAGTTATCGCCGGGATCTCCTTCGCCCGGCTTGCCGGGGGCTTGATTGAAGAATCATGGAAAAGGCAGTTTGTATATGGATTGGTGGCAGTTTTTAGTGTCAACAGACTTATCTCTCTGGTCAGCCTTCCGCTTCCCCTTATCCGGCTATATATTGTTCTCACCGCGCTGGCTGGCCTTTTCTTATGTGTGCGGTGGGCTCAGGAAAGCAGCCGGCACAAAGAATCCGGGCGTTATGCAAAGTCGCTTCGTCTGGGTTCTCTCTTTCTTGCCGGCATCGTAATTGCAGAGCTTTCCGGGAAAAAAGGGCTCGCCTTATATCTGTACGGATCTTTGATAGACGCATTAGCAACGGTGCTCGTCTTCCTGTTATTCATGTACACGATTCACGGGTTCGTTGAAGGGTTGTTCCGTACGTCTTCCCTAAGTAGACTGACCGAGGATGATACCGATGCCTCTATTCTCCGTCTGACACGCTTTATTGATGTTGCCGTATGCACCCTGTTTTTGCTGCCCGCTCTTCTCAGGATCTTAGTGTACGATAGCCTGGAAGGAGCAATGAAGGGTTTGTTGGCGTTTGGGTTCAACATGGGTACGCACCGGATTACGGTAGGCCTGGTGATGGTCGCAGCAGGCATACTGTACGGAACACTTCTCATCTCATGGATTTCCCAGAAGGTGCTTGTTGATAAAGTGCTCGTCAGACGTCACGTGGAAATGGGTATCAGGCATTCCATAAAACGATTGGTGCACTATGCCTTTATATTTGTTGGGTTCCTGTTAGCGATCTCTGCACTCGGCGTTGAGATCACAAAACTCACCATCATGCTGAGTGCCCTTGGCGTCGGTATCGGCTTTGGCCTGCAGGGGGTTGTGAACAATTTTGTCAGCGGACTCATCCTGCTTTTTGAGAGACCCGTACGAGTAGGTGACTTTATCGAATTTGGCGGGAGCTGGTCCGAGGTCAGAAGTATAGGCCTGCGATCCACAACCGTTCAGACCTTCGATAGTGCAGATATTATCATTCCCAACGCCGATCTGATCAGCAACCGGGTGACCAATTGGACGCTGAGCAACCGTCGGAGGCGGCTTGATATCCCGGTGGGAGTCGCCTATGGTTCCGACATTCCCGTGGTAATAGAAACACTGATAGCGTGCGCCGGGGGAAACACAATGCTGGCTGAAACGCCCCCTCCCCAGGTACTGTTTCTCCGTTTCGGAGAGAGCTCGCTTCACTTCGAGCTACGCGTCTTTGTGTCGGACGTGAGAAATAGCATGAGCGTACTGAGTGAGCTTCATCAGGAGATTGATCGGCGTTTCCGGGAAGTGAAAATCGAGATCGCCTTTCCCCAGCGGGACCTGCATCTGCGCAGCGTGGATGAATCGGTCATGCTGCGGCCTCCGGAAACTGCCGGATAGCATGTCTGTACCGACTTAGTGATTCAATTTTTTAAAAGACCGCTTGAGCACCCGACCGGAAGACCCATCCGGGCATTCCGGGGCATCGGTCCATCCCTTGTCGCAGACCTGCTAGAACTGGAACGGTTGATATATCATCATGGCGATCCCCACCCCCTCTTCCGAACCCGCCGTGTCGATACGCACTAAGATTCCCTTGGCAAGAAGCCGGATCCCCAGACCCGCATCCCATTTCATGTNNCGGGTATCCCCGCATGCGCCAGAGCCCGCCGAGCGTCGCCCCGGCAAAGGCCGGCGGCCTGTGAAAAACGGGTTGCCCGTCTTCTTCGTGCCGGTCATCAAAGGTAGGCACATAGGCCGTCCAGACATCAAAGGCCAGGACACGCTGCCGGAAATTATCCGACGGTCCCAGGGAAAAGTACTGGTCCCACTCTCCACTGAGAGCGGTCCAGGAGGTGCTGGTGTCGAACCATCCCCAGTCCCGCGTGGCTTTCAATCGCAGCGCGTTTCCTCTGGTGGGATTGCCGTAAAAATCGCGGTTGTCCCAGAAAAGGGACAACTCGACGCCGTTGGTCCTGAGATTTTTGTCTATCTGATCTCCGTCGATTTGCTGGGAACGATAAAAGGGCGACACTTCCAGATATGTCTTGCCGCTCTCAAGTGGGTTCCAGGACGTGGCCCCTGCATCCCCTGAAGTGACCAAACCGCGTTCCATAACATAGGTGTTAATGATTTGGTCCCTGCCGTGGCCCATAGGCAGCACATACTTAAAACGCAACCGGAAGGCGTTGTCCCATCCGTCGCCTTCGATATAGTCGTTTTTATCGGACTCATTGCTGCCGGCCCGTTCGGTAAGGTACTCAGGGTTACCGTCCGTGTAGCTCTGGATATCTTTGTAGGTTCCCACGTGAATATAGGGATCGAGAAACAAACGCTCTGAAAAGGGGGGGAGCAAATTCGAGCCGATGAGGAATCCCATAGCCGAACCCTTGGTCCCTGCAGTGACCGCGGTGAGGAGCGTTGACTGCGGCTGGGGATGACCGAGGACGCCGTAGGCGTATCCTACCGCCGCCCCGAAGGAGTCATTGTAAAAGGGGAAAGGGACGCTTAATATCTTTTTCTGGGGTTCCTGATCTGGACCCACAAAGACACTCTGGCCGAAGGCGGTTTGACCTGCCAAAGGCAAGAGTACGAGAAATATCCATACCAGGCGCTTCAATATTGATTCCACTTTTTTATTTTCTATACCTCATGAGTATCCATATTTTCTTCACTCATTATTGCTGTTTCATGCTCTCCGTAAACGCCCTGAGTCTTCCTGCCCAGTATTTAAAGGCTTCACCGGCTGAGCCATACTTGGTAAATCTCTCTGTAAATCCGGCAGTCTGTGTATCTTCAGCAACCGCGATCACCTCGTTGCTGACTGAATCGATTGCAATTAATTCTGCACTTGTGGCGCCTGAGCCGGTCCAGGAGCCAGTGGTACCTTTTCTTATTGCACTGACCCCCAACCCAATGGGGACGACGGTGGTAATTCCACTGATGACCGGGCTGCTCTGCTTAAGACCTGTGAGCGCGATCTTGAGGACAACCACGTCAGGGCCGGGTTCAGCCACGAATGGAATTCTGTCTTTGTAAGCATCCATGATTTCCTTTTCAAATTCAGCCGTTAACCCTGTTAACACCTCCGGATCGATACCCTTGTATTCTGAATCTTCAGCAAAAAAATAAACCACGTGATCGAGCATAATCTTATTATATTTTCCAAAATCAACCCCGGGTTTGTGCCAGCGCATCCTGGCGCCATCCTTTGGCCCGGGTTCCATTTTGTCATAATACCCGTGAAGAAATCCCGACTGCTTCGGAGCCGAAGCACAGGAAATTAAGGTCATTGCCACTACCAATCCGATAACTATTTTTACCACAGCGTATGATTCTTTTTTCATGACTCCTCCTTTCATGCTTCCACCATTNNAGATACTTAGAAAGGGTTAACGCAATGTCAACCGTGTGGACCTCTCTGAAAATATATTTTGCAGCCAAACCATTCCCGGCGAAAATTATAGGAACAAAAGTATCATACCGCCAGGGTGACCCATGCGTACTGGCTACGGTCAAGCCATCAAAATCGTTTACAAACCAGTGGGGTTCGAGAACCAGGTAGATATCACCCGAGCGTTTTGGATTAAAGTTGCGAAGTATCTGCTGATATAATCGGGTATCCGGCATTTTTCCTTCTATCAGATCAATACTTGGAACCGCGTATGCGATACCATTAAATTTAACCAATTCTTTCGCTATGGCCCGGGACACTTCATCAACATCAAGGTTATGCTTTTTTATCATTTCATTATTCAAATAGATGTACGGATGGTTGAATCCTGAAATAAGTTCTTCGGCGAGACCGTACTTTGATTTTAATTCTTCGATGGCCCTTTCTTTATCCAGACTGTCCGGCACAAAATATTGCGCATCAATACCAAACTCGTTTAGCTGGGCGGGAACAGCTGCTGCGCCATGATCGGCAGAAAGTACAATGAGCGTATTTGCCAAACCGACCTGTTTGTCAATAAAGGCAAATAACTCAGACAAGGTTTTGTCGAGCCGCAGAAGATTATCTTCACTCTCCAGACTTGACGGGCCAAACACGTGTCCCACATAATCCGTGGAAGAAAAACTGATTGATAAGTAATCGGTAACGTTATCTTTCCCCAGATCTTCCTTTACAACGAGTTCTTTCGCGAACTTGAGACATAATTCGTCCCCCGCAGGGCTGATGGTGAGCAACGTGGTGAATAGCTTGCCATCGGCCTTTCCAAAGGGGTGGGGAAATACCACTCCATACCCTGGCAGGTTCGTTTCATATGCCATATCATCGAAGTCGCCGTAGATGTAGTCTGATTTGTCATGCATCAGGTCCCAGTTTGTGTTGGCATACTCCAGCGGAAGCTTTTTCCTGTTCCACTCTTTGACCCATTGAGGATAGTCATCGTAATAATAGGTACTTGTTACAAACTCCCCTTTTGATTTGGAAAACCAGAACGCTTTTCCGGCATGGCCTGCCAGTGTAACAGCCCCGCGGTCTTTCACAGAGACCCCAAATATTTTTGCTTTGCCATTTGTACGTAAGGCCAGTTCGTCGCTGAACGTTGTGGTCAAAATTGTTGAAGGAGAGCGACCATCCGTTCCTGCCAGTTTTTGGGTGGGATCCACTTCAATATTCTTATCCACGCCACCGCTCTCTCCAACAAGCGGATAACGGGCATCTTCAATGTTATAGACCACCCGGTTGAGTTCTTTATCAAACCAGATATTTCCTGTCATCCCGTGATCGGCCGGATCGGCACCGGTTGCAAGGGTCGCATGACCTACCACAGTTTCGGTATTGGCATGACGGTGATGCGCGTTTTCATACACGATTCCCTCCTCGTATAAGTAACGAAATCCACCCGGTTCGAGTCTATCGAGAACCATAGCCGGCATGTCTCCCCGAAGCTGGTCAACGACAATCTGCAGAACGAGTTTTGGCCTGGCTTGTTCTTCGGCATTGGCTGAGGTCAAAACCAGAGACGCAAACAGAACAACAGACATACATGCAATTCGTATCATTTTTTTCCTTTGCATAATCTATGTCATCGACTCTATCTTCTCCCGGCCGCTGTGTCAGGCCCCAAAAGGACGCCGGATGTTCGTTTGTAATACTATATTATTTCAGTCGTTCCGCCTTCGGTGCCTTCCAGGTCTTCATCTT
>DKBK01000088.1 GCA_002451135.1 Nitrospiraceae bacterium UBA6902
AAGACAGCAAGTGCAGCACGGCGTCCGAAGTTGATTATCGCGGGATCATCATGGTCCTAACGAATATCCCCTATGCTGTTTGTAAGTTAATTGCTTATAGATTAATTAAATAAATTTACTTGTAACGAAGGACGTTTAATGATAAAAGGAGCTATGGAATATTGGGCCGGATAAACCCGGGTTGTGTGCAGGACATGGGTAAAGGGACATACGGCTGGTATGTTTTTTTTCATTTGAGCACAAAGGGACTTTTCTAAGAATACTTTCCTGTAATTAAAGGGAAGGCAGGGTCTGATGTCACAGGAGAAAGCTCTGAGAAACAGGTTTAAATTCAGGAGCATCGCCACACGACTTTCCTTCTGGTTCTTCATTATAGGCATGCTCCCGCTGATTATGGTCAATATTGCGATTTACTTTCATATGGTGAATGCCATGAAAGTGTCAATATTTAACCGGCTTGAGGCTACGAGGGACATCAGGGTTGCTGAATTAAATCGCTGGCTTGATGAACGGATCGTGGATGTCCGTACTATTGCGGACGATAACGATATCAGGGTGCTCGAAAGGATTCGTAACGTCGGGAAAGAAGATGAAAGACAAAAAGCGGCTATTGTTTCGGAGGCACGGGAGCTTCTCAGGAGATACCTGCAGCATTATGATGACTTCTATGAAATCTTTATCGTCAGTCCGTTCACCAACAGGATCGCTGTCTCGACGGTGAAAGAGCGTGAGGGACAGAGGCCTGTGCACGACTTTCACTTTGAGGGGGCCTTGAAAAGCCGGAAACTGTTCATTGAGGATATTCATTATTCACCTACACTGAATAATGTCTGCATGGCATTTTCCATTCCTGTATTCAGCCGGAAGGACAGCAGTGTGGTGATCGGTATTCTTGTTGCCAGATTCAATCTTGAGGCGTCGCTCTATAAGCGTTTGTCAGACCGTATGGGGATGGGAGATACCGGGGAGGCCTTCATTGTCAGTAAGGATGGCAATGCCCTGAATGAGCTGCGCTGGCGCAAGGATGCCCCATTCCGGATGAAGATCGGGGACCATGCCGCTTTAGACGCTTCACTTGGGAGCACCGGAATCATGGAGACACCTGATTACAGGGGGGAAAGGGTACTGGCAGCCTATACATACATCCCCCGGACTCAATGGGGATTTGTGGTTAAGCAGGATTTGAAAGAAGTCTACGCACCCATAAATAGCCTCAGAAAATGGATGATAGCCATTTTTGCTGCAACCGTATTGGGAGTGATAATAGTCGCCGTTCGTGTGGCAAAATCAATCTCCAATCCGATTAAGGCATTGCATAAAGGAAGTGAAATACTGGGGCGGGGGAACCTTGATTATAAAGTCGGCACTGATGCGAAAGATGAAATCGGCCAGTTGTCCCGGATATTTGATCAGATGATAGAGAATTTGAAGACCGTTACCGCGTCCCGGCAGGACTTGAACAGGGAGATACACGAGCGCAAGCACCTGGAAAAAATGCTTCTTGAAATCAGGGAGCATGAACAGCGGCGTATCGGTCATGACCTGCATGATAATCTGGGACAGCAGCTTACGGCGGTTTCCTTTATGGTCCAGGGGCTTGAAAACATATTGAGAAAAAAAATGCTTCCGGAGGCTGAAGACGCGGCCAGAATTACGCATCTTGTGGAGATGTCAAAGTCACAGGTCAGGACACTCTCGACAGGTCTCTCCCCCATAGTAGAGAAGGGCGAGTACGGCCTCATGACGGCCATGGTGGAGCTGGTATCCAATTCTGAAAGATTGTTCAGCATACCGTGTGACCTCAGATGTGAGAAATTCGTAATGTTATATGATGAGAGTGCATTGACGCATCTCTACCGTATTGCCCAGGAGGCCATTACAAACGCCGCGAGGCACTCAAAGCCGGAACATATCGAAATCCGCCTGAGCAAGGATAAATATAAAATTACCATGACAATAAAAGACGACGGCCGGGGTTTTCTCATGACAAAACAGATGAACACTATGGGGCTGGAAATAATGAAATTCCGCGCAAGCATAATCAACGCGACACTTGATATACGGCCGGAAATTAATAAAGGGACGGTTGTTGCGTGTATTTTTTATGACAAAAGAGAAAGTGAAATACGTATTGCCTGACAGAGAAAAACAGAATATCAGGGGATAACATCTAAATGAACCAAAGGAGGGGGAATATGAAAACTCCGAAGACGGATTCCAATATAAAAAAGAAGAAGGTTTTTATTGTGGATGACCATGCCATATTGCGAGAGGGGCTTTCGCGTCTTATTAACAGCGAGGAAGACCTTACGGTATGCGGAGAGGCCGATAATGCCTCAGACGCCCTCCAGGCGATCGCCCATAGCAAACCTGATATTGTATTAGTCGACATCACTCTTGGAGACGGCAGCGGCATCAGGCTGATAGAAAACCTCGCATATTCATATACGGCATTGCCCGCCCTCGTCCTTTCCATGCACGATGAAGCCGCGTATGCCGAGCGCTGTCTTAAGGCAGGGGCCAGGGGCTATATTATGAAACAGGAGTCCTCAATGGAATTGCTGTCTGCGGTAAGAAGGGTCCTCAGCGGGGAAATATATGTCAGCGATAAATTAAATGTGAAGCTCCTGCACAGGTTCGTTAAAGACAAATTCGATGATTCCGGTTCTCCGACAAAGACCCTCAGCAACCGTGAGCTGGAGGTCTATCAGCTCCTTGGCCAGGGCCTGAAAAAACATGAGATAGCCGACAAATTAAGCCTCAGTGTCAAGACTGTCGAGACCTACATAGAACATATAAAGATCAAGCTGCAGCTGAAAGGCACGCATGAGGTCCTGATGCACGCGGTAAAATCTGCATATCAATGACGGCGTATGCCTCTGGAGTTTAAAAGAGTGAATAATCTATTGCCCGCGGTCAATGATGGATCCCCCGCCTGAAGATACCCATGAATGTCACATGAACGATCCTGACGAATATAATTTTATAGTAGCTGGACTCATTCCGCGCCTCTTGAAGCTCCTTGCCGGGCTTAGGTAATATTGCTTAATCCGGCATAGGAAATTTCTTATAATAATCCTACAATGTTCTATCGATTTACACGGCAATAGATTTGTCCCACAATTTATTTAAGGAAGATACCCCTCGGAGTACTCTACGTGGAAGGGGGCGAAAGGGGAAACATCATGATTGCTCTGGAGGTGGAGACTAAAGTAAGAAAGAACAAAGTCTTTATCGTCGATGACCACGCCATATTGCGCGAGGGGCTTTCACACCTTATTAATAGTGAAGAAGACCTTCTCGTGTGCGGGGAGGCGGACAATGTTACAGATGCATTTGACGCTGTTTCAGACGGTAAGCCTGATATTGTAATAGTCGACATAACCCTTGGAGACGGAAGCGGCATCAGGCTTATAGAAAATCTGACATATGCAAATCCTGAGCAAATGATCCTGGTCCTCTCCATGCATGATGAAGCCACTTATGCCGAACGCTGTCTTAAGGCGGGAGCCAGGGGCTACATTATGAAGCAGGAGTCCTCCATGGAATTGCTGTCGGCAATAAGGAAAGTCCTGAACGGAGACATTTACGTCAGTGATAAATTCAATATACAGCTTTTACATAAATTCGCCAAGAATAAATTTGAAGGCCTTGGCGCGCCTGCAAAGCCCCTCAGCAACCGTGAGCTGGAGGTGTATCAGCTCATCGGCCGGGGATTGAAAAAACACGAGATAGCGGAGCGACTGAAGCTCAGCGTCAAGACCGTTGAAACGTACATAGAGCACGTCAAGGTCAAGCTGCAATTAAAGGGCACGCATGATGTGTTCATTCATGCGGTCAAGGCTATGTACTAAAACAGCCGGCTTAATGATGCGTGTCTGCGTAAAGACACATGAGTCGTCATGCCCGAAGTGCTTCATCGCGCATGACGGATGAATTCGCATTTGTCTTTGATTATTGCTGCCATAGCAATTCCCTGCATAGGTAAATTCCCCATATCTTGCATAAGAAAAACAACGTAAGCCGGCATAAGAAATCTCTTCATTAAAACCTTCATTTTTCCTTCGATTTACAGGGCGGTGTAATTATCCGACAATCAGGCTAAGGAATGTAACCAGCAGCGGTGTAAAAAAGTGGACGGAGACAAGTGAGAGAGGAGGCTAAGGGAATGTATAAAATCTTGAAGAAGGAAGACCTGTCGGAGCAGATAACCTTGTTCGACATTGAGGCACGCGATATCGCGCGAAAGGCAAGGGCGGGAAATTTTTTCATACTCAGGACCCATGAGGAGGGAGAGAGGATCCCGCTGACCATCGCCGATTATGACAGGGGCAGAGGTACCATAACCACCGTCTTTCAGAAGGTCGGCAGGACTACCCATCACCTGGGGACCTTTAAGGAGGGCGATTTTATCACTGATGTCATCGGCCCGCTCGGCAACGATTCACATATTGAAAATTTCGGAAGGGTCGTGTGCGTGGGCGGCGGCGTAGGAATAGCGCCGGTGTATCCGATCGCAAGGGCGCTCAAAGAGGCAGGCAATAAGGTGACCTCAATTATCGGCGCGCGGTCAAAATCAATACTGTTCTGGGAAGAAAAGATGCGCAGTGTTTCCGATGATCTTATTATCACTACAGATGACGGCTCTTATGGGACAAAGGCGGTGGTAACTGTCCCCCTCCAGGATATTCTGAACAAAGAGAAGGTAGACCTTGTGGTTGCCATAGGTCCTGCGGTCATGATGAAGTTCGTGTGCAAGACAACGGCACAATACAATGTCAAAACGATAGTAAGCCTCAATTCAATCATGATCGACGCTACGGGGATGTGCGGAGGCTGCAGGGTGGAAGTCGGGGGAGAGACCAAGTACACATGTGTAGACGGCCCTGAATTTGACGGTCACGCGGTTGATTTTGATCTGCTTATGAAGAGGCTGCAGGCGTATCTTCCCGAGGAACATACGGCCATGTGCGGAGGAAGAGGAAATGGGGGGAAATGATATGGAGACAAAGACAGAGGAGAAAAAAACTAAATCCAGAGTTGAAATGAGGGAGCAGCCCCCGCACGTGAGGGCAAGAAATTTCCAGGAAGTCCCGTATGGATATTCTCCTGATGAGGCATTTGAAGAAGCGGGCAGATGCTTAAGCTGCAAGAAGGGTCCCTGCAGGGAGGGCTGCCCGGTGGGAGTGGATATCCCCGGCTTCATCGGTCTCATAAAAGAGAGAAGGTACCTGGATGCCTCCTGGAAGGTCAAAGAAAGGAACGCGCTGCCTGCGGTGTGCGGACGGGTATGCCCCCAGGAACTCCAGTGCGAGTCCCATTGTCTTATGGGAATAAAGGGCAAGCCGGTTGCGATCGGAAATCTCGAAAGGTTTGTTGCCGACTATGAGGCGGCAAACAGCGACATGAAAATTCCCCAGAGACCGAAACCCACAGGCAGAAAAGTGGCGGTCATAGGATCGGGCCCCGGGGGCCTGACCTGCTCGGTAGACCTTGCAAATGCCGGGCATCAGGTCACCTTATTTGAGGCCCTGCACAAACCCGGCGGGGTACTGATCTATGGCATACCGGAGTTCAGGCTTCCCAAGGCGATAGTGGAACGGGAGGTCGAGTATATCAGCCGGCTTGGCGTGGATCTCGTGCGGAACGCAGTGATCGGGAAACTCTATACAATTGATGAACTGATGAACGGGCGGGGATATGACGCGTGTTTTATCTGCATAGGGGCAGGACTGCCCATGTTCCTTGGCATACCGGGAGAAAATCTCAACGGCGTCTGCTCCGCGAATGAATATCTGACAAGGGCCAATCTGATGAAGGCGTATCTCTTCCCCGAGTATGAGACTCCTATAAAGGTAGGCAAACGGGTAGCGGTTTTGGGCGGCGGTAACGTGGCCATGGATTCGGCAAGGGTGGCGTTGAGGCTCGGCGCTGAAAAGGTCTATCTCATATACAGGCGTTCCGGGGCCGAGATGCCGGCAAGGAAGGCGGAGGTGCACCACGCGCGTGAGGAAGGAATAGAGTTCGTACTGCTGACCAATCCGACAAGATTCATTGATGACGGGAAGGGGAATGTCTGTGCGGTTGAATGTATAAAGATGGAGCTCGGAGAGCCTGATGAATCTGGCAGGAGAAGGCCGGTCCCGGTAAAGGGCAGCGAGTTCCTCATTGAAATAGATGTGGCAATCCCGGCGCTGGGGACCAGGGCCAACCCGATTTTAACAAAGACCGTTCCGGATATAACAGTAAACAGGAGTGGCTATATCGTTGCTGAAGAAGGCACCGGTATGACCTCGAAGCCCGGTGTCTTTGCCGGAGGAGACATCGTAACAGGTTCCGCAACGGTCATTCTCGCCATGGGGGCAGGAAGGAGGGCAGCGAATGCGATTAACGATTATCTTAAATGGAAGCACTGGGACATGAGAAACAATGGGAACTAGGGAATAGGGAGCAGGAAGGAGGAATGACAATGAAAGACCATATACACATATTGGTCCTCGATGATGACCCTGTCATTATCAAGAGCGCATGGAGGGCCCTTGAACCTGAAGGATATAACGTGGAGGGGGTGCTTAGCGCAAACGAGGCGATGCACAAGATTGAGCGTAGTCATTACGATCTTGTCTTTACGGAGCTCATGATGCCGGGGCTAGACGGCATTACGTTCATAAGGTGGCTGAGACAGATTCGTCCTGCCACGGGGATTGTGGTCATTACAGGCCATCTGATACAGGAAATCGAAACCATTAAGGAGGCGCACAAACTCGGCATAATCAGCCACATGAGAAAGCCCTTTACCCCGGCAATGCTCAGGGATGTTGCAGGGGAGGCTCTGGCATGGATGCAGGCAAGCGGTCTGGAGAGCGATACGAGAGAGGAATTCCCGGCAGAAATGATCGAGACAGTAGATAGGGTAATCAGTCAATACAGGGGGAATGCCAGCCACACGATAAGGGCATTGCTGCATGCCCAGGACATCGTGGGGTATCTCCCCGCTCTGATTCAGAAGCGCATAGCGACTGGCCTGAATATGTATCCTTCTGAAATACACAGCATCGTTTCGTTTTACCCCTACTTCAGGACAAAGGCGGATGATGAGCGTATCCCCTGTCACGTAATGGGGAGCCAGAAAGTATGGAGAGGCATGCCGATCAAGAGGGGAAGAAAGGTGGAGAAGGCGGTCCACGATTTTATCAAGCAGAGACAGTTGGAATATATGTGAAAAGAATTCCTGAACGGGGATGAGGAATCAGCTCGGAATTGACTCGTGCCGAGGAACAGGGGTTAGCGATAATGCCAATCCCTAACCCCAACCCCCCAAGAATGGAGGAGCAAGATGACCAGATTAACCATAGCTGAACTTCAGACAATCCGGGACAAAAACAGGGCAACGTTCACTCTCAGAAAAGGTGAATGCAAAGCCAGAGTCACGGTACATATGGGGACCTGCGGGATCGCGGCGGGTGCAAGGAGTGTCATGACGTCCCTTATGAATGAGATCGCCCTTTCCGGGAGAGAGGATATCATAGTGAAAACTTCAGGATGCGGAGGGCTGTGTGCCCGGGAGCCGATAACGGTTATTGAATTGCCGGACCAGCCCCCTGTCATATACGGCGATCTTAATGAAGAGAAGATCAAAGAGATATTCAGAGAGCATGTTATAAGGGGAAATCCCGCGGGGGAATATGCGCTGGCTCTCGGAAGCGAAACAATTTTTTAAATNNCAGGGATCAGGGGTCAGTAACACCAATCCCGGACCCCTCATCCCCAATCTCTTAAAAGGAGGGAGACATGGAAACCGCAGTACGTACACACGCAATGCTTTGTGGCGGTACAGGCTGTATGGCAAGCGGGACGATGAAGGTCAAGGCCGCCATGGAAGATGAGTTTAAGAAGAAGGGAATTCAGGACGAAGCGAAAGTGGTCCTCTCGGGATGCAACGGCTTTTGCGCCAAAGGGCCTGTTATGGCCGTGTATCCTGATGAGACATTTTATCAGGACATAACCCCTGCAGATGTCCCCGGTCTGGTTGAGGAACATTTCCTTAAAGGGAGACCGTATCAGAAACTGACATTCAAAGAGCATGAGAAAAAAGTTGCCATCCCTTCAATACATGATATCCCTTTCTTTAAACACCAGGTGCTTGTGGTGCTGAAAAACAAGGGCCTCATTGACCCTGAGAGGATCGAAGACTATATCATGATGGACGGGTATAAGGCGCTTTCAAAGGCGCTGACCCTGATGAAGTCCGAAGAGATAGTAAAGGTGGTCTCAGACTCCGGATTACGGGGAAGGGGAGGGGCCGGGTTCCCGACGGGAAAGAAATGGGAGCTTGGCCTGAAGATCAGGGCTGATAAGAAATTTGTCGTATGCAACGGTGATGAAGGCGACCCCGGGGCGTTCATGGACAGGTCGGTGATGGAGGCAGACCCACATGCCGTAATCGAGGGGATGATCATCTGCGGCGTCGCGACTGAATCACATAAAGGATATATCTATGTAAGGGCCGAATATCCGCTGGCGGTGAAACGTCTCCAGATCGCCATTGACCAGTGTTATGAGGCGGGGCTGTTAGGCAAAAACATACTCAGCACCGGATTTGATTTCGACCTTGAGATATACCAGGGCGCGGGTGCTTTTGTCTGTGGAGAGGCCACGGCCCTGATGCGCTCGGTTGAGGGAAAACGCGGAATGCCGAGGCCCAAGCTCTGGCGCTCAGCGGTCAAGGGCCTGTGGGACAAACCTACCGTCCTGAACAATGTCGAGACCCTCGCAAATATCCCGCAGATCGTATTAAACGGCGCAGGATGGTACAGGAGTCTCGGGACCGAGAAAAGCGCAGGCACCAAGGTCTTCGCCCTCACAGGGGCCATTAATAATGTAGGTCTTGTGGAAGTCCCTATGGACACCTCACTGAGGAAGATCATCTTTGACATTGGCGGCGGAATGATAAACAAGAGAAGAAAATTCAAAGCGGTGCAACTGGGTGGCCCCTCGGGAGGGTGCATCCCTGAAGCATACCTCGACATACCGGTGACCTATGAAGAAATCCAGAAGAGCGGGGCCATCGTGGGCTCAGGGGGAATGGTTGTCATGGACACGAGCACCTGCATGGTCAGCACGGCAAAGTTCTTTCTCGACTTTACCGCAGACGAATCCTGCGGCAAATGCGCACCCTGCAGGATCGGCACCAAGCTGATGCATGACCTGCTTATTGATATCTGTGAAGGCAGGGGGAGGGAAGGGGACATAGAGATACTGGAAGAGATGTCGGACACCATCATAACAGCTTCCCTCTGCGGCCTGGGACAGTCCGCCCCTAATCCCGTGCTCTCAACGATAAGGCATTTCCGGCACGAATATGAGTCGCATATTAAAGATAAGTGGTGTACGGCCGGAGTGTGCCGTGACCTCTGCACATTCTATATAGAGGAAAAAATCTGCAAGGGCTGCGGCGCGTGCATGAGGGCGTGTCCTTCAAAGGCCATTGAGGGAGAAAAGAAAAAGCCCCATAAAATACTTCAGGACGCCTGTCTCCACTGCAGGACCTGTGTTGATACCTGTAAATTCGATGCGATAAAGATTTTACCCTTGTCCGCCCGGACCGCCGGTGAGGCTGATCTGCAGTTTCTGGCCGGCATGATGACTGAAGCGACGGCAGGGATTGAAAAGGCGGAGGTGTAATATGATAGAGCTGACCATAAACGGAAAAAATGTCGGTACGGAAAAAGGGAGCACCATCCTTCATGCGGCATTGAGCAATGGCATAAAGATACCCAATCTCTGCTATGACAAAAGGCTGGAGGTGTACGGCGGCTGCAGACTCTGCATTGTGGAGATCGAGGGCCAGAGGAAGCTTGAGGCGTCATGCGCGACACTGGTAACTGAGGGAATGATTGTCCGCACGGACACGCCGAGGGTACGGAAGATACGTCAGAATGTGCTTGAGTTCATACTGGTGCACCATCCCCTTGACTGTCCGGTCTGTGATAAAGCAGGAGAGTGCGATATCCAGGAACTGGTGTATGAATACGGCAAACCGGAGGGGCGCTTTGTGAGACAGAGGAAACATATGCCGACCGATACCAAAGGCCCTCTTGTAGAATTAAATGCCAACAGATGCATACTATGCGGCAAATGCGTGCGGCTCTGTTCTGAGCATCAGGGGCAGGCGGCCCTGGGATTTATAGGCAGAGGCTTCCCGACGGTGGTACAGCCGGCGTTCGGCGAGGCCCTTGCATGTGATTACTGCGGGCAGTGCATTGATGTATGCCCTACGGGCGCGCTCCTGAGCAAGCCGTTCAAATTCAGGGCGAGGCCCTGGTCGCTTCAGGAGAAGGACACTATATGTCCATTCTGCGGCTGCGGCTGCACCCTTACCCTGGGGACCGTGGAAGGCAGGATATTAAGGTCCAGGGGGAAGGAAGGCTCTGGAGTAAATGACGGGGACCTCTGCGGCAGGGGAAGGTTCGGCGTGGATTATATCTACAGCGACAACCGTCTGAAGTCACCGATGATAAGGCAGGGAGATGGATTTGTACAGGTCTCATGGGATGAGGCACTTAGTTATATAAGCGATAATCTGAAATATCTGATCAATGTCCATGGCCCGTCTTCTGTTGGGGCCCTGGGCTCACCCAGATGTACAAATGAAGAGAATTACCTTTTGCAGAAATTTATGCGGAGGACCATCGGATCGGACAATATTGACTCCTCCGCGGCCTTCGGTTACGGCCTTGCGGAGAAGGCCTGGAATATGGCCTTTGGCCTGAGGGGTCATAAGATCGACATGAAGTCCCCGCTCGGCAAAGAGGTGATCCTCGTTCTCGAATCAGACCCCTGCACCACCCATCCCGTGTTCGGGCTCAACATCCTGAAGGCAAAACGACAGGGCGCAAAGCTCCTCGTTGCCGATAGCAGGGAGACAAAGCTGACAAGGCACAGCACGCAGTGGTCGAAGATAAAGCAGGGGACCTCAGTAGCGTTCCTGAATGGAATAATGAAGGTCATGACAGACAGGGGGCTGTATGATAAAGAAAAGGCCTCAAAGATCAACGGATATTCAGACCTTGTGGAAGCGGTAAAAGAATATACCCCTGAAAGGGTGTCTGAGATTACAGGGATCAGCGCGGAAGAACTCATTGCCGCATCAGAGACATTGGCGAAAGCGAAAACAAGGATGCTCACTCTTTCAATCGGCGTTTCTGACAACACAAAGGGACAAGATACGGTCCTGGCAGCGGCAAACCTTGTTAACCTCCTCGGAGAGTCTCCTGATGCCCTGCAGATTCCGGCAGAATACGCTAATACCTTCGGGCTTTACCAGATGGGGGTAAGGCCGGATCCCGGACCGTTCCAGCAGACGTCAGGGTCTGCCGGAACAGGCCTTCCTGAGATGCTCTATGAACCCTATTCACTCAAGGCCCTTTATGTAATGGGGGCAGACCCTGCAGCGACGTTCCCTGACAAATCACATATTACCCACTCATTGAAATCAATGTTTCTGCTGGTGGTACAGGACATCGCAATGACGGAGACGGCAGAGCTGGCCCACGTTGTCCTGCCTGCCTCGAGCTGGGCGGAAAAAGAAGGCACGTATACCAATACCGAAGGCGTCACGCAAAGGCTCTGTAAAGTTGTTGAACCCACTGGACAGTCGCTGCCTGACTGGCAGATTATTAGCAGGCTTGCGATGACCATGGGAAATGATATGGGCATAAGAAAAAGGGAAGACATAGCAATGGAGATAAACACACTTTGTACGATATTCAGTGAACTGCCAGTTCTGTCCCCCTCTTTTAAACCGGTTCATTATAATCCGGGGGAAGAACCTGATGGAGAGTATCCGCTGAACATGGCGGTCCGGGACATATTACCGCATGCCGGCAGCAGCTCGACAAGGTCGAAAACGCTTAACCTTGTTTCTGCAGAGGCTCTCCTTGAGGTGAGCGGGAACGACGCTGAAAGGCTCGGCATATCGGACAACTGTCATGTCAGGGTAACGTCGAGACGGGGCAGCGCGTATCTTAAAGCCATGGTCTCTGATGAAGTCCCCGACGGGACCGTCTATGTGCCGTCTCATTTCCCCCACAGCGGAGTAAGCGCCCTTACTCACTTTTCCTTTAATAAGGGGATTCCTGTGGATGCGGTGAGGGTCGAGACCGTGTGAGATGTTTTGAGAGAGGGTTGTATTGCATAGAGGAGGAATGCAATACAACCCTGCCGGAGTCTTAAGATGGGGACACATCTTATATATGAGTAAATAGACGGCAATAATATATGGGATGTGCCCCTGATATTACACGGTCAGCAAATCCTGCAGCTCTTCGTCAAATACTTTTGTCCTGTCTTCAATCTCTGTGCGCCGCAGGTCAAGCGTTGAAAAAAGAGAGTCGACTTTGGATTTGGAATCGTGAAGCTTTTTTGTAAGTATGTTAATGGTGTCTCCATCACCATTACGGGAGGCCTCGATAAGTTCACGGTTGTGATGTTCGATCTTTTCTTCCAGCCTTACAATTTCTTTTTCCGCTTCATCAATGCTTTTTTGCAGGGCCCCCATGGCATGTGATTTCTTTTTCAGCAGCTCTGCCCGTTCACGCCGCAGCTGTTTTTTATTAACAGAAGTATGCCGGGACCTGTTTTTTTTGACACGGGGCGCGCCGGAATCATGTTCGCTCTTCCAGCCGACACGGTCAAGGAAGTCCTGATATGTTCCTTCAAATAACGTGACTTTTCCGTCATCAAAGACTATCAGACGCGTGGCCAGCGCGTGAAGCATCATTTCACTGTGAGTTACGATAATTACAGAGCCGTTGAACTCATCTATGGCCTCAACAAGGGAATCATTTGATTCCATATCAAGATGATTTGTCGGTTCATCAAGCATGAGCATGTTGGAGGGGCTGACAAGCAGCTTGCCGAGCAGCACACGGCTCTTTTCCCCTCCGGAAAGGACACTGATCTTTTTTAACGCACTGTCCCCGGGAAACATCATAATGCCGCATATTTTGCGGGCCGCACCCCGGTTGCCTTCGGGATGCACATCCATAATCTCTTCTTCAATGGTTTTGTGCAGGGTAAGGCGGTTGATATTCGTCTGGCCAAAATAGGCCATCTGCAGCTGATCATGATGGCTGACAGTGCCGGTTTTCGTTTTCATTTCTTTTGCGAGCAGATTCAGCAGTGTCGTTTTTCCCTTGCCGTTTTTCCCGATAATGGCTATGCGGTCCCTCTTTCCTACAGAAAAGGTCAATCCATCAATCAGGGGAGGACCGTCATGGTCAAAAGAAAAAGATATGTCATGCACTTCCATAAGCTGCTTTCCTGTAAAAGACGCTGATTTGAACGCGAAATCAAGGTTCCTTATCTCGGACAATTTTTCAAGACGGTCTTTTTTCTGCAGGGCCTTTATCCTTGACTGAACGGCCCTGGCCTTGGTTGCCTTTGCCCTGAACCTGTTTATGAAGTCCTCTGTTTCTTTGCGCTTTTTATCATCGTTTATCCTGGTCTTTTCGTGTATCTCTTCCTCCAGCAGCAGCTGCTGATAGACCTTGTCAGTCGGGCCGGCCTCTTTCCGCATTTTGCACCGGTGTATGGCCATCGTGTGCGTAGTCACCCCGTCCATGAAATCACGGTCATGGGTAATGAGGATGAGTTCCTTCTTCCAGCTGCGCAAAAACTGTGTAAGCCAGCGAAGAGAGAGAATATCAAGGTAGTTGGTAGGTTCGTCAAGCAGGAGAAGGTGAGGGTCGGAAACAAGCACCTTTGCGAGATTTAAACGGACCTGGTATCCCCCTGATAAATCCAGTGGATTGAGACTGAAATCTTCCATGGGAAACCCGAGCCCCATAAGAATAATTTCTGCCTTATATGTCTCATCAATGCCGTCCTCGGTGTCCNNCCGTTTCTGCCGACAAGGCCGATACGTTCACCCGGATTGAGGGTAAAACCCGCCTTATCAAAAATGACCTGGCGGCCATAACATTTATCTAAGTTATTAACCTGGATCATGTTATGAACCGGAAGGTTCCTCATCGCGTACGTCGATAGCCGTCTCCCGGAGGGAGATGCGTTTTAGTATTCTTTTTCCCTGTTTTAACCTGCCCTTGGTTCCCCCCTTATGCCGGGCATGGATACCCGTCAATAACTCTGTGGAGTTCTCACAAAACTGAGCAATCTTTTTATCCAGCAAAGACAATTTCATTTCTGACATGCTACTCCCTTACCTCTTTCTTCCGGAACAAAATGTTATCGGTTTATACGGCCCAGGCGGTTGAAACAGATGGAACGGTATGTGTTCTTACACGTTCACGCTCTTGAGGACATTCGCACTTTATCAGGCAGCATAATAGTATACGTTAATTTGACGNNCATGGGATGAATATATGGTCATGCCGAATCATTTTCACGCGATTTTCACTATTCATAATGCAGGGGGCGCGCTACCCCTTACTCGCATCAGATAATTTATCAAGACATTTTATTCATTAATAATTATTATTAATTTGTCGTACCCGGCTCAATATGCTATTTAGTATTTTAAGGGCATAATCGCTCTCATCATCTGCTCGCGGTGATGAGCGGCTATTAACGGAGGGTATGCATGAGATACGCTAACACCATGTATTTGTTAGTTCTGTCACTATTCTGCACAGCTGCATTGTGTGAATATGCGGGAGCAGCTCATATCCTTACGCCTGTTGAAGAGGCGGGGAAGTCGATTTTCTTTGACAAGAATCTGTCCATCAACAAGAATCAGTCCTGTGCAACCTGCCATGATCCTACAGCGGGATGGACCGGGCCGGACAGTCGCATTAATATGCACGGGGCCGCATACAACGGATCCATTACTGACCGGGTTGGAGAACGGAAGCCCCCTAGTGCGGCATACGCCGCTGCAAGTCCGGTCCTGCACTATGACAGGAAGGTGGAGCAGTTTATCGGAGGAAATTTCTGGGACGGTCGGGCCACAGGCGAAAAGTTGGGGAACCCCGCTGCAGATCAGGCACAGGGGCCGTTCCTTAACCCTGTAGAGCAGGCACTTCCTGACGCGGCCTGCGTGGTGTACAGGGTGTGCGATGCAGACTACGCCTCTTCGTTTGATAAAGCATTCCCCGGCGAATGTGAGATTAGCTGGGCCAAGGATTTGGAAATTGCCAACCGTTGTGCTCGGGAAAAGACAATTGTTCTGTCAGAGAAGCAGAGGGCCGAAGTCGATTCCATATTCAATTCCATTGCCCTGGCTGTTGCGGCGTACGAGGCATCGACTGAAGTGAATCCCTTCAGCTCAAAATATGACTATTTTCTGAAAGGGATAACAGAGCTTAGCAAAGAGGAGAGGGCGGGCCTTGAACTCTTTAACAATAAGGGGAAATGCTCCAAATGCCATATCTCAGATGGAATGAAACCCCTTTTTACGGACTTTACCTATGATAATCTCGGCGTTCCCAAAAATCCGGAAAATCCTGTGTACAGGTCCACGCCCGATTTTATCGACAAGGGGCTCGGAGGGTATCTTGAAAAGCTGGAGAGTCAGGCTGAATGGCAAAAGCTTGCTAAAAAAAATATGGGCAAGCACAAGGTCCCTACCGTCAGAAACATTGATAAACGTCCTGATGCTTCATTTGTTAAGGCATATATGCACAATGGTTTCTTCACCACACTTAAGGGAGTTGTCCATTTTTATAATACAAGGGATATAAAGCCCGTCTGTCCCGGTCCATATACCGAGCAAAAGGCCATCGCTGAAGGCTGCTGGCCCGGGGGGGAAGTAACGGAAAATGTAAACAGGGAAGAACTTGGAGACCTTAAACTGACTGATGAGGAAGAAGAAGCCATAGTTGCCTTCATGAAAACGCTCTCAGACGGCTTTATTCCTGAAACAAAGAAATGATGAAGACGCCNNGACAAAAAAGGAGGACACACCATAGCTAATCAAAGACGAGTATTACCCAGGAGGGTCGTCGATAAGACCCGCATCAACAACCAGATACGGCTGATCAAGGCAAAGGAGATCCGGGTTGTTGACGAAGAAGCGCAGATCGGTGTAATGGATATTGAGTCGGCATTGAAGATTGCGAGGGAACGGGATCTGGATCTCGTGGAAATAAGCCCCCAGGCTGACCCGCCGGTCTGTAAGATCATGGACTACCGGAAGTTTAAGTTCGAGCAGGGCAAGAAAGCACGAAAGGCCAAAAAACAACAGGCGACTATCACCCTAAAGGAAATCAGGATGCGCCCCTCGATAGATACCCATGATTATGAGTTCAAGAAGCTTAATGCGCGGAAGTTCATCGATCACGGCAATAAGGTGAAAGTGACCATGCGATTTAGAGGGCGGGAATTTACCCATAAGGAACTGGGGGCGGATGTGCTGAGCAGGTTGGCATTGGAGCTGGCGGATATCGCGAAAATAGAATCCCAGCCGAAGATGGAGGGCCGCCAGATGGTAATGATTCTCATGGCCTCATAACGTTCTCTTGNNTGACCCTGGTGCTATTTCATTACCGGGCGTATTGAACGACTGAAAAAGGAATATGCAATCGATGTCCGCTGGCGGGCCTTCCCCCTGCACCCTGAAACACCGGAAGAGGGGACGCTCCTTGCGCATCTGTTCTCCAATTTCAGCAGTGAAGACCTGAAGAATATGACAGACCGTGTGAAGCAGGCAGCAGGAGAAGCGGGGCTGCCTTTCGCTGACCGTCTGAAGACCTTTAACAGCCGCCTTGCCCAGGAATTGGGGAAATGGGCTGAACGCAGTGATAAGGGAGATTCATTCCACCGCGCAGTTTTCAAAGCCTACTTTGCAGACGGGATCAACATTGCAAAAATTCCTGCGCTGGTGGATATCGCCGCATCAGTAGGGCTCCCCCGCAACGAATCCGAAGCAGTCCTTGTGCAAAGGACGTTTAAAGCAGAGGTGGATGAGGACTGGTCGCTTTCGCACAGGAAGGGTATTACCGCGGTTCCCACGTTTGTTATGCATAAAGACAGGCTCGTCGGCGCGCAGCCGTATGAGATGCTGGAGGGACTTATGGTAGCGAAAGGGGTAAAGAAAAAAAACGGTTCCTAGATGAGGGGGGTTCTGTCCCCGTTCTTTCCATAACTCCTTACCGCCTTTATTGTGGTGGACTTTCATAATTAAAAATGGATATAATTTTTTAGTGAACAACCTTAATTATTTCGTATGAGGTGATCTTTTCTTGCATTAACGCTGATACATGAAAAACTCAATATCACATGTTTTAGAAATATATAAGCTTGTAGTACAAAAGAATTACACCCAGGTTGAAGCAGCCAGGGAAGTGGGGAGGAAACGAAATATTGATTATTCAGATTTAATATCTTCCTGTACAAAGGATTTAAATATAAGCATAGACAAGTTTGATAATTTCCTGGAATCTAAAGATGATTTTAATTTTAAGAATTTTCTTTTCAGGCGGTTCCCGAGCCATCAGGATCAAATTGATAAATTTTTTAATTCATTTCAGGAGACACGTGACATCCCCGTTCTCGATTTATCACAAATAATTAAGCCATCCCCCCATAATGGAAAGAAGAGATTTCACAGCCAGGTGATGTTGCGGTCTTTAACGGATAATTTTCTGGACTGGATTTCCCGCCCCGATATCCCTCAAGATGTGAAAGAGGAGTTAAAGGGCTGGATAACAAAAATTAACGGATAAGATCACCTAACGGATGGAGAGGAAATATCAAGGGTGAATCTCCACAATGCAGGGAGGGTTTCCGCATTGCCTGTCAGGTGTGACCCTGCACAGAATCGGGCTTTACGACTGCCATAGCCACCCCTCCGAGGATCAAAGTGCTCGCGGCGATCAGCCTCACGGACACGTGCTCTGAGAGAAACGTGATACCGCCGAAGGCAGCAAGAACCGGCACCAGGAGCTGCACCACCGATGCCTGGGTTGTTGTCAGGCTTCTCAATGCCCTGTACCAGAGAACATATCCAAGCCCGGACGTAACGATTCCGGATATCAGCGCGAGCAGGATGCCGGACCGCTCCAGGTGAACCGAGGACAGCGCAGCTCCGCTTGCAATAAGCGCCATGGGCGCCGACCTCAGGAAGTTCCCGGCGGTTATGGGAACGGGTGCTGAAACGCCCCTGCCACGGATCGAGTACACCCCCCAGGCTATCCCTGCGCAACACATCAGGAGTGCACCAATCGGGTCGGGAGCCGAGAGGCCCGGCAGCACGAGATAGATGAGACCGCCAACCGCGGCGGCTGAGCCAGCCCACTGTGCCGGTCTGAGATTCTCGCCTGATTTCAGCGCTGCCCCTATCATTGTCACCTGCACTGCCCCGAACAGTATGAGTGCCCCCATCCCTGTGCTGAGCGATTTATAGGCCAGGGAGAAGGCAGTTGCGTACGCGAACAGCGCGAAACCTGAGCCCCAGGAACCCCCTGTATTCAGGGGTGCGTTTGATTTCGAGAGCATATGAGAAAGGGTGGCCAGCGCCACTGCGCCACTCACGAGACGGATAGCAGTAAACGACACGGGATCGATGAGATTCCCGCCAAGCGCCATGCGGCAGAGCAGGGAGTTTGCCGCAAAGGCGATGAGCGTGAAGGCAGTAAGAATCGCGACGATCATGTAGGTAAAATCCGGGAGGGCAAATCTTTCATCGTGACATATTTGTCATGAATAAAGATCCGGTCCCATCCTCACTTTCACTGATTAACAACAGAGCCAATCCTGTTTTCCCCATCTGCAAGTGTGCCATCCTCATAATCCCCTTTTTTGTTTAACATGATCAGGGATCACCCAATACCATAATGGGGATGTGCGGTTTCATATGAATGTATGTGATCCTGTGAATTCTTCATATGATGTATATCATATCGCTCAGAACAACCGGCACAAACAGAACACACGGGTGACCCGGTCAGCCTTTCAGATTTTTAAAATGAATGCTATCATGTAGAAGAGAAAAAATATATGTGGCGGAAGGGAGGAGGACTCCTGATGCAGTCAATCCTTCTCGTTGAAGATGACAGGAAGATTGCCCGTGTGGTCAAGGCGTACCTTGAAGGAGCCGGATTCAGGGTTATTCATGTTGACAAAGGCAGGGACGCGCTTGATGCGGCGATAAAGGATGTCCCCGCAGTCGTGATACTGGACCTGATGCTGCCTGACATCTCCGGGGAAGACGTATGTCAGGACTTGAAAGACATCGGCGATTTCCCCATTATCATGCTCACCTCAAAATCCTCGGAAGAAGAAAGGGTCGCAGGATTTGCCCTCGGGGCGGATGATTATGTAGTCAAGCCCTTCAGTCCCAGAGAACTGGTATACAGGGTGAGGGCCGTACTGAAAAGGGTAAAGAAAGATGATATGGCTTCTGCGGCACCGGTGAGTTTCAACAGCGGGGTTTTGGAAATTGACGGACAGACGTATGAGGTGAAAAAGAACGGGCTGTCATTAAACCTTACCCCGACGGAATTCAAGGTCATAAATACCCTTGCGTCTTATCCGGGCAAGGTCTTTACAAGAGAAGAGCTTATTGAAAAGGCGCTGGGGTACCAGTTCGAGGGATATGAGAGAAGCATTGACGCCCATATCAAAAACATCCGGCAGAAAATAGAGGATGACCCCAGGGAGCCCTCATTTATTATTACCATCTATGGCGTTGGGTACAGATTTTCAGGGAAGAAAGATGTTTAGAAACCTCTGGGTAAAATTTTTTCTTCTCCTTACCGCGGTCTCTCTCATTGCCCTTTCATCGGCATTGCTCCTGCGTGAGCTCATGATATCGGATTTCAGAAAATATCTTGAGGGTGAAATGGAGGACAGGGTCTACTGGGTGACCGCGTCGCTTGAGAGCACATATGAGCAGTATTCAGGCTGGGAACGGGACAACGTGGTTTCAGACACTGTCTGGGCCCTCATGCTCGGTTTTCATATGAGGCTGTATGATAAAGACGGCAGCCTTGTGATCGATACCGGACAGGCGGTTGACTCCCTCTCTCCGCTGGTCAAAAAGAGGGTCGCAGCGCTTTCCGAACTCAGGGCTGCAGAGGACAGCGCCAGATTTGTCCCCTATGCCCTCTTCCTGGGCGGCAATGAAATCGGTCAGCTCGAAGTCAGTGTGCTTCGTCCCGGAAAAGAATCGCTCTTTATCCACCGCTCCAATATGATGCTTCTTCTTTCCTTACTGATGCTGGGGGGAAGCGCGATTTTCCTGAGTCTCGTATTTTCAAAAAAGCTTACCAAACCGGTAAAAGGGCTCACTGAAGGCGTTACCGCAATCAGCGAGGGGAACCTCAAAAAACGGGTGGTCATCCCGGGGCAAGACGAAATCGGCATGCTTTCCCACGCCTTTAACAGGATGGCGCAGACCCTTGAAACACAGGAATCCCTGAGAAAAAAAATCACCGCAAACATTGCGCATGAACTCAGGACACCGATGAGTATCATACGGGGAGAACTTGAGGGCATGATGGATGGTTTTATCCCGACAGACAGGGAACACCTCGAATCCTTATATGCAGAGATAAAAAGACTTATGCATATACTGGAGGGCATTGAAGAACTTGCCCGCGCAGAGGCGAGCAGCCTGACCCTCCGGAAACAGACGGTTGATCTTGCGGCATTTCTGGGCAATATCGCCGGGAGATTCCGACAGACGTTTCACGAAAAAGGGGTGCTCCTCGAAATGCAATGTGAAGAAGGGCTTACTGCCAATGCCGATCCTGACAGGCTCAGCCAGGTGATCATGAATCTCCTTGGGAATGCATTAAACGCAACCACAAAAGGAGGCCGTGTCCTGATAAAGGCCGAGCGGAACGATACCGAGCTTGCCATAGAAATCCTTGACAGCGGATGCGGAATAGCACAGAAAGACCTCCCATTTATTTTTGAAAGGTTTTACAAAGGCAAACACGGCGGCCTTGGCCTCGGACTTACCATTGTGCGGGAACTCGTTGAAGCGCATGGCGGCCGCATAGAGGCGCGCAGCGAATTGGGCAAGGGCTCTTCATTCACGGTATTTCTCCCGCTTTAATCGGAAAAAATCCTCGATGCGTCCTATCAGGGTGAATCATCTATTGTATTGTCTGTTTTTTCCCTGTTCTTTTGAGCGGGAAGCCAGGGGCTTTTGATAAGGAACTGGATTCCGGCTCAAGGACTGCCGGAATGACAGAATTAAAGCATGTGATTGTCACATAACATCTTTGTCTCCTGGTTACCTCGCAGCTCTGCTGCGGAGGCGTTCACCCTCTTCATAATTCTTCATAATCCCTTCACGGTCAGTTCATATCGATTGTATATCATTTACTCATGAAGAACAGAAAAAAGATCACGTGTGCAAAGAAAGGAGGTGGTCCGGAGAACGCAGTGTATGCAGGGGATGTAAGACCTTCACGCAGCTTCATCGAGGCTGTCAGGTCCATCAAAAAAAAGGAGACACGATATGAAAAAGTTGATATCAATAATGGTCATTTTAATGGTGGCCGTCGCTTTTCTGGTTGTCGGAAATACGAAGGCCGAGGCAATGAACAATGAATCAGCAGCAGTGCTGACCGCAGGGATGGTTCTTCTGGGGATACCTGTGATGCATGCGATAGCAATGGAAGCAGCGCATCATGACAGGGCATATGGTCATGCCTATGCTCCCCCGCGGTATATCGAGAGAACAAAGATAGTCTATGTAGACCCCAGGCATAAGAGAATGCAGAGACACAGGATGAAAGAACAGTGGGGTACCCGCCATGGATGGGACCGTCATCAATATGGCCAGGGGCATAAGGACTCGCGCAGAGATTCCCGTCCTGATCAGAAAAATGGCCGGCGTAAATAACGCTGCGGGCATTGACCTGAGATATGGCGCATTCTATAATGGAATGAAATAACAGCAGCACAGGATGGAACACGATAAAAGGGAACGGAGGCAGTCACCGGTGAGTACAAAGGTTTTTACAGGCATACTGACAGCCGGCATAATTCTGTTTGGTTACATGAGTGCGGAAGCAGGCAACCGGGGGCGCGTGCACTCTGTTCCCTTTTATGTCTTTACTTCATCCGATGCCTTTGCAGGTGATGAAAGGAATCCTTACGGCCGCTCAAAGAAAGGGCAGTACGGAGAAAAGAGCACGGTCATGGATGAAGCTGAAGCGCATAAGATACTGGGGGAATATTTTCAGGGCGACGTCAAAATAGGTAATATCAAAGAAAGAAAGTTTTATTTTGAGGCTGAGATCAGGGACAGACAGGGCAAACTGATAGATAAAGTTATCATTGACAGAAGGACCGGAAGGATCAGGTCGATATATTAGCCCTCAGGTCCTCCGCAACCCAGACAGGGATTATTAAGACACACCAGTCGTACACCATGAGTTAAGTCTGATCCGCATAAACTCCTTTGCNNTTGTGTGATATTTATTACTTGTCCTGTACATCACTATTAAATCAATCGATGACCAGGCGGCAAAATATGTTATCCTACGTGCATCCTTGGCATAAAGAAATAATCAAAGAGGAACGCGGATGAATAAAAACATCGGATTTTTGTTATTTATATTTATTGCACTTTTTCTCTTATTATCGACAGGCTCCGCTGGCCTGAATCTATACATCGACTGGCTGTTTTTCGAGGAGACGGGGTTTCTCGGCGTCTTCCGTACTACGCTTTCTACAAAGATCACGACCGCCCTCATCTTCAGCGCGGTGTTCCTTGTGTATTATTTAGTCAACATATATGCGGCAAATAGAATGGATTTCCCGCTCAGAAATCTCCACATATTCGGCGATACCATAAATCCGGTAAAAACGATTACTGTTGATAAACCGGTTAAACTCATCACATTCGCCTCCGGTTTTCTTATTGCCATCCTTGTCGCATTGTTCGGGGCCTCAAAGTGGGAAGAGGTGCTGCTGTTCATGAACCGGCTGGATGTGGGAATAAAGGACCCGGTTTTCAGCAGGGATATCGGGTTTTATCTTTTTACCCTTCCTGTGATAGATACCTTTAAAAGCTTTGGAGTGTTGACTGTCGTCCTTACCGCAGCGGCCACAATGATAAATTACTTCCTGAGGGGCGGCGTCTCCTTGTCAGAGAGAAGCGTGTCGGTCCACCCCGCGGTCAGAACACATATCGGGGTAATGGGGGTATTTCTCTTTGGCCTTTTGGCCCTTAATTTTTATATTGACGCATACAGGCTGTTATTTTCCGGGAACGCCCTCATCTTCGGTGCAGGGTACACGGACATCAACGCAAAGCTCTTTACCCTCAGGCTGCTTGTTGTCCTGACGGCTATAACCTGCGTCTTCTTTATATTCGCCCTTATAAAAGGTAAATACCGATGGGCAGTGATCCCGGCTTTCATAACGGCAATTGTGTATGCCGGCGGAATGATTATCTATACTCCGCTGCTTCAGAAGTTTCAGGTCGCTCCCAACGAACTTGAACTGGAAAGGCCTTATATTGAAAGTAACATCAAATTTACGAGATTCGGATATGATCTTGACCGGATTGAGGTAAAACCCTTTGACGTTAATTATAAGCTTGCTGCTGAAGACATATCAAAAAATGACGCGACCATCAAGAACATCAGGCTATGGGACAACAATCCCCTGCTCAGGACATACAGCCAGCTTCAGCAGATCAGGACCTATTACAAATTTATTGATGTCGATAATGACCGATATTTGATAAACAGCGAATATAAGCAGGTCATGCTGTCGCCGCGCGAACTCTCATACAGCGACCTCCCAAGCAAGTCCTGGATCAATGAGCGTCTTGTATTTACTCATGGCAACGGCCTTGCAATGGGCCCTGTCAGCAGTATCACAAAAGAGGGCCTGCCGGAATTTATCATTAAGGATATCCCTCCTGTCTCTGAAGCAGACATAACGGTGTCCAGACCCGAGATATATTACGGTGAGATTCCCAATGATTATGTGATAGTAAAGACAAAGGTCCAGGAATTCAGTTATCCCACGGCTAATGAAAATATCTACACCAAGTATGAGGGCAATGGGGGGGTTGAGCTGTCCTCTTATTTCCGCCGTTCTGTCTTTGCGGCGAAATTCAATACGGCAAAGATATTTCTTTCTTCTGATATAACCCCGCAGAGCAGGATCCTGCTGTACAGAAACATAAATGAACGTATTGCCAGGATAGCCCCCTTTCTCCTCTATGATTCAGACCCATATATGGTCGTTTCAGGAGAGGGAAAACTCTTCTGGATCATTGACTGCTATACGATTTCAAGAAACCTGCCGTATTCAACCCCGTATAACAGCAATATCAATTACATCAGAAACTCTGTGAAAACGGTAATCGACGCGTACAACGGTGATATTAGATTTTATATCAGTGATCCCGAAGATATCATGGGAAAAGTATACTCGCGTGCCTTCCCCGGATTGTTCAGCCCCCTTTCCGAGATGCCCGTGGATTTAAAAAGACATATCCGCTATCCCCAGGGCATGCTTGAGGTACAGGCCCGGATGTTTGCATCTTACCACATGACAGACCCGAAGGTTTTTTACAATAAGGAAGACCTGTGGGAGATCCCGTCATACAGCGATAAACAGATGGAGCCGTATAACACTATCATGAAGCTCCCGGGAGAGAACAGGGAGGAATACATACTGCTCATACCCTATACGCCGTCAAAGAGGGACAACCTGGCTGCCTGGATGGCTGCAAGGTGTGATATGCCCGACTACGGGAAGGTGATTGTATATGTGTTCCCGCGCGACAGGCTCGTGTTCGGCCCGGGGCAGGTAAATGCCCGCATTGACCAGGACGCCTATATTTCCCAGCAGATTACCCTATGGGGACAGGTAGGTTCGCAGGTCATCAGGGGCAGTCTGCTTATTATTCCTATAGAAAATTCGTTGCTTTATGTCCAGCCGTTATATCTCTCGGCTTCAGACAAAGTGGGCCTGCCTGAGCTGCGCAGGGTCATTGTTGCATATGAGAATGATGTGGTAATGGAAGAAAACCTTGAGCTTGCCTTGCAGCGCCTCTTTTACAAAGGCAAGGGGATTCCGGTGTCAGCAGATAAAAGCTCCGCGCAGGTCCAGCGGTCTCCGGAGACGCTGGTTAAGGACGCAATGAGGGTTTATGAAAAGGCCCTGCAAATGCAGCGTCAGGGTGACTGGTCAGGCTACGGGGAGCAGATCAGGGAACTCGGAAAGATATTGAATAAGATGGCGAAGTAAGAAAGGAGACAGAAGTCAGGAGGCAGGATACAGGAAAAATATATGCACATATTTCTACTTCAGAGTTGGTTATGGCAAACAATAAACGCAGACTGCTGTTTATGGATTGAACAGCCCCGTGCTTAAATACCGGTCCCCGCGGTCCGGAAACACCACGACTACTTTTTTCCCCGCTCCTAATTTCCCCGCGACTTTCAGTGCCGCCCATGCGGCTGCACCGGAAGATATCCCGGCAAGAATACCCTCCTGCCGCGCGAGTCTGCGGGCCATACTCGCGGCATCTTCATCGGCAACCGGGATGACCTCATCGTAAATGCCGATATTCAGTACACCGGGGTAGAACCCCGCGCCTATCCCGGCAATTTTATGTGGGCCGGGATTGCCCCCGGACAGGACCGGTGAAGCGGCAGGCTCAACAGCCGCTATCCATATCCCGGGGTTTTTTGATTTTAACACCTCTCCGACCCCGGTTATGGTCCCTCCTGTGCCGACTCCCGCGACAAAGCCGTCAATGTCACTTTCAAACGCATCGATGATTTCAACAGCGGTCGTCTTTCTGTGAATATCAGGGTTTGCGGGATTTTCAAACTGCATCGGCATAAAATAGCCCGGGTTGTTTTTTAATATCAGCTCCGCCTCTTCCACAGAGCCCATCATTCCCTTTGAGCCGGATGTTAAGACAACTTCAGCGCCGAAGGCCTGGAACATCTGTCTTCTTTCAACTGACATGGTCTCCGGCATGGTGAGAATTAACCTGTATCCCTTTACCGCGGCAATTAAGGCAAGGCCGATACCTGTATTTCCGCTTGTGGGCTCTATAATTGTTCCCCCAGGCTTAAGCGTGCCGTCCAACTCTGCAGTTTCTATCATCGCAAGGGCGATTCTGTCTTTCACTGATCCGCCGGGGTTAAAGCCCTCCAGCTTGGCCCATATCCCGGCATCCTCAGGCCCGGGGATTCTATGGAGCTGCACCAGTGGGGTATTTCCGATAAGTTTTATTATATTTTCATTTAGGTTCACAGGGTACTCCTGATACGTAATGGGGAATTATAACATATAAAAATAATTAGTCTTCGTGCATGCGCAGGTTACGGAAAAGGGAATTGAGCGGATACGTGTCATACGTTACGAAGATCGGCTCACCATTGTACCTTTGTTATTTTCTGGTCAAGAATAATAAAGGTGTTAACTTATATTTACTTTCTATATCTTTTATTATCCCGTTGCCCTCTGTTTTTGTCATGATGCCCGGGATCCTGATGACATGAAATCCCTTTTCCACCACTATGTATGCATCAGGATAATATTCAATTAACTGGTCCCGTGTTTCGTGGGCATAGTCAGGATTTTTCCATGAACCAACCTGGATGTAGAACCCGGTAGTATCAGGGCCGGCGCTGTCAGTCGGCGTGAGCCCGGGTTGTGCCGCTTCATCTTTTACCAGTACCGCCACGTCTGTGTGCGGTGATGATTTATACGCGGGCCCTTGAACCAGTCCATGGAGCGGGCTATTATCTGCAAGGGACAATAGCGGGTTTTCTTCATCGTCCTGACCGGATATGGAGGTTACTGATTCAAGTTCAGGAGTTGAAACGCCCTTGCTCATATCATCAAGCGGTGCGGGAAGTGAAAAAGATAAGACAATGGCAGCAGTGACTGCAATTATTGTGGATACGTTTTTTTTATTCCCCCGGTCTGTTTCCGTATATGCTGCGTCATGCTTGTGTTCCTGCCCTGTTTCCTCNNCGCTGATAGTATCTTTAATATCCCGCTTTTCACAGACTCAGAGATGTCCCTGAACTTTATCCCCATAAGACAGATGAATTTATCGGCAGTCTGTTTCCATACTATTTCCCCCTCCGTCGAGACGACTACATCACGCTCAGGATGCTTGAATGTAAAGGCCAGATTATCTCCGGGGGCGAGTTCAGAACATTGTGATTCAATGCTGAACCCCCCGCATGAAAAATCTCTTGTTATCCCAAGAAACGACATGGCCGGCATTGATAATGATTGAAATTCTCCTACAATATGAACATCGAATCTGTTAGATGATCTGCGGTTGCGTGGCATTGCTCTCTTTCTTAATCCAATAAGCATTAAGGAAAATAGGCAGTTTATTATACTGATGATAATTCTCTGAAATCTACCCATTTATATAATTTTTATTTGTTCAGAGAAGGGGATGTAAAGGAGGTGCCGGCAGCCGATCGTCCGGCTGCCGGCGAGGGTGATGCGTAAAATGGTTCACCTGTAACATAGCTTAAAGTTTTGAAGAAAATGTGAAGGGACTCCTGTGGGGGCT
>DKBK01000142.1 GCA_002451135.1 Nitrospiraceae bacterium UBA6902
CCACATGTGGAAAGAAGCAAAGGACGTATGGGGGCTTGAGGGATTCAGGGCAATGGACGCTGTGGCGCAGGGCATGGCATCGGCGCTGTGGAGCGATTTTAATTTTTACGGGCCTATCGTGACTGCCCCCAGGATATTCCCTGCAGTTGCAACGGCCCACATAATGCTTTCCACATTTGTATATGATGAGACAAGGAAGATTCCTGAAAACAGCGCCCTGCCGGTCAGGAAATATTTCGCAGACTTTCTTGAAAAGCTTATCGCAGGAGAAGCAAGGAAATGACATCAGTGATCAAAAAGGAGGTTGTATGCCGGTACATAGCTTAACTTCACGGGAAAGGGTCCTCAGACTCTTTACAGGCGACGAAATCGACAGGCCGCCCTGTTTCAGCGGTATGGGAAATGTAACAGCGGAGGGCCTTAAAAAATTCGGATATAAATTCGCGGCAGTACATTCGGACGCAAAAATGATGGCCGACTCCGCTGCGTCATCATATAAACTCTTCGGTTTTGAATGCGCGGTGGTCCCCTTTGACCTTTGCGTGGAGGCTGAGGCGCTGGGATGTGAGATAAACGTATATTCTCATGTAGAAGACATCCTCTATCCTACTATCAAAACAAAACTTATTAATACGGAAGATGAAATGGATATTCAGATACCCTCTGATCTTGCCGGCAGGGGCAGGGTCCCCATGATGAAAGAGGTTATAAAGCTCTTGAAAAACGACATCGGACATGATGTTGCCATTGGCGCCCATGTCCTCGGACCGTTCACGCTTGCGGGACAGATCATGGAGCTGAATACATTGCTGAAGCTGTCTTTCAAGAAGCCCGATAAGGTCGGGAAGCTCCTCGGGATGCTCGCAGACGCGCTCATTGTCATCGCGGGAGAATACGAAGCCGCAGGAGCTGATTACATAACGGTAAGAGAAATGGGGGCCACCTCGGATGTGTTAAGCCCCAGGGTATTCAAAAGCCTGATCCTCCCTTATCTCACAAAGATATTCTCCGGGCTGAAGGGACACAACGTCCTCCACATATGCGGCAAGACCAATGATATCGCCGTGTTCATGCTTGAGTCCGGGGCAAGGGCCATCAGCGTTGACCAGAAAAACGATATTGCCGAGACAAGGAAGAAGATCGGGGAAAAGGCGCTATTGTTCGGTAATTACGACCCCTATAACATCCTTGTCTCCGGGTCGCAAGACCAGGTCAGGGAGACCATGAAAGGATGCCTGGACAACGGGGTGAGCGCGGTATGGCCGGGGTGTGACATCTGGCCGACAGTCCCGCCGGAAAATTTCCATGCGATGATGGATGAGGTAAAAAAATACAGGAGGTAACGAATGGCAACTGAAGACATGAAAAAGGAGATACTGGAGAGGTTAAAGAATGCGGTCATCCAGTATGACGAAGATGCGGCCAAGGAGGGAGCTGATGAAGCCCTGAGAGAGGGGATGGATGCAAATGACGCCATATTCAACGGGCTCGTCAGCGGCATGGAAGAAGTCGGGAGGCTCTTTGAGGCCCAGGAGTACTTTGTCCCCGAACTTCTGATGTGCGCCGATGCCCTTTACGCCGGGCTGGATATTTTAAAACCGCATGTGAAACAGCTTGATCTCGGCCTCAGGGGGTCTGTCGTAATCGGTACGGTTGAAGGTGATGTGCATGATATAGGCAAGAACATCGTCAAGATGATGTTCGACGTTGCGGGCTTTCAGGTCTATGACCTCGGCAAGGACGTGCCCCTCGACAAGTTCGTCGAAGAACAGATGAAAACACACTCTGACCTGGTATGTCTTTCCGCCATGATGACCACGACGATGGTGGGAATGAAAAAGGTCATTGACGATCTGAAGGCCAAGAATCCCGATGTAAAGATAATGATTGGCGGTGCGCCGGTCTCACAGGACATCGCTGAAAAGTGGGGAGCGGACGGCTATGCTCCTGACGCAAACAACGCCCTTAAGGACGCAATCAATATGATCAGCTCTCTGAAGAAACTGAAAGAGGAGGCCGAGGAAAAGAAGGCGTAATGAATGAAGTGATCAGAAGCGCGCTTCTGGAAGCGGGTGCCGATATCGTTGGCTTTGCCGATGTCAAAGGGATACTGAAACCGGAGATCGCACATCTTACAAAGGCCATTTCCATCGGTGTCTCAAGGAACCTGAATGAAAACACCGTGAGCCTTCTGGCCGCGCTGAAAAGAAAGGCCGTGGAAATGCTTAAAGCCAGAGGGTATAAATATCTGAGCATCCCGGCTGATTCGGACAGGATAAAGAATTCTTTTATCGCAAAACTCTATCCGCTCTTCCCGCATAAGATGGCCGCGACATGCGCCGGTCTGGGCTGGATCGGCAAAAATGGACTCCTGATAAGCCCTGAATACGGGCCCCGGCTGTCACTTGCAACCGTTCTTACGGATGCGCCGCTGAAACCAGGGAAACCGTATACAAAAAGTCTTTGCAGGTCGTGCAGCCTTTGTGTCGAGTACTGTCCGTCCGGGGCGATTACGGGAAGCACCTGGTCAACAAATGATCCATACATAGAACTGGTCAAACTGCAGAACTGCAAAGACCACAAGCAGGGCAGCAGGGCCGTCAATGGCAAACCGAATTGTGGATTGTGCATTAATATCTGTCCATATGGCAGAAAACATATTATAAAAAAGGGGTCGAGGGGCCGGATGACAAGAACAAGTTGTTAGTTGGTGGTCTTCAGTTATGAGGATAAAAAAATGAAAAACCGACAAGTGAACATTATACGTTATCCCCTGAACCCTGTGATTACGAAGAGGAGTTTATGAAAAAACATAAAGTCATTTTTCAGCCCTCCGGAAGAAGGGGTGAAGTAGAGGAGGGAAAGACGCTGCTTGAGGCTGCTCAGTCACTTGGTGTGGATATTGAGGGATTATGCGGCAACAAGAAGGTCTGCGGGAAGTGCAAGGTCAGGATAGAAGAGGGATATTTTGAAAAGGACAATATCGAATCAGGGATGTCCCATCTTTCCCCTCTTATAGAAGATGAACGAAAGCATATCAAACCTGAAGACGGTCCGGGTATACGCCTCTCCTGCACCGCAGAGGTCCGCGGCGATGTTAAGGTCTTTGTCCCGGAACGTTCGAGGGCCGGCAAACAGGTCGTGCGCAAGGCGGCAAAGGAACTTTCCATCCCCCTTGACCCCGCAATAAAGAAATACAATGTCGATCTCCCCGCTCCTACGATCCATGAGATGACGACCGGAGACGTTGAGCGGGTACTTAAATTTCTCGAAGATGACTACGGCCTTAAAGGACTCGTATTTGATTACACGGTACTGAAAGACCTGCAGGACACGCTCAGGGAAGGCGGATGGAAGGCGACAGTGACCGTATGGATGGACCGTGAGATAATCAAGGCAGAGCCGGGGTTTGTAGAAGTAGCTTATGGTCTTGCGGTTGATGTGGGGACCACGACATGCGTAGGCTATCTCACGGACCTGACTACGGGAAAGGTCGTAAACACCGAATCCATGATGAACCCCCAGGTGCCATACGGAGAGGACGTGATGTCTCGCATTACCTATGCAATGACGAATCCCGAAGGACTGGAGACCATGCAGAAGGCAATCATCACCGGTCTTAACGAAATCATTGAGAGGGTCGTTTCCGAGATTAAAAAAGACGGTCCCCATCCGGGCTTTGCGATTGATGACCTGACAATAGTATTCAACACCGCAATGCACCACATTCTCCTGGGATTCAATCCGATCTATATTGGCCGTTCGCCTTTTATCCCCGCGGTACAGAGTTCCCTGAATATCAAGGCGCGGGACATCGGGCTGAAGATCAATCCCGCCGCATATGTCCATGTCCTGCCGATTGAAGCGGGTTTTGTCGGAGCGGACAATGTGGGCGTCCTAATTGCCGAGGAGCCCTACAACCAGGATGATATGGTGCTTGTGATTGATATCGGTACGAACGGAGAGCTTTTAATGGGAAATAAGAACAAGGTCTGTTCCACCTCCTGCGCCACAGGTCCGGCCTTTGAAGGCGCCCAGATCAAGTTTGGTATGAGAGCTGCGCCGGGGGCCATTGAAGTGGTGCAGATCGACCCTGACACAAAGGAACCCAGGTACAAGGTAATAGGGAAAACAGACTGGCATTCACATCTTGCAAAAGTCGATGCAAAAGGCATCTGCGGTTCCGGCATTATTGAAGTTGTCGCCGAAATGTTCATGGCCGGGATCATCGATAAATCGGGCAGGTTTGTTAAAGACCTGCAGACACCGAGGGTGAGACAGGATACCGACGGCAGGCCGGAGTATGTCCTTGCGTGGGCAGAAGAGACATCCATAGGCACTGATATTACCGTCACCCAGGCGGATGTGCGGGCGCTTCAACTGGCCAAAGGCGCCTTGTATGCAGGGGCAAAACTGATGATGAAGAAGCTTGGCATTACAAAGCTCGAGAGGGTCATTCTTGCCGGCGCGTTCGGAAGCCATATCAGCAGGGAGGCATCAATGACACTCGGGATGTTTCCTGACTGCCCAATAGACAAGGTGTATGCGGTGGGTAACGCGGCAGGCGACGGCGCAAGAATGGCGCTTATCAGCAAAGGGAAACGGGTTGAGGCAGATGAAAGGTCACGGTGGGTCGAGTTCATCGAGATCGCCACAGACCCGACATTCGAGAAGGAATTCATGCAGGCAATGCATATCCCCCATATGAAAGACTCTTTCCCGAATTTAAAAGCGCTGCTCGAAAAGACGGGCAGCAAGGTTGCGATCAAGGGGTGAATAAAACTGGTCCACCCGCGTGAAACGTTTTTTATATGACAAAGATAAAAGTTAATGCAGGCAATTGTGGTGCTATGGTTTTCATAACAGCCCGGAAAGAGAAAGGAAGGAAGATCGCCATTTCCCTAGAAACCGGATGTGAGATGATCATGAATATGCGTAAGGACATTTCTTTGCTCGATATGAGGAGTCTTTTTACAAACCATATCAGCAACCCTGTGTACAGGTCCGCGGCGGAACATCTGAAGCATGCAGCATGTCCTGTCCCCTGTGCGATATTAAAAGCGGCTGAAGTGGAGCTGGGCCTGTGCCTGCCGGAGGATGTGACCATACAATTCAGAAGGGAGCACAGCAATAGTGAAACCGGCCCTGATTAAGACTGGATTATGGGAACGATATTAACGATTACTGCATATATCTCATTTGCCGTATGTCTGTGGCGATTCATTATGCATGTACTATCGTGGATTAAGACTGAAAAGAGGCCGTCCGTCAGCCCGGGGGTAAAAGCCATGTCTGCAGGCACGATAGGAGCGGTGCTCATGGACATAATCCTTTTCAGGAGATTGTTCAGGACAAACAGGGCCCTGTGGATTGTCTCGTGGACATTCCATGTATCTCTCATGCTTATTATCCTGAGACATGCCTGGTACTTCATGGAGCCTGTGCCCGCTTTCATTGTTCTTATGGAGCCCGCAGGGATAAAAGCGGGGTATGTCCTGCCCTTTACTCTTATACTCCTGCTGATGTTGAGAATTGCGGCCGGGAGAGACAGATATATTTCGTCGTATAATATTTTCCTGATCACGGTGTTGTTCATGATCAGTGTAACCGGGCTGTTGATGGGGATTCTTTTTCAGCCCGATGTCCTTGATGTAAAGGATTTTATATCAGGCATCCTGGGATTCAGGCCATATGCCCTGCCTGACAGCCCTTTTTTTGTCGTCCATTTCACATTGGTCCTTTTATTAATTCCCTTTCTGCCGTTCCATTTGATCACGGCCCCCGTAATTACCATGGACGCCAGGAGACGTGAAGAAGGCCTTGACCAGGTGATGCATGAAAAGTAAGAGACCTTTTGGCAGCGAACTATCAAAAGTCCAGCGCGTGGAACTCGATGCATGCACGCAGTGCGGGGAATGCCTGAAGGTATGCCCTGTTCAGCAGGTCACGGGCAGACCGGAGATATCGCCGCCGGAGAAGATCCGGATGTTCAGGGAACTGATCCGGGAGACGGACGGGCTGAAATCGAAAATATTTGGCGAAGGGAACATCGACCCGAAATTGTTTCAGGACCTTACCGCCGCGCTTTATGAATGCACCGTGTGCGGCGCCTGCGGGCAGAGCTGCCCGGTCGGGCTGTTCAATCAGAGGCTCTGGCCGGTGCTGAGAAAAGAGATGGTCAAGAGAGGTCTCGCACCTGTGGGGGCACAGGGTGATATGCCGCAGAAGGTCAAGGACACAGGGAACCCCTATGCCGAACCCGTGGACAAGAGGTACTCACCGTGGTTTCCTGANNCCTGAAGAGGAGGTGTGCTGCGGGTTTCCCCTGTTCATAACCGGACAGCACGATATGCTGGGGGATTTAACTAAAAGACTCGTCGAGGCTTATACGGCAAGGGGGGTAAAGATGCTTGTCTGCTCCTGCCCGTGCTGTGTGAATATAATGGCAAGAGATTGGCCGGTCTTTTACGGAAAAAAACTTCCCTTCAAGATAAGACATATCACCCAGTTTGTAGATGATGCCCTGAAAAAGGGGAAGCTTCGATTCAGAAAAGGCCTAAATGAGAGGATCATTTATCATGACCCCTGTTATTTGAGCAGGGGGGTGGGCGTGATCGCCGAACCGAGGGCTATCCTGAAGAACATCCCCGGCATTGAGCTGCTTGAATTTGACAGGCACGGTGTCAACTCTCGGTGCTGCGGCGCGGGGGGGGCAGCTCGGAAGGTATATCACGAAAACGCCATTGCCATGGGAAGGCTGACAATCGACGAAGCCGTTGAAAAAAAGGCAGACAAACTCATCCTCAGCTGTCCGGCATGTTATGAAAAGGTCAACGAAGCCATGACAGGTCACCACCATCAGATAAAGATCGTGGATATCATGGAGCTGGTGTCGGAACTGATTTAGTGTCTGTTTATAAAGTGCTTTATTTTTTCGTCATGCCCGAAGTTTTTAATCGGGCATCCAGAACACCTTTAGAAGACTGGATTCCCGCTCAAAAGACTGCGGGAATGACGGTTTAATATTAGCAGGCTCCATTTACTTAATTGAGGGTCCTATGAGCCACTACAAAATTAAATGCAGGAAATGCGGGATCGTACTGAAAGAGACGTATTGCGCCTTTTGCGAGCACTGCAAGGACGCCCTCCTTGTCACTGATTACAGGGAAGCCCAATTTACCGAGAGCGACAAGAGCGGTGTATGGAGGTTCAACTGGCTGCCCGTGCACGACCCCGCCTTCAACCAGCCAGGCCCCGTTGTGTACAAATCAGAGGGTCTTTCAAAACAGCTCGGCCTGGAAGGTCTGTACATTGCATTTAACGGATACTGGCCTGAAAAGGGGGCAATGATCACCACCTGCACGTTCAAAGAATTTGAAGCGGCAGTTGTGCTCCAAAATGCTCGCAGCGGCGGTATTGAAGGGATGGTGGTAGCCTCTGCCGGAAATACGGCACGGGCGTTTGCCCATCTTTCAACGGTAACGGGATTCCCCGTCATCATTATCGTTCCGAGAATGTGCCTGTTTGAGATGTGGTATCTGGAGGAGTCCTTGAGGATACCCACCCTTGCCCTTGAGGACGGAGACTATTCAGATGCGATCGACCTTGCCAGGAGAATATCACTGGATCTGGGATATCCCTTTGAAGGCGGCGTAAAAAATATCGCCAAGAGGGACGGACTGGGGATAGTCATGCTTGAAGCAGTCTCAAAAATGGGGAGGCTTCCTGATCGGTACGTTCAGGCCGTAGGCAGCGGAACAGGCGCGATCGCTGCGTGGGAAATGGCGGGGAGATTTCTCCGCGACGGAAGATACGGATGGAAGGCCCCTGTCCTTCATCTGGCGCAGAACCTGCCCTTTGCCCCGATGGTCAAGGCGTGGAATAAGGGGAGCAGGAGGCTATTTGCGAAAGACCTGAATCCCGAACTTATTGAAAAGATCACGACCAGGGTCATTTCCACGCGATACCCGGCCTACTCGGTTCAGGGAGGTGTGTATGACGCGCTTGTGGCAACCCGCGGAAGGATGTACGGCATCGAGAACGACGAGGTATTTGCCGCCATGGACCTGTTTGAACGTGCGGAAGGGATCGATATTGTTCCTGCTGCCGGGGTGGCAGTTGCAGCGCTGCAGGAGGCAGTCAGGGAAAAACATATTGAAAAGAATGATATTATATTGCTGAATATCACAGGCGGCGGGGAAAAGAGATTGAGACAGGACATGAGCACTCACAGGGTCAAGCCCATATTTATATCAAAAAATATATCCGATCAGGAAATAAAGGAATTGAAGTGCACTCTTCTGAAGACAGGCTCATAGAAGTCCTGAAATCAAACTCCATTGATTTTGTATCTTCACTCCCCTGCGACAGGATCAAGTTCCTCCTTGAGCGGGTAAAAAAGGAATTTGCCCACGTCCCCCTTACACGGGAGGAAGAAGGAGTCGGCATTTCCGCGGGGATGGCGCTTGCAGGGAAGAGGCCCGCCATGTTTGTCCAGAGCTCGGGAATAGGGAATATGATAAACGCCCTTCTGTCCCTCACCGGTTTCTATGAACTGCCTCTGGCCATATTCGTGAGCCAGCGGGGTATTTATAAAGAAGGCATTGCAGCCCAGTTCCCGATGGGGCAAAGGCTTCCCGGGATTCTGAAAGGCGCGGGGATCCCATTTTCTACGGTCAGCACCGCGGGTGATATCAGCNNGCATTGAAGTGTCCGTATGGCAACATTAATCCAGCGTCATCCCCCGGATTGACGCGCTATAAGATGCTGGAGGTCATTGCGCCGTATCTTGATTCCAAAGTGGTTGTCTGCAATCTTGGCATTCCGTCAAAAGAGTTATACGCACTTACGCACCAGTCCTCGAACTTTTACATGCTCGGGAGCATGGGAATGGCGACCCCGATTGGGCTGGGAATAAGCCTTTCCACCAACAAGGAAGTTGTCGTTATTGACGGCGACGGCAGCATCCTCATGAATCCCGGTACGCTTGCAACCGCAGCACACCTTAATCCGCCTCACCTTACCATATTTGCCGTTGACAACAGCTCCTATGGTTCAACAGGCGAGCAGCCGACACTGACTGTTTCATGTGTTGACCTTGCGCTCCTGGCAAGGGGATGCGGTATTCCAAACGTTATGAAGGCAGCAGGGAAAAAACAGCTTGTTGATGCAATGAAAGGCCCTGCACATGGCCTGAAGTTCATTCACGCCCTGGCCCTTCCCGGAAACGCAAAAGTACCGAACATCCCCCTTCATCATCTGGAAGTCAAGAAACTGGTGATGGAGTTTATTGCGTCGTAGATCAACCTGGATGTCTATGAAAACAACAATCGTATGCGGTATCCTCGGGGCCGGAAAAACAACATTTCTCAAGAACATTCTCAG